>CAZZGC010000022.1:0-21359 GCA_964653915.1 uncultured Thermodesulfovibrio sp.
ATTTTAAAACTTCTATGGTATAATTTAATGCTTTTCTCAGGTATTGACAGGTTTCTTTTTTAAATAAATTGCGGCATATGGTTAGCATTGAAATTCCGGAGCAGTGGATTTCTGCGTAACATATAATTTTAAATTAATTACAAATTCAATTTATCAAAAAGGAGAAGACCAGCATGATCATAATCGGCGAGAAGATAAGCGTCATCGCAAAGAAGGTCAGAGAGGCGATGAATGCCCGTGATCCGAAACCCATCCAGGAGCTGGCTGAAGCCCAGTGGAAAGCCGGTGCCCACTTTATAGATGTCAACATCGGTCCAGCCGAGGACAAAGGTGAAGACCTTATGAAATGGATGGTTGAAAGCATCCAGCAGGTTGTTGAGGCTCCGCTCTGTCTCGATACCACAAATGCATCAGCACTTGAGGCCGGGCTTCAGGTTCATAACAATAACTGGGGAAAACCACTCATAAATTCAACATCGAATGATCCCGAGAGGTTCGGCATGCTCGAGCTGGCAGCGAAATATAACGCCGAAATTATCGCTCTTACCGTCGGAAAGGGCGGTCTCCCTGCAGACGCCGAGGAACGCTGCGCCATTGCGGCCGAAATCATGGCAAGGGCCGCAGAATATGGTGTATCTCTGGAAGATATTTACCTCGATCCCCTGATTCTGCAGGTCTGCACGACTCAGGATCAGGCCATGCACTCGATTAAGGCAATAAAAATGTTTCAGGAACTCAACGACCCCCCGATGAAAACGGTTGTCGGCCTGAGTAATATTTCAAACGGTGTGCCAAAACGGATGCGAAGCCTCATCGACAGGGTTTACCTTACATTATTAATGTATGAGGGTCTTACAGCGGCTATTGCCAATCCGCTTGACAAGGATCTTATGGATGTTATGAAAACAACCGATATCTTTCTGGGTAACACGCTGTATGCCCACTCATATCTGGAAATGTGACAAAAAAATAATAAATTAAAGATCAAAAACAATAAATTAGGAACTCCTTAATTTTGATTTTCAATTTTTGATCTTTAATCTTCTGGAGGTTGATATGTCATACGTTGTGCCAAAAGAGAGTTTCAGTGGAAGAGTCCTTCCGGTTGATTTCGGTACCGGAGATAATGCCCTCACGATAGGAGGGGAAAATACCCCGCCGTTCCTTTCGTTTGAGGGAGAACTGCCTAACAGACCGGTTATAGCTTACGAAATTCAGGACTGTCCTCCCGATGACTGGCCGGATACTGTCAAGAATGTGTACAAAGATGTCAGTGGCGATCCCGTTACATGGGCAAAACATTGCCGGGACAACCTGAACGCAAAAGCAATAGCGCTCAGGCTTGTCAGCACACACCCTGACCGGGGAGACAGGTCGGCCGAAGACGCCGCCCAAACTATCAAGGATGTACTGGCCGCTATTGATGTACCGCTTATCATTCTCGGTTCAAACCATATAGAAAAAGACTCGGCCGTTCTGGTTGCCGCCGCTGAAGCCGCAAGCGGACATAATTGCATCATAGGCAAAGCTCAAGAGGGCAATTACAAGACGATAGTTGCTGCCGCACTCGCACACAACCACAAGCTGATCGCTATGTCGGAGCTTGACATCAACCTCGCGAAGCAACTGAATATTCTCATTACCCAGATGGGATTTGACAAGGGAAAGCTCATTACCGACCCGATGTGTTCTGCGCTCGGATACGGACTCGAATACACTTACTCGGTTATGGAAAGGATCAGGCTCGCGGGCCTCGCTCAGAATGACCAGACGATGCAGCCTCCGATATTCGGTGATGTCGGTATGTACGTCTGGAAAATAAAAGAGACTTCCGCCCCTGAATCGGAAGTCCCTGACTGGGGCACAATTGAAGAAAGAAGCATAGCATGGGAGACGGTAACGGCTACCTCGATGATGCTCGCAGGAACAAATCTGTTAGTCATGAGGCATCCCTCCGCCGTCGAACACGTAGAAAAGACGATAGATGAGCTGACAGGATGAGTTCAGGTCATTTGAGGTAACTAAATTCAGCTATTGATAAAAATGGAGGACTGAGATGGCATTAACCGGTGTACAAATATTCAAACTCCTTCCAAAGACAAACTGCAAGAAATGCGGGTTCCCCACATGCCTTGCCTTTGCAATGAAACTCGCTCAGGGCGGTGTAGATATTTCGGCCTGTCCAGACATTTCGGAAGAAGCCAAGGCGACTCTGGGCGAAGCTTCGGCTCCGCCGATAAGAACATTCGCTATCGGAACCGGTGACAAGGCTGTCAAGCTTGGTGGAGAGACGGTACTGTTCAGGCATGAAAAGAAGTTTGTTAATCCATGTGCACTCGCAATCAATATAAAAGACAATGAAGGCGATGACGAAATAGCACGCAAGGCGGCAGAAGTTGCGTCATCGGAGATAGACCGTGTGGGACAGAAACTGAGAGTAGACGCCATCTCTGTCGAGTACGCATCGGGAGACGCCGCCACTTACGAAAAGGCCGTAAAGTCAGTGGCTGAAAAGGCTCCCGAGGCGGCAATAATACTGAACTGCAAAGATACGGCCGCCGCTGAAGCCGCCGTCAAGGCTATTGCTGACCGGAAGCCCCTGATTTGTGCTGCAACAGAAGACAATGCCGAAGCAATGGCAAGCATTGCAAAGGCGAATGGATGCCCACTTGTCGCCTCTGCAAACGGACCGGAGGCATTGAGCGCACTGACCGAAAAGATAAAGGGGCTCGGCGTCGAAGATATCGTTCTGGATTCAGGAGCAAAGACCGCCAAGGATATTATCGAACACAATACTCAAATCAGGAGAGCATCCCTGAAAAAGAGCTTTAAACCTCTCGGTTATCCGGTCATCAATTTCGTTCTTAGAGAGGACCCGATACTGGAATCATCAATCGCCTCGGTTGCCATTGCCAAATATGCCTCTATCGTGGTGCTGAGCAGCATTGAAAAATGGAAAAACCTTGCGCTCTTCACGCTCAGGCAGAACATATACACAGACCCGCAGGTGCCCATGCAGGTAGAGCAGAAGATATACGAAATCGGTGAACCTTCGGCAGATTCCCCTCTTATGATAACGACTAATTTCTCGCTCACATACTTTATAGTTTCCGGTGAGATAGAAAACAGCAAAGTACCGAGTCACCTTGCGGTCATGGACTGTGAAGGCCTCTCGGTGCTGACGGCATGGGCCGCCGGAAAGTTCACTGCGGCAAAAATAGCGCAATTCATTACGGAAAGCGGCATAGCCGATAAAGTGAGCCATAAGGAACTGATTCTTCCCGGACAGGTAGCTATATTGAGCGGAGCGCTTGAGGATAAACTCGACGGCTGGAAAGTAACAGTAGGTCCCCGTGAAGCGAATGCCATACCGACTTTTCTCAAGAGCCGGGCGGCTTAACAGGTCTGTCGAATTTTATTATTTGACAAGAATTGTTCTAAGATGATAGATTTCAGTATCCGGGAGGGATCAAGGTGATGGAAAAATACAGGCATCTGGGATTAAAGCTTACACCGCAGCGTCTGGCGATTCTCAAGTACCTGGAAGGAAACAAGTCTCACCCGTCGGCTGAAATGATATACAGGGCGGTGCTGAAGAATTTCCCGACAATGTCCTTCGCGACTGTATACAATACGCTTGAAGCATTGAAGGAGAAGGGAAGTATTCAGGAACTCAAGATTGATTCGGCCAAGAAGAGATATGATCCAGACATAAGTTCTCATCACCATATGATTTGCAACAAATGCAAAAAGGTAGTGGATATACACAAAGAGTTCCGGATAAATTTACCACCGGAGATGACAGGAGGTTTTGAGTTACTGGGTAACAGTATCGAATTCTTCGGTCTGTGTGAAAAATGCCGTTGAAACTGGACGCGTTCACATCATGAATCTTCGGAACAACTCCGGTCATGCTAATTAACAGATATTAATTTCAGATAACAGGAGGTACCAATGTCAAAAATAATTGCCTCTGCCGCGATCAGGGCTTCTCACAGCCTCTTCAGGCGAGCGGAGGAGATGCTTGAAAAGGCTATAGCCGAAAAGGGGAAAGAGTTTGTATTCGAATTTCCTGATACGGCTTTCTATCTGCCCCAAATTTATGCGATGACCGCCTTCCCTGTAAAAACGCTGGCGGACATGAAGGTTGCACTTGAGATGGCGAGGGAAATGCTGCATGATGAACCTGAAGAAAAACTGTGGAAGCCCTACCTGGGCGAAGCGCTGGACTCCGGCATGGCTACCCTCTTCTGTGAAGAGATTATTCTCGCTCTGAGATACCTGAGCGGTGAAGAACCCGCCACCGACCCTGAGACCGGTTACGTCTACAACGGATTTATTACAGATACGATTCAGCGGAATCTGGGGATTCAGCTCGTGGACGGCAGGATGCCGGGATTCGCTGCGATCATCGGAGCCGCACCGGATGCTGACATTGCGGTAAAAATAGTTCGCGAACTGCAGGAAAAAAATATACTTGTATTTCTTTCCGGAGAAGCAAAAGACAAGGAAGGAAAAACGACAAACGTCACCCGTCAACTTCTGAGCAAAGGGGTCGAATTAGGATGGGAAACATATATAGTGCCGCTCGGACCCGATACCGAACATACGCTATACGCCCTTGATTGGTCGATCCGTGCTTCAATGATATTCGGCGGAAACAAACCGGGCGACTATAAGGCTCATCTGAAATATACGAAAGACAGGGTGTTCGCCTTTGCTCTCGTTCTGGGAGAACTGGACGATATCAAGTGGTCGACCGGAGCCGGCGCCATCAACATGGGCTACCCGGCCATATGCGACACTGACGTTCCGGTCATTCATCCTACAGGCGTCTGTACATACGAGCATGTAGAAAAAGAATTTGACCACGACAAGATTGTCGCAAGGGCATTTGAGGTCAGGGGTCTGAAGGTCACTGTAGAGAAACCCCCCATCCCGGTTTCTTACGGTCCAGCCTTTGAGGGCGAACGTATCAGGAAAGAAGACATGTTCATTGAGTTCGGCGGAAACCGGACCCCTGCCTTTGAATGGGTAAGGACAAAAGAACTTGAGGAAATTGAAGACGGCAAGGTCACCATAGTTGGAACCGATGTGGAAGAGAGGTTCAAGGCAGGCGGCCAGATGCCGTTGGGAATTGTCATAGATATCGCCGGAAGAAAGATGCAGAAGGATTTTGAGGCTATCATCGAAAGAAAACTGCATCACAATATTAATGAAGCCCAGGGACTCTGGCATATGGGTCAGCGTGATATTGTCTGGATGCGTATAAGCAATCAGGCTCAAAAGGACGGAATCACTCTGGAGCATATCGGCATCATTCACAACACAATGACAAAAAACAGGTTCAAGGCTATCGTAGACAAGGTACAGATAACTCTCTATGTAGATGAAAAAGACGTTCTTGAGCTGCAGGAACAGGCCCGGGCCGTTTACAAGGAAAGAGATCACCGCCTGGCCGGCCTCACGGACGAGTCGGTTGATACATTCTACTCCTGTCTGCTATGCCAGTCATTCGCGCCTTCTCATGTCTGCGTCATCAGTCCTGAAAGGCTCGGTCTTTGCGGCGCGTACAACTGGCTTGATACCAAGGCCGCCTACGAAATCGATCCGACCGGTGGAAACCAGCCGATCAAAAAAGGAGAGGTGCTCGATGCGACACTCGGTAAATGGTCAGGTGTAGATACATATCTGAAAGAAAGTTCCGGCGGAGCTGTAGAGTCTCTCAACCTTTACACGATCATGGATAACCCGATGACATCCTGTGGATGCTTCGAGTGTATCGTTGCCATAATACCGGAAGCCAATGGTGTAATGCTCGTTCAGCGCGGTCATACCGGTATGACCCCCGTAGGCATGAAATTTTCGACGCTTGCCGGCACCGTAGGCGGTGGCACTCAGAATCCCGGGTTCATGGGCATTGGAGTCAACTTTATTACAAGCAAAAAATTCCTATTTGCCGATGGCGGCATCAAGAGGATCGTCTGGATGACAAAGAACCTCAAAGAACGCATCGGCGAGGATTTCAGGAAGCGGGCAGAAGAGGAAGGAGTCCCGGATCTGCTCGACAAAATAGCGGACGAAACAGTCGCGGAGGATTCCGAAAAACTTATGGAATACCTCGCAAGCGTCGGCCATCCCGCCCTGGAGATGGATCCGATGTTTTAACGATAGTGCAAGTGAATAGTGTAAGTACCGACACGCGATGAATGGGAGGTTAAATGAGTGAAGTAAAAAGGCATAAAAGCGCAAGTTCATCGGCAGAAGAGATAATAGAATGGGGTGAACAACACGATTTAGAGACATGCTTCGACAGGGTTCAAAAAATGAAGCCCTGCCCTATCGGCGAATCAGGCGCCTGCTGTAAACATTGCCACATGGGCCCCTGCAGACTTGTAGGGAAAAACGCGGAAACGGAAGTCAAAGGGATTTGCGGCGCAGGACTGGCAACCGTGGCCGCCAGGAATATGCTGAGAATGATAGCAGCCGGTACTGCAGCACATTCCGATCATGCTAGAGATATGGCCCAGACACTCCTTGCCGCGGCTACTGGCGAGGCAAAGGACTTTAAGATTACTGACGTCAAAAAACTCTATAAAGTAGCGGACATTCTCGGTATAGAGTTTGAGGGGCGGCCTGTAAACGATGTTGCAAAAGACGTTGCCGAGACTTTCCTTCAGGACTTCGGGAGGCAGAACGGTCAGATTAATTATGTGAAACGTGCTCCCAGGAAGACCCAGGAGCGCTGGGAAAAATGGGGTATTACACCCCGCGGCATCGATCGTGAGGTAGTTGAAGCCATGCATCGTACCGCTATAGGCGTTGACCATGAGCCCGACCATCTGCTCATGCACGGTCTTCGCACAGCCCTTGCTGATGGTTGGGGTGGCTGTATGATATCGACAGATATTTCTGATATTTTGTTCGGCACGCCGAAACCGATCAAGGCGGAAGCCAGCTTCGGGATTTTCAAGGAAGACGAAGTCAATCTCGTAGTTCATGGCCACGAGCCTTCACTGGCTGAAATCATCGTTGACGTAGCGTCATCTCAGGAAATGCTCGAATATGCCAAATCAAAGGGCGCCAAAGGCATCAATCTTGGCGGCATGTGCTGCACCGCAAATGAGGTGCTGATGAGGCACGGCATTCCCACGGCAGGCGGCTTTACAAACCAGGAGCTTGGCATCATGACCGGCCTGATCGATGCTCTGTCGGTTGATGTACAGTGCATCATGCCGGCCATTACCGATCTTTCGAAGAAGTTTCATACAAAAATTATCACGACCAGCCCTAAGGCCCAGATTCCGGGTGCAGTTCATATCGAGTACGATGAACATCATGCACGCGAGACAGCGGAAAAAATCGTGAGGCTCGCAATAGACAACTTTCCGAACAGGAAGACCGAAGGCAGTCATATAACTGAAAAATTTCCTCTTATTGGCGGATTTTCTCACGAGTACATCGAGTACATGCAGGGCGGCAGATGGAGAGGGTCGTTCCGGCCGTTGAATGACGCTATAATGGCTGGCAGAATCCGTGGTGTAGTCGGTCTCGCAGGCTGTGACAATCCGCGGGTTGCCTCAACAGGCATTCACAAGTACATTGCAGTTGAGCTGATAAAAAATGATGTTCTGATCGTTTCCACCGGCTGCGGTTCAGCCGCGTGCGGTGCCGCGGGATACCTTACTCCGGAGATGGCTCTCGAGAATGCCGGCCCCGGGCTTCGTGAGGTGTGCGTGGCTATCGGGATACCGCCGATCCTTCACCTCGGAGCATGTGTAGACAACTCCAGAATCCTGACTATCGCCTCAGCCATGGCGGCCGAGGGCGGTCTCTCCGACGAAATCGGCGGCATGCCTGCTGTCGGCATAGCACCTGAGTGGATGTCGGAAAAAGCGATCGCCATCGGTGTCTATTTTGCAGCATCAGGCGTTCCTGTTATTTTTGGCGGTAACTCTCCTGTCGGGGCCAGCAGAGAGGTAACCAAAATCATGACCGAAGTCTGGTTCGAGAGATTCATGGGAGCCCTGCATTTCGAGCCCAATCCTGAAAAGATGCTCCAGATGACGCTGGACTACATTGACAGGGCAAGAGAAAATCTCAAGTTAAAGAAATACGAGCCCGGCAAATTCGGCGCCGATAGAGTGCTTATGGACATGGCCGCCAGAAGAAAGCTTGAAAAGGCGGCAACTCCACATGCAGGCGTAGGAGGTATCAATGAATCTGAAGGTTGACGAAGTCATTGGCCATGTTGGCGAGGTTCTGAGCGAGACAGAAAAGAAGCGGGGTGTTCTCATCCATGCTTTTCAGAAGATACAGGCAGAACACAACTATCTTCCCGAAGAAGAACTCATGCGGCTTGCGAAAAATCTAAGCATCCCGCTGTCGGATGTATACAGCGCCGCGACTTTTTACAAACAGTTCTATTTCAAACCTCGCGGGAAGAAGATAGTGAGGGTCTGTACAGGCACAGCGTGTCACGTAAGGGGAGCCTCGAAAGTCCTTGATACACTCAAGTCCGAGTTTTCTGTCGAGGAGGGGGAAACCACTGCTGACCTCGCGATGACACTCGAAACCGTCGGCTGTGTAGGATGCTGCGGCCTTGCTCCTGTCGCTACCGTAAATGAAGAGGTTGTAGGTGAAATAGACGGACAGAAGATTGAAGAGCTGGTCGAAGATATCAGAGAAGGCAAGAAAGTGGAATCATAATACAGGCTCGGCAATAATGCCGAATCCGTGCAACGATTAAATTAAAGACATATACAGGATGACAAGATGGCAAAAATGAACAGTATCGATGATCTGAAAAAACTGAGGGAGACACTCAGGGGAACAACGTTCAAACCTGATATGCTCCGTGCCAAAGTATGCTGCGGTACTGCTTGTACGGCTACCGGTGCAAATAAGGTAATCAAGTCTTTTGAGAAAGAAGCGGCTGATCGCGGCCTTGATCTTGAAATTGTAAAAACCGGCTGTCAGGGTATATGCCAGAAAGGGCCGGTTTTGAAGATTGAACCCATGAACGTCTTTTATCAAAGGACTACCCCTTCAAGTGTACCTTCAATCATGAGTTACTCACTTATAGGCAATCTGCCGTACAGGCAGGGACTATACCGTGACAGCATTCTCGATGAACCCGTTCCGCTCATGAACGATATACCGTTCTACAAGAAACAGCTCAGGATCGCGCTTCGTAACAATGGGGTTATCGATCCGCGCAATATCAACCATTTCATCGCGGTCGGAGGATATGCAGGGCTCGAAAAGGCGCTATCGTCCATGAGTCCTGATGACGTGCTTCAGGAAGTTGACAGGGCCAATCTAAGGGGCAGAGGCGGCGCCGGATTCCCTGCCGGCAAAAAATGGGCACATACGAAGTCGGCCCCGGGGGATGTAAAATTCGTTATCGCGAATGGAGATGAAGGCGACCCGGGCGCTTTCATGGACAGGTCCATAATGGAGGGTGACCCTCACAGCCTGATCGAGGGCATGGCGCTTTGTGCTTATGCAATTAATGCCCGGTACGGCCTCATATATGTACGGCATGAATATCCGCTTGCGGTGGAAAACCTTCAGATCGCCATAAAACAGGCGGAAGAGCTCGGCTTGCTGGGCGAAAATATACTTGGGACCGGTTTCAGTTTCTCAATCGACATAAGGGAGGGAGCCGGGGCATTTGTCTGTGGAGAATCTACTGCTCTCGTCGCATCAATCGAAGGTGAAAGGGGCTTTCCACGTCCCAGACCGCCAAGGCTTTCGCAACCGGGCGGTGGCGCATGGGGATATCCAAGCAATCTGAATAACATCGAGACCTATGCCTGTGTTCCTGTGATTATAGAAAAAGGTTCTGATTACTTCACCTCCATCGGAACACGCACATCACCGGGCACAAAAGTATTCGCACTTACAGGAAAGGTAAAAAACACCGGCCTCGTAGAGGTTCCGATGGGAATAACCCTCAGAGAAATAATCTTTGAAATAGGCGGGGGCATGCTGGGTGACAGACAATTCAAGGCAGTTCAGACAGGAGGTCCGTCCGGCGGGTGTATCCCCGAAGAGCATCTCGATCTCCCTGTTGACTTTGACTCACTCTGGTCTGTGGGATCCATGATGGGTTCAGGTGGTATGGTCGTCATGGACGAGGATACCTGCATGGTAGATGTGGCAAAGTTTTTCCTCTCTTTTACACAGTCTGAATCCTGCGGAAAATGTCCACCCTGCAGAATCGGGACCTATCAAATGCTGGAAATAATGAACAGAATTACTTCTGGACAAGGGGTAAAGGGAGATATACGCAAGCTCGTTGAGCTTGGCGAATATATTCAGAAAGCATCGCTGTGCGGTCTCGGACAGAGCGCACCGAACCCTGTATTGAGTACTATCAAATACTTCAGGGAAGAATATGAAGAACATGTTTACGAAAAATACTGCCGGGCTAATGTCTGCAGCGGTATGGGCGCTTTTGTGATTGATCAGGAGCGATGTTTCCGTTGCGGTCTCTGTAAACAGGCCTGCGCTTTCAACGCAGTCATAGAGACAAAACACAGGTACCTTATCGATCGTACGGCATGTACACAGTGCAAAGCATGTTATACCGCGTGCCCGATCAATGCTGTTTTGATCAAGAAACCCCGTCATGTCACTTTAGAAGAGGTTTTCAAGGTACCAACCGAAAATATTGCAATTATAGACAGGAGGGCAAGGATGAATCTCAAGGATATTTTGGACAAAAAGCCTTCTGAGATCTTCACTGTTACTGATGACCAGAATGCTGACGCGGCCGTGAAATTGATGGCCGAAAAGAACATAAGCGACGTCATAGTTGTCGACACGGACGGCAAACTGGCGGGAATCTTTACAGAGAGGGATGTGGTCAAATACATCCATAATAACGTATGTCTTGATACCGTACCTATCAAGAATTTAATGACAAAGAAAGTCATCACATTTGATCCTTCAACGGAAATCAGTGCAGCCATTCAGGTTGTGGCAAAGGAAAAAATCAGACACCTTCCGGTAGTGGAAGGCGACAAACTTCTTGGAGTCATAACGTACAGAGATCTCGTCGCTCATGTTCTGCCTGAAGTTATTTACATGGCAGAAGCGATTTATTGAGGTAGCCAATGGTTGATAAAAGAATAATCAAAGTAGAAGACATCAGAAACGAGGCGGAATCTGCTGTATGCGCTGTGGAAAAGGCTTTGCATTACATTTCCGCTTTCTTAGACGGGCCGATGTGCGGCAGGTGTTTCCCCTGTTCCATGGGCAGCTATGAAGCAAGGCTCATTCTCAACAGAATTAAAGACGCATCGGGAGTGGAAGAAGATATCTTCAAACTGAAAAGAATTGCATTGGACATGCTCGATGGTTCCATGTGCAAAAAAGGCAAAGACACGGCAAGATATCTTATCGAGTGGCTTGATTCCGACGTCATTCAAAGACATATTGAGGGCGTCTGCCCTGAAAGGGTCTGCCGGGCATTTATCGAATACAGAATTATTCCGGATAAATGCACCCTTTGCGGGATATGCAAAGAAGTATGCAAATATCATGCGATTCATGGTGAAAAAGTGAGGCCGTTCTCAAGCGGTTATCAGCCCTTCGAGATCAGGCAGAAAAAATGCGTCAAATGCGGAGACTGCATAGGTGTTTGCCCGGAAAATGCGATTATTCTTCTGGATATTAATGAACCAGCAGTTAGTGTCAAGGGTTAAGCAAATGGAATATCAGTTAATTTTTAGGTTACTATCGCTTACAACTTGCGACATAGAATTTACAACTATATTCAAGGGGGTTTAGATGGCCAAAAAAATATCACTTACAATAGACGGTAGATCCGTCAAGGTTGCCGAGGGCACCAACCTCATAGAAGCGGCGGCCGCCGCCGGCATACATATACCCAACCTCTGCTACATCAAAGGCATGAGAGGGATCGGGGCATGCCGAATGTGTCTTATCGAGATAGAGGGCATGAAAGCGCCTGTCATTGGCTGCACCACAAAAGCAAAGGAAGGCATGGTCGTTAATACGAAGACGGAAAAAGTTGAAGAGGTCAGAAAGTTTGTCATAGACCTTATCCTCTCGATGCATCCGCTTGACTGTATGACCTGTACGAAGGCCGGTGTCTGTACATTGCAGCAGTATGCTTACGATTATGAAATCAAGGAATCAAACTTTACCAGGAAAAAATTCGGATACCCTATCGATGAGGCCAACCCGTTCATCAAGAAAGACCCTGATTACTGCATTCTCTGCGGCAGGTGCGTCAGGGTATGCAAGGAACAGGGCACCAATGTACTTGAGTTCATGGGCAGAGGTGTAGGGGCAAAGGTGACCACAGCCAAAGACAATCCCCTGCACGAATCGGACTGCACTTTCTGTGGAAGCTGTATAGATGCCTGTCCTGTCAATGCCATACTCGAAGCCGACAGATGGCGGAAAGGCAGAGAATGGGATTATGAAAAGGGTGAGTCCGTCTGTCTGTTATGCGGAAACGCCTGTGATATTGTCCTGAGCTCCAGAGACGGGGTCCCTGTAAAGGTCAATTCCGGTGGCGATGACGGTTCAGTCGAAAAATATATATGTGCCATTGGAAGATTCGGTTTTGAATCGGTGACTTCCGATGCACGCATCATGGCCCCTATGATCAGGGAAAATGGCGAGCTCAGGCAGGCCACATGGAAAGAGGCCCTCCAAATTGTTGCGGACAGACTGAAGAAGTCCGGTGACAAGACGGGAATAGTATCTACCGCTTCGATACTGAATCAGGACGCTTTTGTAATTTCGAAATTCGCATCCGAAGTAGTCGGCACAGGCAATACCGACACAACTGCAAGTCTGTATGCAGATGCCGATTCTCTAAAGTTTTCCGATCAGGCAGACTTCTCTTCATGCGATACTATTGTTCTGGCAGGAATTAACGCATCCCAGTGGGATAGAGTGCTTCCTGCCCTCGATGCCATAATAAGAAAATCGGTTGCACGCGGCGCTCAATTAATCAACATTAACAACTATCCACCGGATCCTGAAACAGGCAGATGGGGGCTTGGACCAATAGCTGCAGTCAACTTTGAAGATGACGAGGCTACATCGCTTGCTCTCATTGCTAAAGGCCTGATCGACAAGGGCCTTGACGCTGATGATACTCTCAGGTCTGCGGTGTCGGATCTGGAGATCAACGATGATATCGAAAAGGCGGCCGAGATACTGATGAAGGCTTCCAGCCCCGTGATTTTCTGCCATCCATCCCTCTTCAAGGCAAGCAAAAACCTGACACTGTTATTAAAGAATCTCAAGGTGGTATCCGTGCCGTTCGAAGCCAATGCAAAGGGCGTTGTCTCCATGGGACTCGTCACCGAGGGCCGATCCTTCGGTGAAATGATGGAGGGTGGTCTGGATCTTCTTTACGTGGTAGGTGATGTTCCTGCGGACAAGAAACCGGATGTCGGGTTCCTCGTGGTTCAGAGTTCTTATATGAACAATCTTGCTAAGGAGGCCGATGTAGTTCTTCCGGCAGCGACTTACCTTGAATCAAAAGGGACGATAATAAAATATAACGGCAGGCTCAGGGACGTAAAAAAACTTGTCGAGCCGATGGGCGAGTCGCGGCAGCACAAGGATGTTTTCATAGAGCTCTCAAAGTTAATGGACAACCCCATCAAAGAATCTTCCGCTGAAATCAAGGCGGCTTTTGAGGTAGGATCAAAACCGGAGTTCAGCCCCTTTGAGAAGCAGCCATTCGATGCCGACCCAGCAGCAACAATAGAATCGATATGCGAAAGTGTGATTTCTAATTCACGGCTTCTCTGGTTCAGGGAATCCCGTGAAGAAGCTTCCGTAGAGAGCTGAGAGATTACTCTTCTACAAGCTGTTTAAGTGCGGCAACTTTGATGGATACGCGTCCGTTCGCAGATTTTACTAGTCCTTTTTTCTGAAAACGGCTTATTGTTCGTATGCATGTTTCGACAGTAGTGCCGACCATCTCGGCAATCTCCTGGCGTGTAAGTGGAAAATCTATCTTGCGGTATTCACCATCATCAGAGCCGACTTTCTCCGATAACTTCAGAAGCAGCCCGGCTATCCTGCGTTCCACCCGCTCCGTTGCTATGTTCTTGAGCATCTCATGGGCATCTCTTAATTTGTTGCTGAAATACTTCACGACTTCAAGTTTTAATGAGGGATACTCCTCCATGAGATTCAGAAGATCGTTTCTTTCTATGAAAACTACAGATGTATTCTCCATAGCCTGCGCTGATGCAGGGTATGGTTTCCTGTCGAGAACGGCTACGCCTCCGAAAATATCTCCCGGTGACATTACCTCAAGAATAATATCCTTCCCCATAACGGTATGTTTAATTATTTTCACGCTTCCTGCAGCTACAATGTAAAATCTCTCAGAAGGGTCCCCTTCGTTGAATATAGTTTCATTGTGGCTGAAGCTGACTTCCTTAAAAAGATTACTTATTGCCTTAAGCTCTTCATCCTTTAGTAAAGAAAACAGTTCAGACCGTTTCAGAGATTCCAGAACAGACATTATCGATCCGCCCCGCTGAATGATGCGATTAACTCTTTTGCCATACTTTCATCCTTTCCATTTACAAGGAGCCTTATCTCACCCATTCTGCCTATGCTTACCGGATATGGCGATATCTTTGAAGAACGCATAACAACTGTTATACCGCCGGATTCCAGTATATCCTTTATCATTTCCGCTTCCATTTCATCGCTCGTCACAAAAACTTCTTTCCATTCCGGCATTATTTCTCCATTTCCACAATATGATGCCAAACCTTTCCAGACTGTTGAAAAACTGCAGTTTTTTGTCATTCCGAGGAACCGGAGGGGACGAGGAATCTTATTTCCTATCATATTAAGATTTCTCTCCCGACAGGTAGGGATCGAAATGACAGCCAGAATGACTTTTTTCAACAGCCTGTTTCAGAATTATAACACGGCCGGCTCATTTTTCCTTCATCCTTATAACTTCATCATCCGTACATTCCGAAATTACAGATGAAGCTGAAGGAGGCAGTGATTTTATTTCATATATCCTGACCGGCCGCTCTTTTCCCTTGACCACGACTGTTCCAACACCACGCACCGATACATGCCCTATTCTGCTCGTTTCCACAAGTCTTCTAATTTCATTCAGCGGGAGCTCGGTCATCAGTATGTCGGTCCCGAACTTCCGCGTCAGGGCCTCCACTCTTGCGCCTATATTCACATGATCTCCTATGACCGTATAATCCATTTTTTTGCCCTCTGCCCCGATATTCCCCACCAGCACTTCACCTGTATTAATACCTATGCCCATAGAAAGAGGCGTCTTGCCCTCCCTTACCCACTGCTCCCTCAGTTCTTCAAGACGTTTCATCATGTGCAATGCGCATCTGACGGCCAGTTCCGCGTGGTTTTTCTGCTCCAGCGGGGCCCCCCAGAAAGCGACTATAGCATCGCCAATAAATTTATCGAGTGTGCCCTCCCACCTGAAGATCACCTCTGTCATGGCGGTAAGGTATTCGTTCAGAATGGCAACCACTTCCTCAGGCGCGTGTCTTTCAGAATAAGAGGTAAATCCGCAAACATCTGAAAAGAGAACGGTAATATTTCGACGCTCCCCCCCCAATCTGGCCATTTCCGGATTCCTGATCAGTTCATTAACTACTCTTTCAGTAACGTAACTGGAAAACATTCTTCGTATCTCACGCGCTTTCTTCTCCTCTATGAGGTAGCGGTAACTGATCGTGAATATTCCACTGCCGGCCAGCGCAATCATCGGATAAATAAGGTTCAGCCTGAGTCCATAAACACTGAATGCGACCTGATTTGAAACAAGTGTAATCAGAAGAAGCAAATCATACAGAACAAATGAATGCAGCGCTCTCCTGACATTACCTACCAGTACCGATAAAAGCCCGATGATAATCAGCAGAATGAGATCAGCATACAAGGGCGGCCTGCGTATAAAATCGCCATTGAGGATATTTGCAATAACGGTAGCATGTTTCTCAACCCCCGGCATATTGGCGGAGAAGGGAGTTACTTTCATGTCGTAGGTGGACATGGCCGACGTGCCAAGCAGAACGATCTTATCCTCAAACACCGAAGGATTAATACGGCCGGACAGAACGTCAGCCGCCGAAAAATAGGGGAAGCTGCCCTCTTTACCATAATAATTGATATGAAGCCTGCCAAAGGCATCGGTAGGTATGAATTTTCCGCCGGCTTCTATACCCATGCCGCCAATAATTTTCAATTTACCAAATGGAACATCCATAGCACGCGCAGCAATCTGAAGTGCAAGAGAAGGGAAATATTCGTCTCCAAATTTCACATACAAATATTCCCACCTGAGCTTTCCATCTCTGTCTGCAAGGGAATATACATGCCCATAATCAGTGGAGCTGCGAATAGGTTCCGGCGGTAAGAGTACCCTGAAGGCCTCGACTGCCTTCAGCAGCCTGAAGTTCTCTATGGATGTGAAGGCGTAATCATAAAGCAGCTCTTCTATATCACCGTCGTGACGCCTGCCGGGCTCAGCCTCGAACCCGAGAGCTGTAACAAGTTTCGATCTGCGCCGGGAGAATACAGATGCCAGGGCGCTATCCGAAGCTTCCGACTCCTTCTCCGGATAAAAAATATCTATACCTAACTGCGCGGGCTCTCCAGAAAATATTTTCTCAATCAGTTCAGTCTGAAGTTTACGGTTCCAGGGCCATCTGCCGTACTCCTGGAGGCTCTTTTCATCAACTGTAACGATAACGATATTTCCCGGGACGTCCGGCGCTGATATCAGGTTCCTGATCTTGAATCTGTAATCGACGAGCAGACCTTCTATATAATCATCAATTATTGGAGGGGTCTTGACCGCAAGCAGCAGAGTGACGAGAACGATCAGAGTCGGCACAATGATCGTGATCTTCGATCTGTCACGCGATTTCATGCAATGCAGACCTGTGGTCTCTCGTCAAAAATCATAATCTGAATGTCATCTCTTTTCGGCATCGATAGCGAAGACGTTTTCCTGCTTCATGGCAAGTTGTTTCCTTAAATCTTCCACCACAACCCCTGAGCTGCCTGCATCGGTCTCGGTAATCAGCTCAACTCGTCCATCGTCCCTGAGCCTGTAGAATTCATTATCCCTTTCTATTCTGGGGACATACCGGCCGGCAATATCTTCGTACAAAGCAATCCTGAACAGTTCCCTGCCGTCGTGACTTTCGTCCGGCGGACAGAGACGGTGCATGCCGCTGTCTTCATAAACCGTGTATGGCCCTTCATTATCCCTGTAGCCAACATAGTATTTGCCCTTTTCCTTATGATAGACATCGGCATTCATCGGATACAAGTCCCCATCAACGATTTCATAGTACCTGCCACCCGAGATACGAAAACGTTTTTCAGGTCCACAAAGTGCCCACAGCGACGTAAGCCGGTCTGGGCTGTGGGTCAAAATCGTCTTTTCTCTGTTCAGCGTGGTACGTTCAAGTCTGTTATAACTCGTATGTACTATACTGTCACGGACCGAGATATCGTGAATAACCACAGCATCTCTGAATGCATTGACAGCATCCCGGAATCTCTGCTCACTCCATGTCCGTTCTATATAGTCATTGATGTCACCGTGTATTATAGAAGCTGATTCGAACTCTTCCGGAGACATCGGGAGCTTCTGCGAATGTTTGACCTGATAAAGTTCTTCCCAGAGGCCAACATCGTGCACCGTATCTGAACTGAAAATAAGCGTCTCTCCATTGTTGGATATCTTGACCCCTATATTGGACAATCCATGCCATACAGGTGCCTTAATCGCTTCAATAGTAAAACCTTCGGGACCGGCAAGAATATTCTTTTCAGTCTCATAAAACAGATCGGAAGTATATGAATAGTAACTTTCGGGCTCTACCCATTCTCCACTGTCAGGGTCCCGGAAAAGAAGCCTTGGCCTGCCCGTTCGTCTACTTATAACTATCTTGGCCCGGTCAGGGCCAACAGTGTTACCATGGCTGTCAACGACTGAATAACATCCCCCGGCATGAGCATTCCTGTCAAAGATTATTTTGTACTTTGCCTTTGGACCAAGCAAATTGAAATCAACATAAGTGTTACACGGTACATCTATGACACGCTTCTGATCATCCGAGAGAGTCCTGTCAAGCGCCGGCTCCGCCATTTTGCAAAGCTCCGCAATTACATCTTCCGACGTATAAAGGGGGATCTTCCCATCTATATCCGGTGCATACCTGTAGAACATAACAAGATCGGTAAACCACCTCTTATGATCATCGTGGCAGTGAGTAATTATCAGACCGCTCAAGTTCTTGAGTCCTTCCCCACCGATCTGCTGGAAGAGCTGGGCGCCACAGTCTATAAGATAATTCGACTCCCCTATCGTCACCATATACCCAATGCTCTTCCCTGCCTTTGAAAAAGGACCGGAATCACCTAATATGCGTACCGTAATACCTTCAGTCATTGGTCACAACTCAAGAGAAATGCCATTCCTGAAACCAAGAGGAATCCTTTCTGAATCGTCATCAAGCACATTTTATATTATCTATTAATCACTTACAATTGGCAAGGTAATTTTCACATTTTTCGGGCCTGCCGTCACACCTCGTAGGTGTGATAATGAAACGGGCATTACTTCTTTTTTCTCTTATGAGGCATAATCGTCTTCTTATGATCAGACGGAAGATTGCTTTTATCATCCTCAACAAGCCTCAGCAGCATGGCATGACGTTTAATAATAATTTCTTTCAGTTCCTTTACTTCCTTTTTCCAGACATCCAGATCAACCGACTTTTCCTCACCGCTTCTGATCGCCTTTTCGACCGCAGGGCTCATCTCATCTATCCAGGCAGAAATCGTTTTCCCACCAAAATTTTCTTTCAGAAACTTTCTGAGATAATTGTTCTTCAGACGCCTGAATTCAGGACTGCTTAACAGGCTTCTCAAACCCCTGACCCTTGTCTCAGGCAGGTAAATGCCCTTCCCTCGATAAACCTGATCAAGATCCCACGGCAGAATCAGCCATTTACCGGAAGGTGGCTTGAGAAGTGAATAATTTCTGGCACCCTTATACCAGGGACTGTCGGAATTCTCCAGAATCTCACTGACGGCAAACCATCTCGTCCACTGATCCATATCAATTAATCCATCTGCTTTGCCGGTATCAAACGGTTTGGCGTTCAGCGTTCGAAACAACAGATCAAGTTCAGCATATTCTGGATCTAATTTAGAAACTACAGGAGTATACGCAAGAGGATATTCTGAGCGCACTTTAAAAGGGAGAAAATCAGACTTTATATGCTTTCTTTGCTTTCTCTTAGGATCACCGTAATATAGAAGTGCCGCATAGGTTTTGTTGCCAATAATTTTCTGACGAAGAGGGAATCAACCGGAATTACCTCGACAAATACGCCCAAAGAAGTTCCGTTCACTTCCAGTAGAACCAGTCTTGCAGATGGTGATGTTATGCCAGCCTCCGCAAACATGCGATAAGCAAGCCATTCACGAAGCGACGTTTTGTCTTCGGGCTTCGCCCTATAAATTATAGTCTTATCAGGCAGCCTTCCTGACGGATCAGGAATTGAAATTCTGTAACTCTGCCTTCGACGACTGGCAAACCTTCGTGCGAGATTACGCGGGTTCCCATGATAAACCATCTTTCCGGCACTATCCATTAACTTGATAAACAAGGGGCTCGCCTCTGCAGGTCTGCTCTTTCTGAATCGTTCCCATTCGGATGGAGCAGTTTTGATCTTTACTGTTGGAAGCGAAGCCACGGCGTGTGCAACACAAGCGTCAGTTGCAAACAACGACAATAATATAATCAGGCAGTATATTACGGGCATACGTTTTTCCTTCATGGTATCTTAGTATAATCTCCTGAAACACGAAAAAACAGTCTGGTGGCGGGACAGTACAAAAAAAAAGCATGGGGATGAGAATTGCTCATCCCCATGCTTTTACAAAAGGAATTTCAACATCAGTTCATAGCCTTAATTTGCAACAGGAGCCGTCTCACAGGTAAAAAGGAAACTTCTTCCCTCAAGATTATAAACATAGCCATAGAGATCCGTGAGACTGATGTAATTGACTCCGTCTCCACTACTGATCCCCGAGCCGGAATCATCACAGTAATAGCATTCGAACGAGCGATAGTCGAAACGAATGCTTCCGTCCGGGAACAGAACAGCCTCAAATTCATTCACATAATCATCATCAGCATCAGAGTATGTCTCTGTATCCCACCTGAAAACCACTCTTTCAGGGCTCGACTTGTGCTGTACTTCATATCCGTCACCATAATAATAAGATTTCAGATGGTCATTCCAGACGGATATGACCCGACCATGACCGCCGCCTGTAGGCAGGTCAAATGCATAAGCGTCGTTGTTATATTCAAACCAGATGTTACCGTTGGAATCCTGCGTCACCTCGGTAAATGACTGGCCGTAGAATGTTAAACTCCACGGCATAGAGTACAGATGAGATTCATCATCACCATAATCACTCAACTCAGGATGAGGTGCCCCATCCCACTGAAACGGCACTTCCTGGACCGAGTAGGAATTACAGAGAATTGCATTCATAAATACCTGGACAAGGGTAGCTCCGTTAATAGATTTTATTGTCTTACCAAAGTAGTTAGTAATGCCATTCGAATCCCTAGCGATTACCTCGAAAAGATTCTCGCCATTTGGAAGGTCATACGTTATAGCGAATCCGGCCTGACCAGCGACATTATGTACCTCATCGACTATTTTCCCCTGTCCAAAACTTATGATTATTTCCAGAGTTTCTACTCCGGCAGGAATAGCACTGCTGAATCCTTGTGAAGTAACGATACCACTTCCGGTTGCCGAAACATCACCTATCGCAATTGTTACCAGTGACGTCCCGCTCGATGCACTGCCGCCTCCTCCACTGCCGCAAGACAACAGAAACACCGCGAGAGTTAATCCTAACAAATATATGATCGTTTTCTTCATTTTTTATCTCCTTTCAGTTAACCCTGTTTCTTTTTTTTTAAAATAATTCCGATTTTTCAAGAAGTTATATAAAACTGGCAAATTAATTTACATAATAGTTAAAGTTTTTTACATTTAATCCGATAACATACTCATGAAGCAGGAAACGTCGGTAGAGTTTGCAACTAAATCCCGGGTGCTCTACATTATAATGCTTCTCCTGCTTGCTTTCATGATACTGACCGGCTGCGCCACTACGGGCGCCGGTCATTCACAATATACACCTCAGGTTATTTCGGTTAAAGAGAAGCTCAGCGTTCACCTGTACAGCTCCATTGAAGAACTCCGGGCTGCCTATCTGTTTGCCGGCGGAGACGTGTCCAA
>CAZZGC010000023.1:0-21007 GCA_964653915.1 uncultured Thermodesulfovibrio sp.
CCGGAGACGGTGCTGCTTTCATGTTTCGATCCCGTAAGAAGGGAGATAGGACGGATAGCGCTTGAGCGATTGATAACTGACGGCAGGATTCATCCTGCCCGAATTGAAGAAGTAGTCGATAAGGTAACCAAGGAGATCGAAGCGATCATTAAGGAAGAAGGGGAAAGGGCCGTGTTCGATCTCGGTCTTCATGGCATCCATCCGGAACTCATCAAGCTGATAGGCAGGCTTAAGTACCGTACCTCCTATGGACAGAATGTGCTTCAGCATTCAAGAGAAGTGGCCTATCTTGCAAGCGTGCTGGCCGGCGAACTGAGAGTCGATGCCAAACTTGCGAAGCGCGCCGGCATACTCCATGACATCGGCAAGGCTATAGACCACGAGATAGAAGGGTCCCACCAGCAGATAGGGGCTGACTTTGCAAAAAAATACGGTGAAAATGCCAAAGTAGTCAACGCCATACTCGTTCATCATGGAGAGGGCGATCCTTCGACCATCGAGGCATCGCTTGTTGCCGCGGCCGACGCGCTTTCGGCAGCAAGACCCGGAGCCCGAAAAGAGACTCTCGAAGACTACCTGAAGCGTGTGGAGAAGCTTGAGGAACTGGCCACATCTGTTGAAGGAGTAGACAAATCATTTGCCATACAGGCAGGCAGGGAGGTCAGAATTCTCGTCAAGCCGGAGGAAGTTACCGACGAGGTATGCGCTCAGATATCCCGTGAACTTGCCAAGAAGATAGAGGGCGAAATGACATATCCGGGACAGATCAAGGTCACTGTCATCAGGGAGTCCAGATATGTGGAATATGCCAAATGAATATTCACCTGCACTGAACATGCTATAGATCACCTGATGAAGATACTGTTCATAGGAGACATAGTCGGCAAACCGGGCCGCAGAGCTCTCAGGCAGGGCCTGCCCGACCTGATCGACAGACTGAAGACTGACTTCGTTATCGCCAACGTTGAAAATGCTGCCGGGGGGTTCGGTATTACGAAGACAGTGGGAGAAGAGATCCTTTCAATCGGTGTTGATGTGATGACCTCCGGCAATCATATATGGGACAAAAAGGATGTCCTCGCATACATCCCGAAAGAGGACCGCCTGCTGCGCCCGGCAAACTATCCTCCGGGCGCTCCCGGCTCCGGCAGTATCGTAGTGAAATCCGCTTCAGGCAAAAACGTGGCTGTACTGAATCTCGCAGGCCGTGTATTCATGCCGCCACTGGACTGTCCGTTCAGGACGGCTGAACAGGAACTGGCGGCGCTGAGGAAAGAGACCGACATCATAATAGTAGACATGCATGCAGAGGCGACTTCCGAAAAATATGCGATGGGCTTTTTTCTCCAGGGCAAGGTAAGCGCCGTGATCGGAACGCATACTCATGTCCAGACGGCCGATGAGAGGATACTTGCGGAACATACGGCCTTCATAAATGACGTCGGCATGACAGGGCCTGCAGAGTCGATCATAGGCGTGAAAAAGGATATCATAATAGGGAAATTCCTCTCACAGGTACCGGCCAGATTCGAAACAGCATCCGGCCCTGCAATGCTGTCAGGAGTCATCCTGGAAGTGAACGAAAAAAGCGGCGCAGCAACCTCGATCCAGCGGCTGCAGATCAGATTCGAAAAATAATAAATCAGGCAAAAAAACGGGAGTCCTAAAGGACTCCCGTTTACGTTAAGCGAAAATTATTTTATAGCATCCTTCAGCGCCTTGCCAGCCGAAAACTTCGGGAGCTTTGCCGCCGGTATCTTGATAGTCTCGCCGGTCTGGGGATTGCGCCCCTTTCTGGCCTTCCTCTTAGACACAGAAAAAGTACCAAAACCGACAAGAGTGACCTTCTGTCCCTTTTTGAGAGACTTCGTGATCGCACCGGTAAACGAGTCCACTGCCTTTGCCGCCGCAGCCTTGGATATATCGGCACCCGCAGCTACTGCCTCAATGAGTTCCGCCTTTGTCATGTAAATCCTCCTTTCGGTTTATTATGAAATAAAGCCATTAAGTTTTTTATCAATGAAGAAAGATACCAGCAGCTACGCGGCTTTGTCAACTGCTTTTGAATATCAGAGTCATTGATCGCATCAATTAAGGTATTGTAATATCCACCACCTTGCCACGCGCTCCTGCAACGCCGAGGTCCTCTCCATTAAGGACAAGACGTGTACCGCCTGCATTTCCCACCTTGAGCAAAAAAAATTTCTGAGCCCGAACCTCTACACTCTGCCCCTTGCGAAGAAGCCACTCACGCGGCTCCCCGCCGTCCGGCCTAACCCGGACCCACGTAATCTCATCTGCAATGATCTTCAGAGAAAGCCCCCCTGCCACTTCAGTCCCGGACCCGGACGTTTCTGTCACCACATCCTGCACAGGCATATTGCCTGGAACCTCCTCCGGCCCCTTTTCCCGAAAGATAAAAAAGGCGGCAATCATGATAAACGCAAGAGCAACAGCTATGACCACAGTTTTATTGAACCCCGGCGGCCGCCGCTCCTGATGGTTCACATCCTCATATGCGGGCTGCTCTTCCTTTGCCGGTGCTTCAAATTCCGCACGCTTTTCATAGAGAGCGATGATGTAGTCGCCGTCGAGACCAAGTTCTCCTGCATACATACGCAAATATGACCTGGCAAATACCTCGGCAGGAATTCTGTCGTAGGCGTCCTGTTCTATGGCTGTGAGATAATCGGGATTCAGACGCAAACGCCTTGCTACCTCCCTGACGGAGATCTTGCGCTGTTCCCTTTCGGCCTTCAGTATCTGTCCGGGAGTATCCATGAAATTCGATTCTGAAAATATTTCTTCACCGTTTTTGAGCTGCAAAAAACGACCGGTAGAATGACCTGTCCGGGCTATACTTGCTGAACATCCTCATCAATGCAGGTCCAGGAATTCAGTACTTCAGTTTATTGATGAATTCAGAGGCACGTCTCACACGCTCGGGACTTTCGTCCTTCTCCGCCACCACTCTGAAATGTTTCAGTGCCTTGGCCTTTTTGCCCTGCCTCATATACAGGTTTGCAAGCTCCCAGTGAGCATCCAGATAATCAGGCATGACCCCGAGCACCTTCATGAACTGATCAAGGGCATCGTCCTCCCTGCCGAGTTTCTCATAAACTAAACCCAGCACGAGCATTGCCCTCGGCGAAATGGGATTCCTTATAAGCGCTTCCCTGAGCGCCTTTTCAGCAGCTTGATAATCGCCCTTCCTGTAATACGCATAGCCCATGTTCGTGTATGCTCCTTCAGCATACTGGTACGTAGGCTTCTGAATAGCGGCACGGAAACTCTCTACGGCCTCATCCCATCTTCCGAGCCTGACATATATCACGCCAAGATTGTTTATAGCGTCAGCGTAGTCCGGATCAACCGCAATCGCCTTCCTGTAATACTCTATCGCTTCATCCAGCTTCCCGAACCGCGCGCTGACATAACCGAGGTAATTCAGCGTCTCCTTGTCACGGGGGTTCAGCTCGATAGATTTCTGAAACTCTACATAGGCAGAATTAAGATTGCCGCCGGTAAGATATGATGAACCAAGACGCTTCAGTGCCTCTGCAGTGCGAATATCCTCTTCACTCGGTGAAGTGGCGCAAGAGAAGATCATCATGACGAACAGAAGGATGATAAATAGGGGTAAATATCCTTTCGGGAAACTATTTTTCAGTGCATCCAAAGATCTTTTATTTATCCTTTCGTTATGACGGGAATCAATGGGAATATGCCTCCTGATAGGCTAACTTAACAGAAAGCAGTCAAGAATTCAAGACAACCTGTGCCCGGGATCCCTACCTGCTGCGTTTCACACCCCTTCTCCCACAGTAACGATAAATGTCGCACTGGCTGCAATGGGGAGAAAGCGGCTTGCATATCCCCTGCCCGAAGGCAACAAGCAGACCGTTTATCTCAAGCCAGTACTTCTCAGGAAGCTTCTCCCTGAGAGCAAATTCCGTTTTCTCCGGAGACGACGTATTCACATATCCCCAGCGGTTGGTAATGCGATGCACATGGGTATCCACGCAGATTCCCGGCTTGCCGTAGCCAAGGGTGACAACGAGATTGGCGGTCTTTCTTCCTACTCCGGGCAGCTTGAGAAGCTCGTCTATCTCATCAGGCACTCTGCCTCCATAGCTTTTTATAAGCACAGAGCATATTTCCCTAATCCTCTTAGCCTTCACCCTGTAAAAACCGACAGGATATATAGCCTTCTCAATCTGCTTTTCAGACATCTGAGACATCTTCTTTACATCCCCTGCAAGCGAAAACAGCCTCTCCGATGCTGCGCCGGTCGTGCGATCCTGCGTTCTCAGGCTGAGGATACAGGAAACGAGCACTCTGAAAGGATCCCTGCCGTCTCCCGACTGCACCATGGCCTCGAGCCATGGAAGATCAAGTATCGCTACCTGTTGCTTGAGCAACGGCCATGCCCTGTGAATGTTTCTGTTGGTCATTAGTGCAAGTTACTCCATCGCGTTAAACAGGTTATTGAGCCATGACTTCTCGGGAGAACCCTGTTTGTAAATTGTCCGGGGTAGACACGGAAACAAGACAAATGACTACTTCTTCTTTTTGGAGGATAATCTCTTTTTCGCAGTGGTTTTCTTTGTCGCTGTTTTCTTCGTAGCTGCCTTCCTGACTGATGCGGTCTTTTTTGCAGGACTCTTCTTTGCCTTTGCCGTCTTCTTGATCGCCGCACTCTTTTTGGCAGACTTTTTGGCCGCAGGCTTCTTGACGGAAACCTTCTTTATGGATTTCTTTTGTGCAGTTGTCTTCTTCTTTGAGGATGTCTTTTTTGTCGATTTCTTTTTAGCGGTAACGGTCTTTTTCTTCGCTGGCTTCTTTGGAGCAGCAGCCACTTTCTTTTTGGTCGTGGACTTTTTCGCAGCAGTCTTCTTCCTGGCGGCCGTGGCCTTCTTTTTCTTCTCTGCTGCGCTATCAGGTTGTGACTTCAGCGACTTGGGCAGTATCGATTCGAGTATATCTTTCAGTTCCGAGGCGTTCCTTGGCGCAAATGCAAAGGCATCATTGTTGAAATAAAAGTACACATCCTTGCCCATTTTCATATATTCCTTGATGCGCTTTGCATCTGTTTTGAGCTGTTCCGTCGTATAGTTAGTTGAATAATTTCCTCCCTCTCCATGCCTGCGCAGATAGACGAAATCTGCCGTAACCGGCATCTCATCTATAAATAACGGCCAATCCGCCATGCATACAGCTATGTTTGCGGAAGAGAGAAGGTTGAATACTTTTTTGGTAAGCCAGCTCTTGTGCCTGAACTCAATGACATGCCTTACCCTGTACTGCTTCAACTGCCCGATGAAATCTTCAAGGTTCTTCAGGTTGAGCTTGAGATTGGGCGGAAGTTGCCAGAGCACCACCTCCAGCTTTTCTAATAGTGGAGCAGTAGCATTGAAGAATGTCGCAAGGGGGAGTTCTACATCCTTGAGTTTCTTGACGTGTGAAATAAATCTGCTTCCCTTAAGCGAGAAAGCAAAATCCGGCGGCGTCTCCTTGTACCATCTCTCGAAGGCCTCCTTTTTCAGCAGCCGGTAGAATGTGACATTCAGTTCGACAGTGTCGAATTTTGTCATATAGAATGTCAACCACTTCTTGTGCGGGAGATCCTCAGGATAAAAGGCCCCCTTCCACGATTCATATAAAAAACCGCTGCATCCTATCCTGTATTTCGGCATGTCCAGATAAGTATACACTGAAATGCCAAAAAATTAAACAATTATTTTACAAATCAGGCCGATTTTCCAGCTTTTCGAGGAGAAAAGCCCCCTTTATACGATAATTCCCCCCCCCAGGACGATTTCACCATCATAAAATACGGCACTCTGTCCCGGAGCCGGAGCCCACTGCGGCTCGTCGAACTCAACCCTGACCATATCCCCCCTTTCCGGGATCAGGACGGCAGGCGCATCCATCATTGTAGAACGTATCTTTGCGGATATTCTCGTTTTTTCAGAAACCGCCTCCCCCGAGATCCAGTTCAGATCCCCGACACTCACGAGCCTGACCAGCGCCTCCTCCCTGGGGCCCACGATCACAGAATTGTTCGCCCTGTCTATCCGTATAACATAAAGTGGGTGAGGGGAAGCTATCCCGAGGCCCCTTCGCTGACCGATAGTGTAGAAGGCGATTCCTCTGTGTTCACCGACCTTCCGGCCCGACGTGTCATATACAGGTCCGGGGCTTACGGCCTCAGGATCAAAACCCCTTATGAAGTCAGCATATTTATCATCGCCAACGAAGCATATCTCCTGACTCTCGGGCCTCATCGCGGTTGCAAGTCCCGCATCAGCAGCGATCTCCCGTGTTTCATTCTTTTCCATACCGCCAAGGGGGAAAATAGTGCGCTCCAGTTGCTTGTCCGTCATAACGTAAAGCACGTAGGACTGATCCTTTACCCTGTCGATACCCTTTGCAAGGAAAAATCGTCCATCCTTTTCGATCTTTCGTGCGTAATGGCCTGTGGCTATCAGGTCTGCCCCGACCTCCCCCGCCTTTTCCATGAGAAAATCAAACTTTATGAATTTATTGCAGAGAATGCATGGATTCGGGGTCGTCCCCTGGAGATAGGAATCACAAAACGGCTCGATTACCATGCTGTAGAACGCATCCCGGACATCAACCGTCATATGCTCCATACCGAGTTTGGCGGCAACAGAGCGGGCGAGGTTGATCGTCTCGACAGAGCAGCATGTGTTTATCTGTCCCAGTCCCCGTCTGTCCCAGAGTTCGAAACTCAGGCCGATCACCTCATGACCCTGTTTCTTGAGCAGATAGGCCGCAACAGAGGAGTCAACTCCACCGCTCATGGCTACCAGTATTTTCATATTCAGAACTCCACTATCACCTTAAGGGAATCCCGTGCCTCAACAACCTTTTTGTATGCCTTCTGAATCTCCATTATCCCGTAGCGGTGGGTAACGAGATTTCCGGACGTAACCAGTCCCCTCCGGATATATTCGAGTGCGGCCTTAGTGTCGTCAGGACCGCAGGAATAGCTCGTCACAATGCTTATATCGTTAAAGTAGATATGGTTCGGATCGAGACTGAGCATCTCTCCGGGCAATGCGGGAGTAAAGAAAACCACCGTGCCGCCCGGCGCAGCGCACTTTATCCCCTCTGTCATCACATGGGCGCTGTTTGGGCCCACAATGACTATCTCCGCCCCCCTTCCGCCTGTCATTTCCTTCAGTCTCTCAGACAGTGAAAAACCGCCCGAAACATCTATTATGTCATCAGCACCGAGTCTGCCTGCGGCCTCCAGTCTGTAGGGCACCATATCCGCGCCGATAACCCGCCCGGCGCCGAATTCACGGGCAAGCATGAGGTGCATCATTCCCATAACGCCAAGCCCGATCATAAATACGGTATCACCCTCATGCATCCCGGACCGCCTGAAGGACTTGACCACACATGCAAGCGGCTCTACAAGCGTGCCGTCCTCGAACGATACACCATCGGGAAGTATCAGAGTATCCCTCAGAAGATTTACGGCTGGCACCCGTATGTATTCCGCAATACCGCCGGGATCGATCGCTGAATCACGCCAGACAGCACACTGGACATAATCACCCCTCCTGCAGCAGTTGCATTCCATGCAAGGGGCATGATGATGAACGAACACCCGGTCTCCCGGGTGAAACTTCTCCACACCCGCCCCGGTCTCCACGATCTCGCCCGCAGGTTCATGCCCGAGCACAAGCGGCGCCTTCCGTTCGATATACCATGGCATTGCATCACCGGAGCAGATGCCTGAAGCCCGCACCTTAACCACAGCCTCTCCCGCTCCGCATTCCGGTACAGACATATCCTCTACACGAATATCATCAAAACTGTACAGCCTCGCAACCTTCATCGTATTTCTCTGGTAACGCAAACTCCTGCCTACTGCTTACTCCCTACTGCCTACTTGTTTTCCCGCTTTTCTCGCTTTTCTTGCTTTCCCCCATGCCGCTTATCACATATTTTATCCCTCTGCCTTCCTTCAGCATGCCGAAGGCGGTCTCTATCTTATCAAGGGGATACTCGCCTGAGATGAGCGGACCGAAATCGATCATGCCGCCCGTGATTATCTCAAAGGCCTTCCTGACGTCCTCAGGTGTAAAATGAAACGATCCAGCAAGCGTAATCTCATCGTAGTGCAGCCGTCGGGCATCGAAGGTGACCTCAGTGCCTCCGGGACATCCCCCAAAGAGAAGCACCTTACCGCCCCGTCTTGCATAACGCACCGATCCTTCCCATACATCCTTTCTCCCCGTACACTCCACGACCAGATCGACACCCATTCCGGCAGTCAATTCTCCGACAGCATCATCAAGCGTCTCACTGCTGCAGACTGTGGCAGCGCCCATCTCTTTGGCCTTCCTCTGTCTCCCGGGAGACAAATCCACAACCACAACCACGACACCATTCATCATCAGGTATGCCAGATGCATAAGTCCTATGGGGCCCGCGCCGATTACCAGGGCGGTCCCGATGCCATCGATCCCTGAGCTGCCGTATGGATGGAGCACGCATGAAAAGGGCTCAAGCAGCGCCGCCTTTTCAAACGAAAGTCCGCCGGGTTTAATATACAGATTTTGCTCAACCACGTGAGCGGGAATCAGCATCTGCTCTGCAAAGGCCCCAAGCGCCTTGCTCTTCATGATGTTGCTGCAGAGGTTATGAAATCCTCTGAGGCAGTAATTGCACTTCAGACAGGGGGCGCTGTGCACACCCATGACAGGGTCACCCTCTTTGAACCGCTTCACTCCGCTTCCGGTCTTCACTACCGTACCCGCATACTCGTGCCCGAACGGGCCCGGCATAGGGATCAGGTCATGCCCCCGCATCCACGCCTTCAGGTCGGTGCCGCAGGTAAGCGCCGCCTCGACCTTTATGACCAGTTCACCGGCAGACGGTTCCGGGTCTGGAACATCCATGATCCCTATCTTTCCCGGTTCTGTAAGAATAGCCTGCTTCATTTTATATCCGGATTTATCCTATTCTATAAGGTAATGGCAAAAAAGAAAAACAGACGCATACCCGCCCGCGTATCTTTCCCTGATGATGAAAAGGACCTGCCATGGCTGACGCTCATCCTGAAGGGTTACCATATACTTGACCGGGGTGTGTCGGCCGCAATCTCTGAAGCCGAACGAAAGGGGATGCGTCTTGCGTGTGAAAAAGGGTGTTCAACCTGCTGCGCAACGCACAAGGATATCCCTCTCTATCCTCTTGAGCTCAAATGCATCATCTGGTATGCAACGGAAAAGATTGCCGCCCCCTCAAGGGAGATTCTGATTAGCCAGCTTGGATCATTCAGGAAGAGTTCGGCTTGTCCCTTTCTCATTGAAGGGGCATGCTCCATCCACCCGGTGAGGCCGATGGCATGCAGGCAGTTCAATGTCTTCAACAGGAAGTGCGAAGACGGCGAGGACCCATATTATTCCAGAAGGCAGGATGTGATGGAGCCGGTCAAAAGGCACGTGGATCAGGCATTTTTCATCATGCTTCCCTATTACGGAGTGAAAAAAGAGACGGACAGGAGGAAGGCCGTCGAGACCGGATCATTTCACCGGTTGGCGATAGAGCTGCATTCATGCAACTGGCGGGCCCTGGCAGAGAAGATGAAAAAACATGACAAAAAGGGATGAGCGCTTGACCCGCCCGTTTGTATTGAGTTATAAAATCGGATGAAAAACAGAGAAAGACTCTCTCAACTGCCTCAGGTGGATGAATGTCTAAAGAGTCCCCGGGGCCTGAAATGGCTCCAGTCATATTATCGGAAACTCGTCATACGTGCGATTCGTGAGGTAATAGACGAAAAGCGCAGAATGATCCTCGACGGGGCAGAGATCGATACATCATTCGATTCCATTGCCGATGATATGGAGCGCAGGATAGCCGAACTTTCGGCCTACAGACTCCGTCCTGTAATAAATGCAACCGGCGTGGTTATACATACGAACCTCGGCAGGTCCCTGCTGTCGGATCAGGCCGTAGACAACCTCGTGGATATCGCCGCCCGTTACACAAACCTCGAATACGACATCCCTTCCGGCAAGAGGGGCAAGAGATATTCCCATATAAAAGATATAATCACGGAGCTTACAGGCACTGAAGACGCGGTGGCCGTAAATAACAATGCTGCCGCGGTCCTGCTGTGTCTCGATACGCTGGCAAGGGGCAGGGAGGTCATCATTTCGCGCGGAGAGCTGGTTGAAATAGGCGGCTCGTTCAGGGTCCCGGAGGTGATGAAATCGAGCGGTGCCATTCTGAGAGAGGTAGGAACAACTAACAAGACCCACCTTTCCGACTACAGGAATGCGCTCTGCGGAAACACGGGAATGTTGCTGAAAGTCCATCAGAGCAACTACAGAATAAAAGGGTTTACGGAAGAGGTCCCGATGCGAAGCCTTGCTCAGCTCGGGGCCGAATACCGCATCCCGGTCGTGGCTGACCTTGGCAGCGGCTGCCTCACTGACCTTTCGCCCTATGGAATACATGATGAACCAACGGTCCAGGAAGTAATCCGGGAAGGGACGGACCTCGTCACATTCAGCGGCGACAAGCTGCTCGGCGGGCCGCAGGCCGGAATAATAGCCGGCAGAAGAGAACTCGTCCAGAAGATACAGAAGAACCCGATGATGCGGGCCATGCGTATAGACAAAATGACAATGGCCGCACTTGAGGCTGTTTTCATGCAGTATCTCGATCAGGAAAAGGCGATAAAGAATATCCCGACCCTCAGGATGCTGACCGAAAGCCCGGAGTCGATAAAACGGCGCGCAAGGAAGATATTGAATGCATGCAAAAATGCGCTCTCCGGACTGGCTGAGACGGAGATCGTACCCGATCAGTCGCGTGCCGGAGGCGGATCGCTGCCGGAAGTGGACTTCCCGACATTCTGTGTATCTATAAGGCCTGCGCATATCAGGGTCAATCTTCTCGAAAAGAGGCTCAGGACAGGTAATCCGCCTGTAATTGCAAGGATACGGGAAGACGCCCTGCTTTTAGACGCCAGGACAGTTCAGAACGCAGAAGTGAAGACACTGACAAATTGCATCATATCGGCTTTACAATAATTTTTATCTTTGATCTTTAATTTTTGATCTTTAATTTTATCTGTTATGTCACGTTACGTAATACTCGGAACCGCAGGACATATAGACCACGGCAAGAGCACTCTCGTTGAGGCGCTGACCGGCACAGACCCTGACCGCCTGAAGGAGGAGAAGGAGCGTGGTATCACGATTGACCTTGGTTTTGCGGACCTTGAATATCCCGATGGACTGCGGGTCGGGATCGTAGATGTGCCGGGCCACGAGCGGCTGATCAAGAATATGCTTGCAGGAGCCGGGGGCATAGATATCGTGCTCATGGTCATTGCCGCTGACGAGGGCATCATGCCGCAAAGCAGGGAGCATCTTGATATCTGCAACCTACTGAGGGTCAGGCACGGAATCATTGCGATCACAAAGTCGGATCTTGCCGAGCCGGACTGGATCGAGCTTGTCCAGGAAGAGGTCAGGGAGTTCGTCAGTGGCACATTTCTCGGAGATGCCGATATAGTGCCGGTCTCGTCACGCACCGGAGCCGGCATCAATGAGCTTAAAGAAAAAATCCGGCAGCTTGCAATGACAGTTGAACCGAGATCTGAACATGGCATCTTCCGGCTCCCGGTGGACAGGATTTTCACCCTGAAGGGATTCGGCACTGTCGTCACCGGCACGGCCGTCTCAGGAAGTATATCAACCGACAAGAATGTAGAGATTCTTCCCTCAGGCAAACGTACGAAGGTCAGGGGTCTGCAGAGTCACGGCCGTGACATCAAGACCGCTCGCGCGGGCCAGCGCGTCGCTATCAATCTTCAGGGCATCGCCAAGGAAGAGATCCGCAGGGGTGATGTGGTGACAATCCCGGACAAGCTGAAAAGCACTCTCTTTCTGGATGCGGATATTGAGCTGCTCAAGGATGCCTCTATTGTCTCTCTCAAAACAAGCAGCCTCGTCCATTTCCATACAGGCACGACCGAGCTGACAGCAAGGGTAGTCCTGTATGACAGAAACGAAATCCGTCCCGGAGAGAAGGGATTCTGCCAGTACAGATTCAAGGAGCCGGTAACCGTAATGGCCGGCGACAGGTATATCATACGAAAATTCTCCCCCACTGTAACGATAGGCGGGGGAGAAATACTCGATGTATCTCCCCGCCGCAGAAGGCGTGACATACGATTGAAGGATCTGACCGTTCTGGAAAAAGGCGACACTGCAGAAAAGCTCTCGGTAAAGATACTTCAGAGCGGCGTTAACGGTATCTCCCTTTCAGACCTTGCAGGCTGGATAAAGATCGATCAGCCTGAGCTGGAAAGAGAAATCATGCGTCTCGAAAAGGAGAGTGTGCTGATGCGTACAGGCGGCCGGTTGATTCACAGCAAAGCGTATGAAAAGTTCCGGGACGATCTTATAAGCATGCTTGATGCCTTCCACAAGGACAATCCACTCAGGCCCGGCATGACGCGTGAAGAGCTCCGCTCCGTCTACAGGGGCGTAGATCAGAAAATATTTGAGCACCTCATCGGGCAGATCGATGAACTCGTCGTTGAAAGACAGATCGTTCGGCTGAAATCCTTCAAAATCAGACTCGGCGAAGACAAACAGGCCCTCAAGGGCAGAATCCTCAGACTCCTTGAAAAGACCGCTTTTCAGCCCCTGAACAGGGATGAGATTGCGAAGGAAATCAGGGTCAGCCCCAGGGAAACCGCCGAACTCCTGAAGATCATGGCCTCGGAAAAGACCATCATCCGCATAAACGACGCGATATACATATCTGCAGACAAGCATGAGATCATGCTCAACAGACTGAGGGATTTCTTCTCCGCAAAGAGCGAGCTGACCGTCGGCGAATTCAGAGACATGCTCGGGACATCAAGAAAGTATGCCCTGCCCTTCCTTGAATACCTCGACAGCAGCAAGATCACGTTACGCGTAGGAGAAGTAAGAAAGTACCTGAAAAAATAGAAACTCCTTTTCAGGAAGGCCCTGATCTGCTATCCTCAGAATATGAGATCCATAAGATCGCTCACGTCACAGGTTAAATTCAATTGCAACATCTCGGATGCAAGATTCTGGGGATCATACTCTCCCTGTGGTCTTCTGCTGAGACTACGTGATCTCTACAGATTCGAACACCGTCTGAAGCCGTGGCAGCAGATCGATGATTTCCATATAAGGGGATGGATCGACAGGCGGGAGGCATTATGGGAAGAGCTGGAATATGCCGACTTCAGGCCGATAGTGATAGATGGTAAGAGCTTCGATCCGTTTGACACCGACGCCATCAACAGGGCAATTCGTGGCAGTGGTTATCACTATAGCGCGGGATTCGGCAACAGCCTGAAGCCGCAATTTCTGCTCGCCAGAATTGTTGACCGTTACAAACACAGGAATACAACCGTTGTCATAACAGAACGTGAAGCTGCCCGCGATCTGGCGTCATCTCCTGCAATGACCCTCCGTACCACAGTGACGGTAAGGAAAGAAACAGTACGATTCTATCTCTACGACCGTTATGAAGAGATGAAAAGCGGTAGATGTTCAGGGGCCCTCTACAGGGCTTTCTCGGAGTACGGGCTCACGCCTGAAACCGAAAGCAGGATAACTCAGGCAACATTCAGACGAAGATTCAATCAGATTGTGGGAGCCGAGTTGCAGACATTTGTTAATCATGAACTGGGAGGCAGCTCACAGCGCCGGTTACTCGGGACGTGGTGGAACAGCCTCGTCATGAGCCTGCCTTACAGCCGCGCTGAATTTTTCCTGCGGGCTGTTGCGGACATCCTTTCGGACACATGCAGCTCAGGCCCGCTTGCGGCGATCATAAAAGATAAGAGAACGGCATCATTAAACCTCTATGTCGCGTCGCTCCGGGGCTACAGAAGGGAACTGTTTCCACAACTGAGCGACGCATACAAAGAATTCATCATATCAGACGACTGGAGACTGATAGAGCAGGCCCGAAGAAACGGCTACAGGACGGTCTTCATGCTCATAAATAGAATAAAAAAAATGCATTCAGACGGTAAGATCAGCGCAGAGTCGATCGAAAATACATTCATTAAAAATCCTTAAATTTCAAACTATTACGTCATGCCCGCCGGCTGGATTATTGACAGATTGGTCTCATGAAGCCTTTTTATGGTATTCTAAATGTCGGCGTATCAGTTGTGTGCCTTTAACTATTAGAAAATTATCTGTCAACAGCACAATCAAGAAATGCGGATGCAGAATCTGTATCCATGGAAATTATGGAAAATCTGCTTGAAAAGATAACCAAACTCGAAATAGCCCATGACGGGCTTGATCCCGAACTGGTCCGGAAAAAGAATATCAAACTCGGACTCAGAAACATGGACGGTACCGGAGTTGTTGTCGGGATCACAAGCAAGGGACAGGTAAAAGGTTATGAAAGAAGGGGCAGTCACAACATTGCCGTGCCGGGAAAGCTCTATTACTGCGGGTATGATGTAGAAGAAATCGTCAGGGATGTCGAGCGCGATGGCAGATTCGGTTTTGAAGAGACCGCATATCTGCTCCTTACGGGTACGCTGCCGTCAGCGAATGACCTCAAGGGATTTACAGAAGAGCTTGGCAGATTGCGAAATCTGCCTGAACTCGCCCGGAAGGTGATCAAATTCGATTCCGTCAGCGAAGATCAGATGGGGGCGCTTCATGTCGCTGTATCAGTACTGCAAAAATATGACAGAACCCCCAAGACCACGGACATCAGGGAAGTGACACGCCAATGCATCAATCTGATCGCGAAGCTGCCGACTATAATTGCCTTCAACTACAATGTAATGCAGGCCGGGGGCAATGCATCACCAAATTTCTTCGAGCCAATGAGTGAACTGAGCACTGCCGAGAACTTTCTCTACATGCTTACAGGTGAGCTCCCGGATAAAAAAGCCGCCCATATACTGGATATCGCCCTCATCCTCCATGCAGAGCACGGGGGCGGGAACAACTCTACCTTCACTGTACGGACCGTTTCTTCCAGCCTTACGGATACATACATGGCGATCTGCGCGGGCATAGCATCCCTCGCCGGTCATCTTCACGGCGGTGCAAACGAGGCCGTAATGTCCATGATGGACGAGATCAAATCCGGTATACGCGACTGGGAAGACGACGACGAGATCAAGTCATACCTTGGCGATATCCTCGACTGTAAAAAGGGAGACGGATCTGGGAAAATATATGGTTTCGGCCATGCAGTTTACACGATTTCCGACCCCAGAGCGCCCATACTAAGGGAAAAGGCCCATGCCCTTGCCTCTGAAGCCGGCAGGCTTGATGAGTTCCGCCTTTACGAAAAGATAGCCACGATCGCTCCAAAAGTTATAAGAAAGAAAAAAGGGAAGCGCACATGCCCCAACGTGGATTACTACTCCGGCTTTGTCTATGACATGCTAGGTATACCTAAGGCGCTGTTCACTCCGATCTTCGCCATGTCGCGGGTAGCCGGATGGTCAGCACACAGGATAGAAGAGATCATTCAGGGCCGGCTTATTCGTCCATCATATGTCTCTACGCTTTCCGATATCAGAAACTTCACTCCCATATCAGAACGCTGAAACAGACAGATTCATAAATATCTCGAAAGATAGATATTCCTCAACAATTCCCTGTATCTCTCCGCTGATCTTGTTATCTGCATCCCTATCTCTATCCTGCGGCTATCTGAATTCGTCCTGGTCCATTTCACATTACAGTCAAGGCGTATAGTCTCATCTGAAAATACAGGAAACATGACCCTTGCCTCTTGCGGTGGCATAATCTTCCTGCTCAGGGCAAGCGTGGAAAAACGTATCCCGCTGTCGGATATGTCCTCTATCACTCCCTCGACTTTTCCGGTCTCTGCAATTATCGCCCCGGCAAGCTGGCACGGTATCCTCTCCGATTCTCTCTTCTCTTTATATGACATGTTCTTCCTCTTTCCTTCCCCACCAATAATCTCCTTCTTTTTTTACCATATCAGAGGGAACACGCAATGTATGTGATAAAGTTACAGAGCCAGCCCCGCTCTCTGCCTACTGCTTACCTCCTTACTGCCTACTATCCTTTCCCCGCGTTTACCGCCTATCACATCAGGCCCAGAGTGACATAGGCCCAAAGGCAGAAAGTGACTGCTTACTGCTTACCGCCTACTGCTTACTTCTTTTCCCGCATTCCATATTGCCAATATAACTCAGAATTAAGTATCATTACGTAACTGCGTTAAAATACTGATAGTCATCCGGCTATATGGGAGCGTATAGGGTTCTGGTGTCCCTCCCGGTCTTCAAAACCGGTGTTTCCCGCCACAAGCGGGAAGGGTGGGTTCGATTCCCACACGCTCCCGCCAGTTTCTAAATATTGTCAATGCCGGTCACTACCGGCCAGTCGTCAAGCCCCGGAGATCCATCGTCTGAATCCTAAGGCGGCTCCGCCTACAATGAAGAGCACGGAGCTGACCGGCTCTGGGACAACAGGTGTTCCGAAGACCATACCGGGATGTACTGCCATGGCATAGCCTCCGGAAGACTTGTCTGCCAGCGTCAGGTTGCCGGAGTAAGGCTGAAACATGAATGCCAAATTTGGAGAGACTGAATATGTCGTCTCTGTCCATATATAGTGCAGATAATGCAGATTCTGGAAATCTCCAGTATTTTGGAGGCAGGGATTACCAAACGAACTGCATCCGGTAGAGTTTCCTGATGTGTCCTTAGCGCCACTGTTGCCAAGCTCCGAATAAAAGAGATGTCCAAGCTCACTGGTAGTTATGTTGTAACCGAGCAGAGTAGTCCCGTCATATCCATTGCTCCAGACACCATCTACAGCTGTTGACAAACGCCAGTCCGTATATGTGTTGCCTCCGGCAGTGACAGTTAATCCGCTTGCCCAGGCAACTTGGTTGCTCCAGTTATTCACATTGTTCTGATAGTCGTACCAGGTAATATCCAGGTCTGTGTCATAGATCAGGCGGTAGCCGAGACTGTCCGTGCCGAGGTCCTGAAGGACGGCGCCAGCCGGCAACGTAACGATGAAACTGATTGCAACGAAAATAACTAATGACATGATACTCACTATAGATTTCATTATCTGTCTCCTTAAGTTAAAAGCTGACACCATGCCTCTAATACATAAAAAGCCTGAAGTCTTCAGAGAAGATAAGGCAGGTTATTTTATTATTTTACATTCTTTACAATTAAGTGTCAAATGATTTGTCAATGAAGTTAACTGAAGATTGCCATAGTATTTGTGGTCACAATTGTTGACATACTTTGTCGGCATTGTTATTATTTAAAGAAGAGGAGGCATTATGAAGATCGCCACAGTAAGGGAATTCAGGGACAAGGCAACGAGCTATTTTAAGGAGGAAGAGCCGGTTCTTGTTACACGTCATGGAAAGGTAACAGGCCTTTATCTGCCGATTGAACATCCTGAAAGTTTTCCGCTGGAGTTGAGGAAGGAAATGCTGGTCCGCATAGGAGAATATATAGGGAAATCTCTCGAAAAAGAGGGGGTAACAGAGAGGGAACTCATTGCCGACTTCGAATCCTTTAAAAAAACTCGCCGCAGACGCTAACGTTATTCTATCTGCTGTAGCAGGAAAAGCCGCGCTCAGGGTATTTCTTAAACAAGATATAGAGATTGTAACGACTGAATTCAATATTGATGAAGTCAGAGAATATTTATCTGTTATTGCCGGTAAATATAATCTGAGGGTAGAAATACTCGAGTCACAGTTGAAGCTTCTTCCATTAAAGATATACTCACAAGATCTGTATAAACAGTTCCTGCCTAAAGCCGCAAAGATAATGTCCGGAAGGGATATGGACGATATTGAGCTACTTGCACTGGCCATGAAATTGAAGATACCTATATGGAGCAATGACAGGGACTTTGCTGTTTCAGGTGTAACAGTTTACACGACGGCAAAGCTCTTGAAAAAGCTTAAGGCATGAGTTTATATGGAAGCAGAAAAATTTTCTGGAAATTTCAATTATATATGTAAAATGGAATTATGTATTCCAGATTAATGAATCCACCAAAAGAAAAAAGCTTCTTTTTATGAGACGCCATTCCCGAGGTTCGGACTGGGGACTTTTTCTTCTGGCTTAGTATACGAGTGAAGTGAGTTTGAACTTTTTCATGTGAATTTTACCTTTACAGGTGAGGCTATGAAGGCAATAATAAGTCATCTTCATTCAAAACCTTCTTTTGACAGCCAACAAACCGGCTGTCCTTTTTTTTGCTCTCCCTCATACGCCTTGATGGAAGTCCAATGAGAAATCACAACCGGGAACAATAACGTAAGATAACTTTTGCACAAATAGGAGCCTCATATAAGGAGGCGACGCCTTGATCAAAAAAGGAACTGCAGCGCAATAATTAAGAACTGAAAGATCAAAGGGGAAAATTTTTATGATTTATATGGGCCACCGCCTGTTACCTGTCGGGATAATTCAGAACCTTAAAATCCCTCTCAAAAATTTTCAGAATGAGATTCCTGGTCCGGTCATCGAGACTCGCAACAATGGCTTCTTTGTCTATTCCACTGCTGTTGTTATGAATCAATTTATAGTTGGTACCTAAATGGTCATTTAATTCGCGGAAACCTTTTTCAATCTCCTCGAAGCGAATTATAAGATCAACTTCCCTGTCTAAAAAAACGATTTGGGGCATCTTGTGATCGATATCAAATTCTACTAAATCAGTCTTAATCCAGTCATAAAACTTATCTTCCTCAAACTTTTCAAGAGGCTTCTTATGAAATATCCTGTTGATGTAGAAATATTCAGATATTAACTTCGTGAAGGGATTACGCACTATAGTGAAAGAAAAGTAGTCTGAGGCCTCCGGCTTCAGATAGTCTATCATCATGTGTGTGACATGCTGGGGAGCGAAATAAATATTGTTGCACTGTACCGCGAACCTCCCTTCAAACAGACACTCTTTATGCTGCAGATCAAAAACCACCTCAATACTACTGCCGCCGGTCCTTGGGATATGAATGAATTTAAACTTATGCTTGTAGCTCACAGGCATTATATATTTTACACACTCAGGGATTTGATGTATTGAGCTGCTCTCTTCAGACGCTTTCAGCCTCGCGGACAGGATTGACATCCTTGTCCACACCTGGATACATATGGACAGCCCATAAACTTGACTAATTTTCGATCAAATCGTAAATTAGTCATATGTACAGACATAGGCATCTTGAGCCACATATTAAAAAACTCTCAAAATCATTCCCCGTCATACTGCTCACAGGCCCGAGATAGGTTGGGAAGACCACCCTTCTTGAATATCTCGGCAGAAAAGAATCTCCCAGAAGAAATTATGTCTCCCTTGATGAGTTCGGACCCCGAACCCTTGCAAACAGACGATCCCGACCTGTTCCTTGAGCAATACAAGCCGCCATTGACCATCGATGAAATTCATTACGCACCTGTATTAATGCGAAGAATAAAAGTGCTTGTTGACCGTTCCAAAAAGAACGGTCAATACTGGCTTACAGGCTCACAGCATTTTACGTTAATGCACGGTGTTTCAGAATCGCTTGCCGGCAGGATCGCTATTATAAAATTGCTCGGTCTCTCTCAGCATGAAGAGTACAGAAAAGATTATTCAGATGAACCTTTCCGGCCTGATAAAAAACTGGCTTCTCATATAAAAAAAATACATGCGCCGGAGGCCGCTTTCAGACGGATTGTCAGAGGGACATTCCCGAGGTTCATTCAAAAGGATGTTCCGCCGGTGCAGACATTTCACGGATCCTATCTTCAAACATACATAGAACGCGATGTCAGAACTCTCACGCGGGTTACAAATTTAGCTGAATTTGAAAAGTTTCTGAGGCTCGCGGCAGCAAGAACCGGTCAGTTACTGAATCTCTCTGACCTTGCACGAGACACAGGTGTAGCAGTTAGCACCGCTAAAGAATGGTTAGGAATAGTTAGAGGCAAGTTTTCAGGTTTACCTGCTCAGACCGTACTTCCGCAATATCAGTAAGCGCCAGATTAAAACGCCCAAGCTTTATTTTCTTGATACAGGTCTCGTATGTTATCTGACAGGCTGGCATAGCGCCGATGTAGCACTTAAAGGGGCAATGGCAGGCAACCTGCTGGAAAACTATACAATTAGTGAAATTATCAAAAGTTACTGGCATCGGGGTATAGAAGCTCCTTTATGGTTCTGGCGGACCAAGGAAGGTTATGAAGTTGATCTCATTATAGAAGAGGCCGGGAAGCTCTTCCCTGTTGAAATAAAGATGACCATGACCCCTGATTTGCGCATGTTAAAAGGAATTCAACAGCTTAGGAAGCTAAACGGCAATGTGGGGAAGGGAGCCCTAGTATGTCTGGCAGAGTCCGGATATCCCCTTGATAGAGAAACTGCAGTTGTTCCACTCTCCTCTCTGTAAAAACCAGAGGCGATCCAAGACATGATACCCCATTTCCACAACCGGGAGTGGACATTTATTTTTTACTCAGAATACCCCGGAAAAGCTCGTTCTTCTCACATGCGGCCCGCCAGTCGCATTCCGAACAATACAGATCATGCCACTGATGCAAAATCACGTGCACGGACTCTTTGAGCGCTGTCCAGCGCACTTTGCCCCTGATCGGGAGATTCAGCAGCTCAATGGCCCTTGCGTCCATTTTTCTAATATATTCGTCTGCATCATCGCTGTGTTCACACCTGCCATGACGAAGGTGTGGACAGGCATTACAGACGTCATCGGCTCCGGAGGTTATTTCTATATCCTCAATCTCCGCCCGTGACAGAATCTCTCTCAGATTGTCCGCAAATGCCTCGTCATAGCCTTCCCCACTGAAAAAGTGGAGACAGATGAGATGATGTCCGCGCAAAGCGATCATGATCCCTGATTATTCTTAACTCCTTAGCCCATATAATTCATAAATTTGGTGTTTGCAGAAGGCATGGCAGTAAAGATA
>CAZZGC010000024.1:0-20758 GCA_964653915.1 uncultured Thermodesulfovibrio sp.
AGACGGCTCCTGGGTAAGGCTTTATCCTGTTCCCTTTCGCCTGATGGATTATCAAAACCGATATTCCAAGTATGACTGGATCGAAACATCGCTGGTGAAGAGTTCACGTGACCGAAGGCCCGAATCATATCATCCCGTTGATATTCAGGACATAATGCAAGTAGGGCATTTAGGGACAGAGAATAACTGGGCTGAACGTAGAAGACTTATTCTTGGACAGAGCGATGTTTATAATAATCTACAGGAGATTATTGATGGTGCAAAAAATAATAGAATGTCCCTCGCTGTATTTAAACCAGACCGTATAATAGATTTTAAGTGGAAAGATGATGATACCGAGTGGGATGAAAAAAAATTGGAAGAAATGAAATCACGGGCAGATCAAGCTGATCTGTTTCTTAAAAGTGATATGCAGGAAATGATTGCTATTATGCCTAAGTTGCCCTACAAGTTTTATTACCGGTTTTCGGATGCAGAGGGAAAGGAAAGCGAGATGCAGATACTTGACTGGGAAGTAGGGCAATTATACTGGAATTGTCTGAGGCGAGCCAAGGGCAATGAAAGAGAAGCACTTGTAAAAGTTAGTGAAAAGTATCACAATGAGTTCCTGAAAAAAGATTTACACCTTTTTCTTGGAACAACGCAGCAATATCACAACTGGGCGAGCAATCCATGGGTAATAATTGGTGTGTTTCCTATACCGTATGAGCAACAACTTGAGCTGATATGATGAAAAAGTAACCATCGTGGAGGTTAGTTAACGCCGGCTTTGCATAAATACAAATGAAAAATAGAAGAACTCGTCAACCAGATCCTCACCGCCAAACAGAAAGACCCCGATGCCGACACATCAGCTATCGAAAAGAAAATCGACCGGATGGTCTATAAACTCTACGACCTGACGGATGAGGAGATTGAGATTGTGGAGGGAAAGGGGTGAAGATTTAACGCTGAAAGCACCCCATGCTATAATGAAAGGCATCTGAGCGGGCATCATAACCTACTGAGCACATTTACACTTTGGCTTGATAGGTTTTGGGGTTGAACATTAATGCCTGATTGACAAGACAGCCATTATTTGTAATAATAGTACAAATAGTACAAAAATTACAAATGGGGAGGTGACAGGTTATGGCTGGTGAATTTCAATCTTTTGGTGAGTTTTTCAAAAGCCTCAGAAAAAAGCGTAGAGTAACACTTAGAGATTTTTGCCTTCAGGCCCAGGCTGATCCTGCCAACATCAGCCGTATGGAACGGGGCGCAATGCCGCCGCCACAGGATACCGACATCCTGGAACGCTACGCAAAGGCGCTTGGCGTTAAAAGCGGCAGTGACGACTGGTATACATTCTTTGATCTTGCAGCTGCAGGCAGGGGCATTATTCCGAAAGACATCATGTCCGATCAGGAAGTCGTCAAGATGCTGCCGGCTTTTTTTAGAACACTTCGCGGACAAAAGCCTACAGAGGAAGAAATGAAAAAACTGATAGAAAAAATCAGGAAGAGTTAGCGCATTATGATTGATCCAGGGGAATTCAGGGCTCCATTTATTCATATTGACGAAATACGAAAGACTGCAGATGATTTCCGTGCGCGCTACTGGCCGCAAGACTCGATACCCATCGATATATTTGAAATCCTGGAATTTGAACTTGATCTTGAAATCCGAACAATATCAAACCTCAAGGAGGCAGGAGATGTTGATGCCCTCCTGCTTGGAGACCTTAAAACTATTGTTGTTGACCAGGGTGACTTTTTGAATGAGAGGGCACAGAACAGGCTCAGGTTTTCCCTGGCTCACGAAATCGGCCACTTCATACTTCACTCTGATATATTTGCAAAGATCAATTATTCGTCTGTTGACGAGTGGATTCTTTTTTTTCAGAAGATCCCTGAAGACCAGTACACATGGATTGAACAGCATGCGAATGAATTTGCAGGAAGGCTGCTTGTACCATTAGAAAAGCTGAAAAACAAGCTGAATGACGCCGTTGTAATGGCTGAGAATGCAGGCTTTGACTCCTGGGACAGCTCAGGTGATTCGACACGTGGATTTATCTCTCATGCTATATCCCGCTTTTTCGGTGTATCTCAACAGGTCATAGAAAAGCGATTAATGAGGGAAAATCTTTGGCCTCCAGCAGAACAATAAATGTTATCTCTCGACCCGAAAAACAAAAAGGCGGGAAGAGGCTTGCCCTTGAAATTGTCCTTTGATTCTTGTATGTTCCATATCAAATGAAAAAAATTTCATAAGCTCAGTAATAACAGATTTTGAAGAATACCGGCAGGCAGTAGGGGCGAACGGCCGTTCGCCCCTACAAGCATACCGCCATGCAGCTCGCAAAGTCGAGTCTTAACGACCAAAAGAGCCGTAGAAATCATGGGCGACAGGCCGGTCATGAGTGAAGATTTCGGTGCACGCCCTTGTTCCTCGGAAAAAGCCTGCGCAATAATAAAGACATCATAAAGAAGTAACTGGTAAAATATGAAAAAGGAGGAACAGTATGGGAACTATGAGAGATGAACTTACTGCAAAGATAAAATCTTTACCGGACAGTGAAAAGATAGAGCTGGTAGATGCAATCTTGATGCAGCTTGACAAGCCTGACCCCGAGATTGACCGTATCTGGGCAGATGAGGCGCGTAAACGCTGGCAGGCATACAAAATGGGCAAATTAGAGACGGTGCCTTATGATCAGGTGATGGATAAGTATCGTTCTCTATGAAAGTCAGCTTTTTAAAACCTGCTCAGTCTGAGATTGACGACGCCTTTGCATGGTATGAAACACAGTCCCATGGGCTCGGAATACAATTCCTGGATGATTTTGACCGTGCAGTCAGAAGAATTTCAGCATATCCACTTGCAAGTTCAGAAATAGACGTCGGCCTTCGCCGCTGTCTTCTATCAAGGTTTCCTTGGAATAATTTACGGCATTGATTCTGAGACAATTATTGTTGTTGCAGTCGCTCATCTGCATAGAGAACCGCGATACTGGATTGACAGGCTGCTTTAAATGCTTTATTTGACCGCAATTTGACAGATTCTGTAAATACCAGATGAAATGAAAAAAGTTTTCATAAGCTCAGTAATATCAGATTCAGAATCGAATCTTCGACTTTGAAGAATACCGCCTGCCTGCCGGCAGGCAGGCCATGCAGCTCGCAGAATCGAGTCTTAACGACCAAAAGAGCCGTAGAAATCATGGATGACAGGCCGGTCAACGGGAAGATAATTAACAGATATGAAATAATATTTATAACATTTACTGTGATGAGTCCCGGGCAGGGAATCGGGAATCCCGGAATATATCTATTCAGAGAATGATGAAAGAAACAAGGATACAAGCGTGATATATCTCTACCTTGATGAAAGCGGTGATCTGGGCTTTGATTATTTCCAAAACGCCGGAAAAATCTTAAGGTTCCGTATGGTAAAATATGCAAAAAGGAGGCATATATGAAAGTAGCTGATCTAAGCACGGATGAGCTTAAGGAGTTAATAGGCGAAGTAGTTGAAGAAAAAATAAGAGAGCTTATCGATCCTGACTATGGGCTTGAAATGCGTAAAGATTTCGTTCAGTCCCTGGAAGCCTCAATTGCTTCCAAAGAGAGAATCCCTTTTAATGATGTAAAAAAAAGACTTGGGCTGAGCTGATATAATGCCATATTCAGTTGAGTTCACTCCTCAGGCAGAAGATGATCTGGCGCGTATTGACAGGGCTATTGCCGCAAATATTGCGAATAAAATAGAGTGGCTTTCTCAAAACATAGAAAATATTAATCCCGCCCCGCTTAAAGGAAAGTTCAAAGGCAAATATAAACTCAGAGTCAGGGAGTGGAGAGTAGTATATTCCTTTGAGCATTCAGCCAGGGTTATTACGATATACGCAATCAGACACCGAAGCGAAGTCTACAGAATATGACTCTCTATATTTGCCCTGATAACAAAAAAGGAGCGTGCCCTATAGGTGCGTGCCCTCTGGCTTGGCCAACCTACGGAAGGGAACACCAGAGGAACCTATATGGTCTTACCGCTCAATCTTATTATGAACTTAATACGATTAGCGTGTCAATAACTTTCTTTAATATTAATCACGGGCTGTTAGTTTGGGGCCAACAACCCTTAGAAATGCCGACAACTTTACACTGTAAAGCAAACCAGGGACGAACACATGGGTTCACCCCTACTACAGTCTGACGGATGAGGAGATAGCGATTGTGGAGGGGAAGTAAGAATGAATATAAGGAACTGCTCTAAAGAGAATTGCAAAGATCAAGATGGTAATTGTTCGATACCTGGTGCTGACGGATTACCGGTGTAATGCGTAGGTTCCTGGGCTGAAGATAAGTTTTTCTTTTTAGAAAATATCAGTCCTAACACCTCGTAGGTGTTATAGAGGACAGAAAATCCGAGGCCGAACCTCGGTATGTTACTTCCTTAACCGTACGGGTTAAAATACCCGTATGCGAAAGAGCAGAAAACGATACACCGGTGCGAGGGCCACAAGCAACAAGGTCAGGGAAGCCCTATTCAACATTCTCACGCACGAAATCGAAGGCGCGCGCTTCCTCGATCTCTACGCGGGAAGCGGCAGGGTCGGCATCGAGGCCCTTCGCCGCGGCGCCTCCCATGTAACCTTCGTGGAGCACAACAGGCATGCCGCAGAGGATATCAAAGCACGGCTCGGGAAGGAGAGACTGTCGGGAGAGGTTGTGGTCGTCAGAAAAAAGTCGATCTCTTACATCCATGACATTACAGATAAAAACGACCAATTTGATATAATATTCCTTGATCCGCCATACCATACAGAAGAGATACTCGATGCCCTCTCAGCAATATCAAAAACATCTGTCTTGTCAGCAGAAGGAACCGTGGTAGCGGAGCATTTTGCCAAAAAAGAGCTGCCCGGCAGATTTGACAAATTAATTAAAATGAGAGATTATCATTACGGAGACAGTGTCCTGACTGTCTTCAGATATGCACAGGAGCCTGCTTCATGAGAAAAATTGCCATCTATCCGGGAACATTTGATCCAGTCACTAACGGGCATATCGACCTTGTAAAGAGGGCTCTCAAGATTTTCGATACCGTCATTATCGCAGTCGCCCCAAGCATAAAAAAACGTCCTCTCTTTTCCATCGATGAAAGGCTGAACCTGATCAGACAGTCCATAAAGTCACTCAAGGGCGCCACTGTGGATTCCTTCGATAACCTGCTCGTTGACTACTCACAGGAGCAACGGAGTGTGGCCATCATAAGGGGACTCCGTGTTGTGTCGGATTTTGAATATGAGTTTCAGATGGCGCTCATGAACAGAAAACTCAGCGATCAGATAGAAACGGTTTTCATGATACCGAGCCAGGATTACACATTTCTCTCTTCCACCCTCGTTAAAGAGGTGGCCTATTTCGGTGGGTCGCTGAAAGGTCTTGTGCCGTCGGCTGTAGAAAAGGCACTGAAAAAGAAAGTAACTGAAAGAGAACTCTGATATGGGAAGATAAGATGTCCGGGGAAGCGCTCCTTGTTATAGACATGCTGAATGACTTTGTTCTTGAAGGCGCCCCGCTCGAGGTGCCCGATACGAGAAAGATCATCCCCGTTGTCAGCCGCGAGATATGGGAGGCGAGGAAGCGTGGCGAACCCGTTATATATGTCTGTGACAGTCACGATGAAAATGATCCCGAATTCTCGCGGTTCGGCTGGCCCGCCCATGCCGTTAAAGGGACAGAGGGCGCAGAGATTGTGAAAGACCTTGCCCCGGAGCAGGAGGATATTATTATCCAGAAAACTTCTTACTCCGGCTTCTATAAAACCGGGCTGGATGAGACTCTGAAGAAGCTCAAGGCCGATTCAGTCCGGCTGACGGGATGCGTTACACACATATGTGTGCTCTTTACCGCCTCGGACGCGGTCCTGAGGGGATATAAAGTATCGGTTGTCGAAGACGGTGTTGCAGGCATAGCAAAAGAAGATCACGATGCCGCTCTCAGGATAATGAAGCATGTCTTAGGGGTGAAGATCGAAAAATAAATATCAAGACATATCAAAATGCAAAAACTATCAGACACATCATTCTGGAAAATTTTAAAATGTGTTACCAGATGTGACCTTCACTCTGGAGTTCTGATTTCAAAGAGGGAGAAATGTTTCACACATCAGATCCGGATGATATCCTCGCAGGCAGGATAACAGACGTATATTTCGAGAGAACACTGAAGATTCTCAGGGCAAAAAAGATCAACCCCCTTGTCAGAGCCGAGTTCATCGCAAAAAGCCTGCCCGCTGATTACCGGTGGGCCGTGCTGGCAGGACTTGAAGAGGCAGCGTTCCTGCTTCAGAAGCTTCCGGTAAAAATAAGGGCCATGAAGGAAGGGACAATTTTCTACCCATATGAACCCGTCCTTGAGATCGAGGGACGATACCAGGACTTCTGTGTTTACGAAACGGCGTTGCTGGGCCTGCTATGTCAGGCCTCCGGGGTAGCCACAAAGGCCGCCCGGTTCAAGAAGCTCGCCGAAGGCCGCCCTGTCATAAGCTTCGGCGCAAGGAGGATGCATCCGGTTCTTGCCCCGATGATAGAGAGAAACGCATATGTGGGGGGCTGCGACGGTGTGGCCGTAGTCAAGTCGGGACAGATAATAGGTGAGGATCCGCTGGGCACAATGCCCCACGCCCTTATCATCTGTATGGGATCGACGGTTGATGCCATAAAGGCCTATGACGAGGTGCTGGAACCGAAGTTCAAAAGAGTAGTGCTTATTGACACCTTCCTTGATGAAAAGTTCGAGGCGCTTAATGTGGCAGAGGCTATGGGCAAAAAGCTCCATGCGATCAGGCTTGATACTCCTTCATCGCGGCGGGGCGATTTCTATCGCATACTGCAGGAAGTAAGATGGGAACTCGATATCCGCGGATTCAAGGATATAAGGATATTTGTAAGCGGAGGCATCAGGGAGAATGACCTGCAGGCTCTGAATGAATACGTCGATGCCTACGGTATAGGGACATCCATCAGCAGCGCCCCTGTCATAGATTATTCTATGGATATAATGGAAGTGGACGGCAAAGCGGTAGCGAAACGCGGCAAGTGGTCAGGCCGCAAGAGGGTGCTTCGCTGCAGCAAGTGTTCCTCGTCCATGATCGCCCCTTATGACAGGAAAAGAAGAAAGTGCCCCTGCGGCGGAACGATGCGCGACATACTTCTGCCGTTCATGGACAACGGCAGGATTCTGAAAAAACTGCCCTCTGCCTCTGAGATACGGGCCTTTGTGATTAAGCAGAGCAGAGCGATCGAGACTTAGTTCTCACTTTCCCTTCTTTTTTACCTTAAAGACATATTATAATCTTCTGCGATGGGATATCTTAAAATCGTATCCGCAATTCTCATCTGGAGTTCCCTGGGCATTTTCATCCGCCGGATCGATCTGCCCAACCAGTGCATAGTGTTCTACACCTCCACTATCGCCGGCGCAGTCCAGTTCGTCATTCTCCTGGCAACAGGGACCCTGAGAAAGGCCCGCCGCACCGGCGCCGATCTTCAAAGCGGCATTTATCTTGTCCTCGCTCCGCTAAGCTTTATCGCCAACACGATGCTCTTCTATTTTGCCTTCAAACATACCACGATCACAAACGCCGTGCTTACTCACTATACAGCTCCGGTCTTTGTCGCTCTGCTGGCTCCGATGATACTGGGAGAAAAGATAAACTGGAAGGTCTGGTCCGCCATAACCCTGTCCTCGCTCGGACTGTGGCTGATTATAGGCGGAGGCAATCCGTTCAGCGGATTTGCCGCAGGAGACGCATCCACCATGGGCATCATGGCAGGGGCGCTGTCCGGTCTTGCCTATGCCTTTCTGATCATTTTCATAAGGAGGATCGCAAGGCTCTATCCGGCGATATTCATAACCTTCGTCCAGAACGGCATAGTAACGATGGTGCTGCTGCCGTTCGTATATGACATTCCTCTGCCCTTCGAGGCGCTTCCGTACCTGATTACACTCGGATTTGTACATTCAACCATAGCGCCCATACTGTATGTGCAGGGATTCCAGACCGTCAAGGCTAATGAGGCCGCCATACTCGGATACTTTGAGCCCGTGGGCGCTACACTGCTGGCGTTTATCTTTTTCAGGGAAATACCGGGAATGAACGCCCTCTTTGGCGGAATGCTCATCCTGTTTTCGGGTTACATGATCCTCAAAAAAAGGCAGCCGGAAATTTCTTCATAAGGTGCACGACGTGTATAATATTTAGGGCTGTGGGTGTAGGGTTTAGGGTATATACAATGAAACGGAAGATATTTTATACGAAACCTGTAGATTCTGTCACCGACCTGGTTGGGAACACTCCGATGGTCCGGATTAACAGGCTGGTGGATAAAGATTCCGCAGAGATACTGGCAAAGATAGAGTCATTCAATCCATGCAGCTCTGTAAAGGACAGGATCTGCATGGGTATGATAAAGTCTGCGGAGCAAGAGGGCGAACTGTCCCCCGGCGATACGGTCATCGAGCCTACTTCCGGAAATACCGGCATCGGCATGGCCTTTGTATGCGCAGCACGCGGCTACAAGCTCGTGCTGACGATGCCCGAGACCATGAGCATAGAGAGAAGAAACATGCTCAAGTCATTTGGTGCCGAACTGATCCTCACCGAAGGTACAGAAGACATGATCGGAGCGGTTAGAAAGGCTGCAGAGCTCTCGGAAAATAAGGGTTTCTACCAGCCACAGCAGTTCAGGAATCCGGCAAATCCTGCAGCTCACAGAAAGACCACCGCCGTAGAAATACTAAAGCAGGCGGGACGGGTGGATGCCTTCGTAGCCGGCGTAGGGACGGGCGGAACAATAACAGGGGTGGGTGAGGTACTGAAGAAGGAGACCGGCGGCAATGTGTATGTCGTTGCTGTCGAGCCTGCAAAGAGCCCGGTGCTGTCAGGAGGCAGGCAGGGGCTTCATGAGATTCAGGGAATCGGTGCAGGCTTCATACCGGAGGTTCTTAACCGTGATATCATAGATGAAATCATACAGGTAACAGATGAAGATGCCTGCGAGACCGCCGCGTCGATCATAAGATCCGAAGGCATCCTCTGCGGAATATCTTCCGGGGCGGCCTTTTACGCCGCGCAAAAGATCGCCCGCAGACTTGGCATGGGCAAGAGGGTCGTCGTGATATTCCCGGACTCGGGCGAACGCTATCTAAGCACTCGGCTGTTTCATTCAGATGATACAAGCTATGAAGGGATATGAGAATTGAAGACTATCGATTTCATTAGTGACAGCATTCTCGACACCATCGGTGACACTCCGCTTGTACGCATGCAAAAAGTCACGGATGGGCTGAAGCCGGGGGTGGAGATATATGCAAAGCTCGAGCGATTCAATCCCGGAGGCTCCGTCAAGGACAGGGCCGCCAGGCAGATGATACTCGATGCCGAGGAATCCGGCGTACTGACAAAAGACAAGATTATAATCGATGCCACGTCCGGAAATACCGGCATCGCATATGCGATGATCGCCGCGGTCAGAGGCTATAGGGCGCGCATCGTCATCCCCCGCAATGCGAGTATAGAGAGGAAAAAGATAATCGCTGCATTCGGCGCCGAACTGGTATATTCAAGCCCATTTGAAGGCTCTGACGGAGCCATCGGTCTTGCCCGGGAAATCTATTCAAAGGAGCCCGGGAAATATTTCATGCCCGACCAGTATGGCAATCCCTCAAACTGGAAGGCACACTACCTTACGACCGGCCCGGAGATTATCGAGCAGACAAAGGGCAGAATAACACACTTCGTGGCAGGGCTCGGGACGACCGGAACTATCATGGGGACCGGCAGGGCGCTGAAGGAGTTCAATCCATCAATTCAGGTCGTGGCCGTAGAGCCTGACGATGCTATGCATGGTATAGAGGGACTGAAGCATATGGACAGCTCGATAGTGCCGTCCATCTTTGACAGGGTATTCCCGGACAGGACAGTTCGGGTCAACACCGATGAGGCATACGACATGGTCAAGAAGATCATTACCGTGGAGGGACTGCCGGTCGGTCATTCGTCCGGCGCGGCGATGATCGCCGCACTCCGTGTTGCGCAGGAGATCGATGAAGGTATGATAGTGGCTGTATTCCCGGACGGCGGTGACCGTTACCTGAGTCATGTGATTTGAAAGCAGTAATAAGTGATAGGTGGTAAGTGGTAAGTGGTAAGTGGTAAGTAAGTGGAAAATATTTTTTTAAAATCACCTTCCGTTTACTTACCTCATAAGAACTTATCTCTTACCTCTGAAGTTAATCATGCATATCAAACTCGACAAAGAGATCGTTGACGGAATTTATGATCATGCCCTGAAGGAGTATCCTGACGAATGCTGCGGAATCGTAACCGGGAACGATGCGGTCCGTACGTTGCACCGCTGCGTTAATATCCAGAACCGTCTTCATGCAGAAGACCCGGGGCGATTCCCTCGTGATGCCCGCACCGCCTATGTCATCGACAGGGCAGAGTTCGACTCGATAGTATCGGCATCAAGAAAAAAGGGAGAGGATGTACTTGTACTGTATCATTCTCACTGTGATCATGAGGCATACTTTTCAGATGAGGATGTTGCCGCCCAGACCGTGTTCGGGGAGCCCGAGTTCCCGGACGCAATACATATGGTCGTCTCTGTGATAAACCGGCAAATCAGAGGTGTAAAATTTTTCGTATGGGATACTGAAAAGAAGACATTCAGACCTCTTTCTGCTCAACAGTGAGATCTGTATCAAGCGTCTCGCCCAGCTCATCCCCCGCCTTCTCTGTTGATTCGGTCTCCTGCTTCTCCTTTTCAGCGGTTGTGAACCGGGCAAGCTTCTCTTCGAGCTCCTGAACCTTCTTTTTCTGAGCCCGGAACATTTTGGTCTTTTTCCACCACAGGGGTACCATCATCACGATGCCGCCTATTGCCCCAGCTATAAAAGGCAATGCCAGGATCAGCGGCAGAGGCCCCGTAAACTCCCATCTGACAAAATCCAGGGTGATTTCCTGGGAGTTCTGGGTTGTGAAAATAATTATCATGATAGCTATCAATAAAGCTATAAAAAGAAAAAAACGCATCGAGTTACCTCCGAACAGATGAATTTGGACTCTTTATCTATTTTACACACTTTGCACTAAATAATTAACAATTCAAATAAAATTTTTTTAGAAAGAAAATCCATGATAAAATTTAGTCATCAGCCAATATAAATCTGAAAATGAAAGGAGGCTGTCATGAAGTTTCTCCTTGCAACCGATGGTTCAGAGCATTCGGCGGCTGCAGCCGAGTTTCTGAAGCGATTTCGTCTGTCTGCCTCGGACAAGATATTTGTTTATCATGCAGTGACTTTTGTCCCCATGCTTGCGGAGTGGGAATATGGCTATGAAAGTCTGCTGCGCATAGGCCGGGAAATTACTCCTCGCATACTTGCGGCTACTGCAGAGTTACTTCAGGATTCTCCGGCAACCGTATCTATCGAAAGCGACGAAATTTTTCCAGAGCAGGGAATAGTTCAAAAAGCGGCAGAACTGGAAGTAGACCTTGTAGTTCTCGGTGCCAGGGGGGCACGCGGCATACCATCCAGGATTATCGGCGGGGTCACCAAGGCGGTCGCTTTGAAATCAGACAGGCCGGTCCTGATAGTCAGACCACAGGAGAAGAGCGCTGACGCAGGAATGAAAATACTGTTTGCAGCGGATGGTTCTTCACATTCCGAATACGTACGCGGTCTCCTTGCCCGTTTGCCTTTCCCTGAAGGGTCCGAAGCCGTTATTCTCAGTGTACTGCCATCATCATACCTGGACATACCCGAGAGATTCTCTCCTGAAATCAATGACCGTATGAAGAGTATAGTAGCCGATGTCCGTGAAAAAGAGACAAAAGAGACGGACAGAATACTGAAAGAATCTGAGGAAATACTGCGTCAGAACTTTTCTTCGATCAGGAAATTGATCAGAACGGGCGATCCACCGCTCGAAATACTTGATGTCGCCGAAGAATCAGAAGCGGACCTCATAGTGGCAGGCAGCAGCGGTATGAAGGGGATTTTTGGAGTAATAGGCAGCGTATCGCGATACCTCATAAGTCACAGCAAATGCTCAATACTTGTGGGAAGGGAGCATAAAGAAGATTAGTCAGTGCTCTACAATCACCTCCTGGGCCTGCATGCCCCGCGGCCCGTCCATCAGAAGGAAACGGACCCGCACACCCTCATGCAGTTCACAGTCGCTCTCATCACAGCGTATAGCGCTGTAATGAACGTAGACCTCGCCTCCTTCAAAGCGCTCTATAAATCCGTAGCCCTTCACGCTGTCAAACCACTTGACTATGCCGGACTCATATTCCGTCAACTGAAAAAACGTCCTTTCTATCAGGTCTGAATGCTCCGACTGCTGTAGAACGTCGGCCGGGAGTAAATATCAATGAAAATCAGTCTGTTCTGCCACAGGAATTGCAGAAATTATTATACATATGAAGGAAACTTGTCAAATTTAAAATAATTATAAGGGACTAATAAAATTTGATTAATAAATCATTCAGGCCAGTTCAACCGTCATAATCAGGGCATCTTCATCAGGATATCTGTAGTACGAAGGTCTGAAGCCCGTCTCCCTGAAACCTGCCTTTTTATAAAGCCTTATCGCCTCTTTATTTGAAGGACGGACCTCAAGAGTCACAGCTTTTATTCCCCTCCCTGCATGCCGGATATCTCTCAGAGCGAGCCTGAGCAGTTCAGACCCCACACCCCTTTTTCTAAACTTCTCAAGTACCCCGATTTTCATTATATGGGTCACGTCAAGAATGGTTCGGACGCATATATAACCAATTATCATCCCGGAGATCTCGGCAACTTTCATGATCGTCTCCGGATTGCCGAGTTCATAACTGAAAGAGCTTACGGACCAGGGCGTCTCATATATCATCTGATCCATGGCATGAACCTGGGGCAGGTCCTCATGTGCCATAGTCCTTATGATCGGTTCTTCAGCCGTACCTCAGCCTCCGACTTCCGTATATAGAACGGAACAAGAGTTACAGGATCGTCAGACTCTCCATTAATAAGCCGTCCGAGTCCAACTGCGGCCACCGCTGCCGCAGAAGGATACATGTTATATTGCGGGGCAAAAGATGCCGTCTCTCCAACTTTCCGTTTGATCAGTAACTCGTGGACGGCCGCCCCATCTCCGGCGAACAGTACCGGCTCGCTGATATTATCCAGAAACTCCAGAGGCGAAACAGCCGACTCATCCATGAGCTTTCTGCATACCCCGTCCTCCCAACGATAAATAGCTGCGTAGACCTCGTTCTTTCTCGCATCAAGCATGGGGCATATCAGGCGGTCACAATAGGGGAATCTCATTGCGAATGCATCAAGGGTTCGCACAGCCACGAGCGGCTTTCCCGATGCAAAGGCGAGCCCCTTCATGGTGCTAAGACCTATCCTCAGACCGGTGAAAGACCCCGGCCCTATCGACACGGCAAAGCCATCGATTTCGTCAGGCCTCATCCGGCACGACTCGAGAAGCCACTGTACAGAGGGCATGAGTCGTTCAGAATGTACCGCCTTGATATTGAGCGTCACTTCGCCGACTACGCCGGCCTTGCTGTCGGCTACAGCGGCGCTTCCGGCCACCGTCGATGTCTCAAGAGCAAGTATTCTCATAGCCCATTAACACACTTACTTCATAAAGTTGCAGAAGGCGTGGCGAAGGTTAGTGATAAGGGATAAGTGGTATGTGATAAGTGAGTGGAAAAACTATTTATAATAATCTTCCTTTAACTTACCACCTACCACTTACAACTTACCACATACTTTAACGGCCATGCCTTCTGCAAATGCTCCAATTTGTGAATTATCTGCGTTAATTCTTGAAACCAAACTACTACTTCCTGAACAGACTCCTGAGAATCGCTATCGTATTGTCCCTCATCAGCTCCGTGTTATTATTAAGCATGCCGGGGCTGACTTTTATGTTGCCGGCTATTATAAGCGTGGGAGTTTCAACGACCCGGTACTCGTTCAGTATCTTGAAGGCCTCTCTGACCTCCGATTCCTTTTCTCCGGCGCGCAGACGCCGGCTGAAATCAAAACCAAGTCCCAGCGCCGCAGCGATCTCCTCGATAACCTCCGGCTTCCCAACATCCATATTTTCACGGAAAACGGCGTCGAACAGGGCCTTTTTCATCTTCTCTCCCTTGCCCATCTCCCTGGCCAGCAGGTAGGCCTCACCCGGCTTGGGAGAGCCCTTTCCCCAGTATATCGGTACGACCTTCCATGTTATCTTCCCCGGAAAGTTGCCCTTTATAACGGGAACGGCCCGCTCAAAATTATAACAGTGCCCGCAGTAAAAACTGAGGAATTCGACAATCTCCACGGTCTTGCCGTCAAAGTTAAATTCTTTTCCAGGCACCTTTTCATATACACCCACGATCTTCGGCATCTCGCCTGCAGATGCAGCGAAGGCTAATAATAACACCATCGAAAGTAATATGATCATCTTCATCAGTCTCATTGGAACCTCCGGCTCAGTGTTTAATCTTTTCAAGATAGGTTTCATAATTAAAATCAGGGCTGTTATCCTCTGTATGGCATCCGAGGCATACCTGCCTCCCGACATCGGGAAGAGGCACGGAGAAATCCTCCGCATGTTCAGGATGCAGCCCGTGACAGGATTCGCACTGAACATTTGCAAGTCCGGGTGTGGTCTTGATGGAATGGAACCCCCCCTCTTTTAGAAATCCGACGGTATGGCAGACGAGACATTCGGGGTCGGATGACTTGCCCACATTCTGCAAACTCTCGAACGCCTTTGCATGACCTGTCTTTTGCCACGACTCCACAAACAGTTGATGACACAGGCCGCAGCCTTCGACGCCTGAGTAGCTCTTACCGTCAGATACGGGAATCATGCTGTCAAGGAGATCAGCAACGCTTATCTCATATTCATCGATTATCTTTTTTATGAAAGGGTCTTCTTTGATATCCGGGCCGAGTTCCTGCCACCTGTGGGTAAAGCCTGCGACCTTTCCGTCTTCGTTGAACTCGAGTTTGAGAATTCCGGCCTTGTCGCCTTTCGGATAGCCCGATGTTATTACGGTGCTGCCGGCCATCAGGGGCTGTCTGAGTTTCTCCCCCGATGAGCTGATCACCAGATCCCACTCTTTGAGACCCATCGCATCCGCTACCGGCTGATCTGTAAGCAATATATTAATACTATCCTGCAATATGTCTTCGGGGTTGGCAGACACATGAATCGTCATGCCGTTACGTTCAAACGTAACAGAGGCCCTGCATGGAAAAGAGTCTGACACGAAGGGCGTTCTGTTCTTCCTGATCAGCGGGGTAAAAAAATCGTCAGGAAATTTCCTTTCATTTTCAGCAAAGAGAACCGCATCGTATCTCATAGTGCGAAAGGCCTTTAACATGGCTTCAGCCTTCAGGCGTCCCTGCGGAGATTCATCTCCGGTGAAGTTTCCGGCATCGACAACGATATAAGGTGAGAGTTTCTCGCGGTTTTCCAGGATATAACCAGAGAGACGAGGCATTCCCCCCACGTCGGCGCCCGGGGAACAGCCGCAGGGTTCAAGCTCGCCCTGCAGGGCTCCTGTATAAATTACAGTGAGAGATGGATAGCCCGATGCCTGAAGATGCGCCGGAACAAACGTGAGCGCAAAAACTGTGAATGCGATTATTTTTGTCATTTTCATTTTCTGTTCTTCAATTCGTATTTTACCAGTTATCAATTTTTTACCAAACCCCCTCTTCTTCACAACTTCTTCATATTTTTGTGGTTTATTAGAAAAGTCACATGCACATAAGATTTAATCTTCATTCTCCTCCACCTGAAGCCTTAGCCCTGTAAGACAGGGCTAAGGCGATATTAATATTCCCTGTGGCCTGCCACAGGGAATATAATGTGTGGAACTTTGTTTATTACAGTCGCTCGCTTGACCCCGTGGTGAAACCACGAGAAATACGCCCGCTGTCCATTTATGTCGCATTGACTTAGTAATTCTTTAAAAGCTATATTTAGTGTTGGAGGTTTTTTTGAGCGAAACTGAAAAGAAAAAGACAGATATATTCGAATCGCTGTGGAAGTTTTTTGCATCGGTAAAACTCGCGATATTCATTTTCATAATACTTGCCGTTTCGTCTATCATCGGTACTATTGTCGAGCAGCAGGCTGAACCGGCGAAGAATATCGCTCTTCTTGCCAAATTCTTCGGGGACTCTGCAGCGCCCACCGTTTACAATATCTTCGCCAAGCTCGGCTTTATGGACATGTACCGTTCATGGTGGTTCGTAAGCTTCCTGATCCTTTTCTGTCTAAATCTGATAGTCTGTTCTCTCGAGAGGCTGCCAAAGACATGGAAATTCATCCAGAGACCGCTAAAGCCCCTTACGGAAAGCGGCTTGAAGGCAATGCCGATAAAAAGGGAGCAGTCGTTAAAAACTTCGGTCAAGGTTGCAAAAGACGAGTTTGTCAATGCCCTTACATCGGCTGGATACAAGATCCTGGAGGCGACCGGAGATGACTCGGTTCAGATTTACACGCAGAAAGGGAAATTCGGCAGGCTTGGGGCCTACGTTGTTCATATAAGCATAATCTTGATATTCATAGGCGCCATAATAGGCGCGAGGTTCGGGTTCAACGCTTATCTCAACCTCCCCGAGGGAGCAACGTCGGACGTGGCGTACAGTTCACCCACTGATGTAATCCCGCTTGGTTTTAGTATCAAATGCAACTGGTACAACACTGAATATTACAATGAATCCATGGCCCCGCGCGAGTTCCAGAGTGAGCTCGTCGTAATAGAAGACGGCAGGGAAGTGCTGAGGAAGGTCATTGAGGTCAATGATCCGCTCGTATATAAAGGGATAACTTTTTTCCAGTCCAGCTACGGAGTCCTGCGCGGAACACTGGATGAGTTTTTTGTATCCAAAGACCCTACCGACGGCCGTATGTCAACGCTTCAGCCGAGCTTCAGCAGATTCCCAAACAGGTTCGGCTACTTCATACTGACGGTTGCATCTGCAAACGGCCAGACAGAGACCCTTCGTCTCAGAAGGGGGGATACATTTTCCATACCGGGAACGGATATCAGGGGTACTGTAGTTGGTTTTTCACCAACACTGGACAGGGATCGTGCCACAGGCGCACTCGGTACCAATATCGCATTTAAGGATCAGCTTGTCATGCCCGCTGTTGCAGTGGAGATAGACGCGCCCGGCAGAAATAAGTTCGTGGGCTGGTTCCTCAAGAATGAAAGGATTACAGTTCTCCCGGACGCTGATCATACTATAGAGTTCAAAGATTTTCGTGGAATAGAATACACCGGCCTCCAGGTCTCACGGGATCCCGGGGTCTGGCTTATTTATATTGCATGCATCGTGATGGCAATCGGTCTTTATGTTTCGTTTTTTATCCCCCACAAGAAGATATGGGTAAATATAGCAGGAGCAAAAAATTCAGTCAGAGTCTCGGTCGGGGCAACGGCTAACAGAAACAAGCTGAACTTGGAAAACGAGATCGACAAACTTGTTTCGGCCGCGAAAGAGGCAATAGAGGGAAGGAGCAAAAAATGAGCAGCGCAACATTTTTCGATATCTCTTCCGGCGCCTATCTCGCCGCATTGATAATTTATGTCACCTTTCTTGTAACCAGAAAACGGACTGTGGGTATGGTCGCGACCGGCATCACAATAGCCGGCTTTGCCTCCCAGTCGCTCGCGTTGATTCTAAGGTGGATTAACTCATACCACTTCTGGCTTTCCGAAAATCCTCAGTCAGCCTTTCTGGAATCACTGCTGCGCGGCGCACCTCTCAGAAACCTGTATGAATCACTAATATTTTTTGTCTGGTGCCTGATTCTGATTCACCTCATTATTGAATTCAAATACAAGAACCGCTCACTGGGAGCACTGGTAACTCCTATCGCTGCTCTTGTTCTGTTATTTATCGATGTGTCGGGCACTACAAAAGAAATTCAGCCACTCGTTCCGGCTCTGCAGTCCAACTGGCTGCTGTTTCATGTCTTTTTAGCATTTATCGGGTATGCATCTTTCGGCATATCCTTTGCAGCGGCAGCAGCCTATATAATCATGGTGACAAATTCCAGGAATGAGAAAACCTATATATTCTGGAGTATAATTGTCGGAATATTTCTTGTAGTCCTCATTGGAATGGGGATAGATTTCATCGGTCTGTCCGCCTCTGAAAGGGCACATCTTGTTGAAAGTCACTTCCTGAAATCCACTCTGCGAAGCGACTCCGGATTTGTCATGACCGCAAGCTGGATCGGGGCGGCCGTTTTCATCTTTCTGTTATGGAGCCTGGGAATCAAGCTGAAAAAGATCTTTGAATCACTTTCACTTACTCCTGCCATGCTCGATGACATCACTTACAAGAGTATCGCCATAGGCTTCCCGCTCTTTACGCTTGGTGGACTTATTATGGGCGCCATTTGGGCTAACAGCGCATGGGGCAAATACTGGTCATGGGACCCCAAGGAGACATGGTCACTGATAACCTGGTTCATATATGCCCTGTATCTGCATGCCCGATTTGTAGGCGGCTGGAGGGGCAAGAGGGTCGCGATTATAGCCGTGGTAGGTTTCATAGGAGTCATCTTTACTTACCTAGGCGTCAATCTCGTACTGTCAGGGCTGCATTCATACGGAAGCGGGTAAATGGAGTCTGGCGGCTGAAATCTGCTAATATAGTTCCTGAAAATGCTCCGCGAGCTTCACATCAGGAACGTCTCCGTAATCAGAGACATTACAGTAGAATTCGGTAACGGCCTCAATGTCATAACCGGCGAAACCGGAGCAGGCAAATCAATAATCATCAATGCCCTGAGCCTCGTACTGGGCGAACGGCTCTCAGGCGATATCATCAGGACCGGAGAGGATGAAGCCGTGATCGAAGCCCTCTTTGATATTCAGCCTGACATTCTGCCGTCGGAAATAACGGACTACCTCCATGATCAGTCGATAGATGCATCCGAAGGGCTGCTGATGAAAAGGATAATTTCCTCGCGGGGTAAGAACCGTGTCTATATAAACGGCTCGATTTCACAGCTTCAGTCCCTCGCTGCATTAAGCAGATCACTCGTCGATGTTCATGGCCAGTATGAACACCAATCCCTGCTTTCACCGGCAAACCAGCTCTATATGCTCGATACATTCGGCGGTCTGACTGATTCCAGAGCAGTCATTCAATCACTTTACAAAAAAATCATTGCGCTGCGGGAAAGCATAACCGGCCTGGAAAACCTTGAACGGGACCGCCTGCAGAAGATTGATCTGCTTCAGTATCAGGTTAACGAGATCGATGCTGCCAATCTTCATCCTGGAGAAGACGATGAACTGGAAAAAGAGCTGAAGATTCTCAAGGGATCAGTGAGACTCGCTGAACTCTCTACGGCTGCGTATGAGGAACTGTATGCAGACGACTCATCATGTCTTACAAGGATTGCTGTCATTCTGAGGCATCTTCAGGAGATCAGCTCCATAGACGACAGCGCCTCGGAGGCGGCATCTTCCATTGAAAACGCTCTGCCTCTCCTTGAGGAGGCGGCAAGCTTTTTAAGAGATTACAGAGACAGGATTGAGTTCAGCCCGGAGAGACTCGATCAGGTACAGGAAAGGCTTGATCTCATATCGAGCCTGAAAAGGAAGTACGGGCCGACCATAGACGAGATAAAATCTTTCCGAGATTCTGCCATGGCTGAGCTCCGGAAACTGCAGGAATCCGCAGAGACGCTCGGTTCGCTCAAAGACGAACTCGACGCTGTGACAGCCGAATATATTGAGAAGGCAACCGTCCTCTCCGGAAAGCGGCGAAAGACTGCTGCTGCTATAGAAAAGCGCCTTATAGGGACACTGGCCGATCTTGCCATGCAGCAGGCTGAGTTCTCGATCCTGTTCAGAAACGAAAACCGTGAAGACCGGTTCAGGTCAAACGGTATGGACTCGATCGAGTTCATGATTTCACCGAATCCTGGGGAGGAACCCAGACCGTTGAAAAAAATAGCTTCCGGCGGTGAGCTCTCCAGGATAATGCTGGCCCTGAAATCCATCCTTGCAGGAGGCGATGAGATACCGGTTCTCATCTTTGACGAGATAGACTCCGGAATTGGCGGCCGGACCGCCGAGACAGTTGGCCGGAAGCTTCGTGAACTCTCCGAATCCCACCAGATTATATGCATTACCCACCTGCCACAGATCGCCGCTTATGCGTCGCATCATATCAGGATAGACAAGACCGTAACTGACGGCAGGACCGAGGTAAGGGCAACAAATATCAGCCGGAAACAGCGTGCTGAGGAGATAGCACGAATGCTCGGCGGCCAGATATCCAGGGCTTCACTCAGGCACGCCGAGGAGATGCTCGGAAAGGCAGCCGGCACATCTTCTTAACTTCATCTGCATTATCATACGTCACCGAAGAAATCACCCTTTAATGTTCCGCATATTTTAACCCGGATAATTCATAAATCCCGGAGAGGAAAGGATAGTAGGCGGTAGACAGTAAGCAGTAGGCAGTATGCGATAGGCAGAGCTTTGAATCATTAGCGCTCTTTATTCATGAATGTCCGGGAGGTGTGGCGAAAAAAAATATTGGCGATACCTCAGCCGAATACCAGAAAATACAATCTGTAAGTTCCACAGTTCCATGTTCCACGCTATGCGTCTCCATTAATCCCATCGCGTTCAAGATTTTTTTGAGCCATGCCTGCCGGG
>CAZZGC010000025.1:0-20754 GCA_964653915.1 uncultured Thermodesulfovibrio sp.
ATCAATGAAAAAAATCTTCTGGTCTTCTGCTCTCATATCAAGTATCATTTTACTTGTTTTCATCCTCAACACCTTTCGTTTCGGAGATTTTGAAACAACCCTTGAGCAGGCGGGGTTTATCCGTAACGGGTCTTCAGACCTCATCGCAAAACGATGGCCCGTACCTGTAGTTTATGACTGGGATGGAGACGGGAGGAAAGACATCCTGATCGGTCATAACGAAGAATCCCCGGACGGAAGCGCTCATGGACGCATTTCCTTTTTCAGAAACACCGGGAGCGATACATCCCCGTTATTTAACGGGTCAGTGTTTCTCCGTTCATGTTCAGATACCTGCACCACTCTGGAGATCAGCGCCTTCGGGTGACTGGGCGCTTATCCGTCAGTCGTGGACTGGAACAATGATTCGATAGCGGATATCGTTGCCGGTGACACAAACGGCAGGGTCGGGGTCTTCCTGGGGAGAAACACTGCTGGTGGACATTCCCTTGACAGCGGAGTTTTCATAAAAGACGGCGATATGGACCTGAATGTGGGAAGGAGAGCCGCTCCCGATGTATTCGACTGGAACGGTGACGGAAGGAAGGATCTGATTGTGGGCAACATGGACGGCAAGATTCTCATTTACCTCAACAGGGGCACGGACGATTCACCATCCTTCGACGGATTTGAGTACCTGATGGCCGGTGGGGAGGTGTTCGATGCGGGAACGCGCTCGGCGCCGCGCGTTCTGGACTGGAACGATGACGGCCTGCCTGATCTGCTTGTGGGTGAGATGGAAGGTCATGTCTATTTTCTGAAAAACAGCGGTACCCGTATCAGGCCCTATTTCAGAAACTCAGGTAAACTGATGCTCGGCAATGGAAAACTTCTGCGTTTCCCCGATGCATCTGGCGCACCACGTTCGAGGCTCTTTGTGACCGACTGGAATAACGATGGCATGGCTGACATGCTTGTCGGCGGAGGGGAAGGAAAGGTGATGCTTTATCTTTCAAGGCATACTACCGGAAAATCGCCGATCGTCTTTGCGAGGGAAGTTCTTACGACTGCGTCTGAAACCGCAAAAAGGATAACGCAGACAGTTAAAAAGAGGTTATCATCTGTTCGATCTTCTTCGGATCGAATACCTGCCCGGTAAGCGGACCGTCCTTCAAAACCGGAATGCGATCTTCATAAAGCGGTCTGTCGTTCCTGTAGATTATACCGAGCGGTATCCTTTCTCCCCATTCAAGGGCCTTCATGAAAGCGGCGGACCTGTCCCGAGCATCATAGTCATCGCCCAGATGATAAACCCTCTGCTTGTACCAGGAAAACGTGTTGACCTTGTTGAAAGATACACAGGGCTGAAGTATATCGACCAGTGTGAAACCGTTGTGCTTAATCGCCTCGACCATCAGCGCCTTAAGGTGTTCAGGCTCGCCGGAAAAGCCCCTGGCCACGAAACTGCAGTCAAGGGCGACCGCCAAAGCAAGAGGATTCAGTTGCTCCGACAAGACGCCGGAAGGCTGGTTTTTAGTCTTTGTCCCCTCCATGCTCGTTGGCGAGGCCTGACCCTTTGTCAGCCCGTATATCTGGTTATCATGCACGAAGAGCTTAATACCGGGATTCCGCCTTATCGTATGGACGAGATGGTTGCCGCCTTCTCCGTAGCAGTCACCGTCACCGGTAAATACCATCACGGTATGCCGGTGGTTTACGAGCCTTATCCCGGTGGCCACCGGCAGGGCTCTGCCGTGAAGTCCGTTGAAGACGTTACATCTCACATAGTGGGGAAACTTGGCGGCCTGCCCTATTCCGGAGACTATAGTAAATTCGTGGGGCTTCATGCCCAGTTCGGTCACCGCCTCCCTGAAAGAGGACAGGATACCGAAATTCCCGCAGCCCGGACACCACGCAGGTTCTATACCAATGAACTCATCCGATCCTTTCATCTATCTCCGCTATCAGTTCCTCGACAAGAAAAGGTCTTCCGTCGAATCTATTAATCATGCAATCAAAGGTTAATCCTGTTTCACTCCTCAGCAGCCGGGCGAACTGACCGGTGGCGTTGCTTTCTATGCAAATTGTCTTCTTCGCCCTTTCCATCATGCCGCCAAAATCCCTTCCCTCAGCTTGAGGTATGGGATAAACCTCACTGAAATGAAGCATGGCCACGCTCTTTGAGCTGGAAAGGTGATTGACCGCCTCCTTCATCACACCAAAGGTAGAGCCCCATCCGGCTACCACGATCTCGGCTTTCTCGTCCCCGTAAACCAGTGGGGCTGATATCTCCTCCCTTATTTTCGGAAGTTTTCTGAAGAGGCGTTTTTCCATCATCCTTTTTCGTGTTGCGCCGTCTTCTATCATGTGGCCGGCCTCATCATGTTCGTCGCTGTCCGTCACAACGAGGTTCGGCGATTCACCGGGCACCGCCATAGGCGACACCCCGTTTTCCGTATATTCATATCTGCTGTAATCCGAAAGTTCCGATAACCTGTCTCTTCTCAGCCTCGAATCATCGTATATTAACTTCGAAATATCAAGGCCCTCTACCGTCCACTCTGAATCCGCCAGGTATTGATCGGTCATGATGATCACCGGGATCTGATACTTCTCTGCAAGGTGAAATGCCTTGCCCGTAAGATAAAAGGCCTGTTCAGGTGTCCCGGGAGCCAGTATGACGCGGGGGAATTCCCCGTGCCCGCCATAAAGAGCGAACATCAGATCTCCCTGCTCTGTCCTTGTCGGCAGGCCTGTTGCAGGACCCGGCCTCTGGGCCAGCGCAATCACAACAGGCGTTTCGGTTATTCCGGCAAGAGAAAGCCCTTCAGTCATCAATGCGAAGCCGCCGCCCGACGTCCCGGTCATCGCCCTCACACCCGCAAAGGATGCCCCGAGCGCCATGTTAATCGCGGCGATCTCATCTTCGGCCTGCTCAACTACGATCCCTGCACCTGCCGCCTTCGATGCCACATAGTTCATAATCCCTGTTGAAGGAGTCATTGGATAGGCCGAATAGAACTTCAGGCCGGAAGCAACAGCGCCGGCGCCTATTGCATCATTGCCGGCAATCAGCATCAGTGGTGCTTTCACAGGTGCAGGGGTAAATGAACAACTGGTGCAGTGTTTCTTTGCATAATCATAGCCAGCATCCGCCACCCGTAAATTTCCGGCGATGACATCTTCCCCTTTTTTGTGAAAGGTCTTGCGGATAAGCTCTCTGAGGATGTCCGGTTCCATGCCCAGCATACCCGCCACAGAGCCTGTTGCCGCAGTGTTAGCCATGATACGGCTGCCGCCGTGCTCAACAGCCAGGGCATTGAAAGGAATTGTGAGCAACCCGGGAGAATCTTCCATCCTGCCTGTCATGTCCGGGTCGTAGATGATGATGCCGTTTTCCGTGAGTTCTTTCCTGTGTCTTGTGATGCTTTCACGATCAAGGGCTATGACGATATCGATACCTGCACGCGAAGCGGAAACAGGAGAGTCGGAGAATCTTATCTGATAAAAATTATGGCCTCCGCGAATCCTTGACTCGTAATCCTGATGCGTGAACACATGGTATCCGCACCCCGCGAACAGCCTCGCAAGCGCTCCGCCAACAGTCTGAATGCCCTGTCCGGCTTCACCGCCAACCTTGATCGTGTAATCCATTCCGGCTCATCCCGATTACATGAAGCTAAATTTTCTTACTGAGATCGCTCAGCCACCTTATATGACTCTTCTCCTCGTCCACTATCTGATCAAGCACGCTGTAGTCTTTTACGGAATCCCTGAGTCCCACATAATAAAGAAGAGTCTCCTTTTCAAAACCGATAGCGTATCTGATTGCCTCTTTTGCAGACTTTATGCCGGTAAGCTCGGGGAGTGACTTTTTATTACCTAAAAAGAACTCGGACTCGACTATTGCACGCAAATACATGGATGCCTCTTCCCAGTTTTCAAGCGATTCGTCATTTATATGTGACTTGATCTCCTCGAACTTTTTTTCATGAGCCAGTTCGAATGCCGCAAGCCTGCTGAAAAGTTCCTTCATCTGTTCATTGTCAGAAAACCGTGAAGACATTTCGTTATAAAAGTCTCTTCCAAGCCTTTCCGTCTGAATCGCCTGTTCGATTACTTCAACTGCTGAAAAATTCTCCATCTGAACCTCCCGTACAATAAATTCTCCGAGTGCCTGTGCTGGTAAGCCGTTTTCAACTGCCCGGCAAATTATCACTCAAGATTTTACGGGCAGTCTTCATCGCTGCTTTTTGAAACGTTCAGGTTATTATAACCCTGCGAAGCCAAAAAATCCCGAATCCCCGCCGGTGATCTGACCGGTTCATGACATGAGCCTCCCGCACAGGGTATAATGCAGCCTTCATCTTTTCCATACACAATCGATACATCGGGCACTACGACAGAGAGGGCGGCTTCAGCGATTTCAGTTCCCGGCGCTGCATTCACGGTAAGCACCGGGTGTGATGAGTGAAACAGAAGTGCCGAATTATAGTACCCGGCATGAAGACCGGCCGCCGATGCCCTCCCGTAAAATGTCTCTATCAGCCTGTCAGCCATGATCCTGTACTTGTCGGCACCAGTCATATCGTGAAGTTTCCGCAGTACAATTACGGCCATTGCGTTTGCCGAAGGCTGAGGAATATCCTCAACCGATTTTATTCGTATTCCAAGTGTTTCCTCCCGTGAATCATAAAAGCCTCCGTTCTCGCCGTCCCATAGCCGTTCCAAACATTCATCCATAATCTCTACAGCCCGGCCCAGCCATTCATCATCACCGGTAATCTCGTAAGCCGATACCAGTGCATCAGCTATAAAGACATAGTCATCGAGAAACGCGGGGACTCCTACGGTGTGCTGCAATCCGGATTTTCCATGCAACATCCCAAGCACCCTGTCGAGGGAGAGCAGCGCAAACTCTCCGGCATCAAGATCGCCCAGCACCCTCCTGCCCCTGAGAAAAGCAGCCGCCATCATCCCGTTCAGGGAGGCATACAACACTTTGTCCACAAACGGTGACTTTCTCTTCCGTCTTTCCAGAAGAAGCCTTTCCATCCCCCTTCGTATGGTGGTCCTTATCTGATCCTGCGGATATCCCGTCTCCCCGGAAATCTCTTTCACTCCCCTGACAGCAAACAGCACCCTTTTCGATTTATCACGAGGCATTATGCCCGCATCATGGAAGAAATACTTGCGCATGATCTCATAATCAACGTCATCAAAGAGTCTCCTGAAATCATCGTCCGTCCATGTAAAATATCCCCCCTCGTCTCCGGGATGCAGGTCCGCATCCTGGCTCGAATAAAACCCGCCTTCCGGATCGGAAAGGACATCTCGGACGAATCGCATTATGCCGATGGCGGTCTCCCTGAAAACAGCATCTCCCAGGACGCTGAAGGCATCCAGGTAGTTCCGCAAGAGCCATGCATTGTCGTCTGCCATCTTTTCGAAGTGAGGAATTATCCAGGCAGGGTCCGTTGAGTATCTATGAAATCCACCTCCTACATGATCATGAATCCCGCCTGCAGCCATTGATTGCAGGGTACGCCTCACCGCCTCTCTGGCTTCCTTATCACCGGAGCATACCCATCTTCTTATGAGAAAGTCTATCGTTCCGCTCATTGGGAATTTGGGGGCTGTGCCAAAACCACCGTTATCCGGATCGAAATCCTCCAGCATCCGGGCTGCAATATCTCCATGGACGGTTTTGTCCGAAATTTCCTCTTTTACTGTTTCGCCCCGGAGCATACTCAGAAGCTTTTCCGTATAGTCGGATATCTCATCCCTGCTCTTTGCATAGAGGGCCGATACGGCCATGAGGACCTTTCTGAAACCGGGCCTGCCCGCCCTGTCCTCGGGAGGGAAATATGTACCGCCGTAGAATGGTTCCCTGTCGGGGGTGAGAAAAACCGAGAGCGGCCAGCCCCCCTCGCCGCACATAGCTGATACAGCCATCTGATATCGTCTGTCAATGTCGGGCCGTTCATCCCGGTCAAGCTTGACCGGGATGAAATCGCGATTGAGAATTCCGGCTATTTCTTTATCATGGAAGCACTCCAGGGCCATAACATGGCACCAGTGGCACCATACCGCCCCGGAACTTAGGAAAACGGGCTTGTCTTCTTTCTTCGCCCTGATGAATGGCTCATCCGACCAGGCATACCAGTCCACCTTCTGGTCGGCGGCAAGCCTGAGATATGAAGATTTTGCCTTTGAAAGCCTGTTCAGTCTATCACCACTACCGAATCGTCACTTCCGAATGCGTTCGGGATGTATTTGTCGGCAAACCAGTCGTTTTCCCATCGGTTTGAGTCGATCAGGTACCTGAATCTGTATTCCCGGTTGCAAGGCAGTTCGAGGGTGCAGGTGAAATCCCCGCTCTTGAGCTTCTTCATTTTTGTTTCGGAAAGATTCCAGCCATTGAAATCGCCGACTATCGTAACCACGTTCGCGTCAAGAGCAGCTTCTTTCGGCAGTCTGAATGTGACTTTACATTTAGCCGCTGTCTTGAGGTACTGTTTTTTCAGGCTACGCGTATTATTTTTCATCTTCTTTTGTGCTGATGTCTCTTTCTTTTTCGGCTGTGAGCCCTTAGAAGGCGCACTCTTTTTCACCATTCTACCCATACCATACCCTCCAGCTTAAATGATTTACTGAATTTTAATACCACAAATATCACAAAATAGCAATGCCCCCGAACTGCATATCACAGGAACTTTTCAAGCTTGCTGCCGAGCATTGCAAGGTGAGCCTTTTCCTCTTTCAAGATGGAATCGAAAACAGCCTTTGCAGCATTGTCAGGAATCTCACGGCTTATTTTCAGGTATAGATCGAGAGAGTTCGTCTCCATCTGCATCGCCAGCTCAAGCAGCTCCAGCTCTCTCCGCTCCCGGGACTCAATCCATTGAACAGCTCTCGAAATCTCGATGCCGCCTTCCATAAAACCTTCCGCTACACTGATTCCCGATACGGCATTCGCTATATCGTCGCCCTTCAAGTCTCTGAAAACAGATGCAATATTACCCCTGTGCTTTTCTTCCGAGGTAACCAGAGACAACAACAGATCGACAACCGCTTTATCACTGACCATCGATGATGCCTTCTTATAGAACTTTCCTGCTCCTGCCTCAAGCTGCCAGGCCAGCACGCTAAGCTCTTCGAATGAATGAAGGTCTTCAATAAGAAACAGTCCGGCATCGTAAGTGCCCGTAGCCTCAAGGCCGTCCCACGCCGCAATCCCTCCCGCCATACTGTAAACATTCCTGATTCCATTTCGCTTCAACAGTGCAGCAGCCGACCGGCTCCTTCCACCTCTGGCTCAGTAAGTCACAACCTTTTTTGAAGTGTCTATTTCACTGATACGATCGGCCAATCCTGAGAGAGGAATGAGTTTCGCACCTGGCAAATGCCCCCGTTCATATTCAGCCGGCTCACGCACATCGATCAGCTCGACGTCTCCGCCCGGACTACGGAGCATGTCTTCCCTCACCGTGTCGGGAGAAATCTCGTCAACACCTGAAAAAAGAGCAGCGATATTAAATCCCATCAGTACATGCCTCCCGTAATTACTCGAAATTCTTCAGAAACTCTCCGATCTTTATCCCGAGATGGACACATTTTTCACCATTCATGCATTCGTCGGCATCTTTTCTGTCAAGATGAGCGGTGAAATCATTCTTCTGCCGTTTTCTTTTCCCGGGTCTTTCTCGGAGCCTTATAGACAAACCAGTCATCCCTGGTGATCTCGTGGAAGTAATCGGCCCTCTCCCTCAGAATCTTTGCGGTTGTTTTGCGAACAGCGGCTATCTCCACCCTTACACCTTCATTTTTCATATGGGTAATCAGATCTACAAAGTCCGAGTCCCCGGACATGATTATTATTGTATCCACTTTGGAAGCAAGCTGTGTCGCCTTGATCGTCAGAGGAATGTCTGCTGATTTATGACACGGTATGACAGAGCCGTAGTAATTTTCATGAAGCCGTTCGGCAAACTTTGAAGATATTGCCTTCCCCTCCCTGAAGTAGAGCAGTCTGTTCAGTCCCCTGCCGTTCAGAAGCTTTGGTATGAGTGTATCAAAATTTATCATCGCGTTCTTCGATTTAGACAGCTCGTGGATGCTCCTTTCGATATTGTTCCCGTCACAGAGAATCGCCACTGATTGGTTGATAATGATGTCATTCATAACTTTACTAATCCCTTCCTTCCGTGAATATGAATCAACTTGAGTTATAAAGCGCAAAAGCCGCCGGCAGGTCAGAGCTTCAAAGGTACATAGCTACACAACAAAATACCCGCCACCGACCATACCTGTTACTTTGTGCCTTTCTTTTAACATAGTTTGCAAGTTAGGCGTTAAAAAATCAAATTACCCCTTCCTTTTTCACTCATCATTCATCACTCAAACAATGCTCAAATATGCTATCATTCAGATTATAAACCTTTGACACGGGAGAGAGAGCATGGCACGTCTGTTATACATAGAATCATCACCAAGGAAGGATCGCTCCTCATCAATCAGGATCGCCAATACATTTACGGATGAGTATTTAAAAACACATCCGGGAGATTCTGTTGATGTTCTTGATTTGTGGAATACCGGGCTGCTTCCGTTTGATGGGGATGCAATAGACACAAAATATGCCATCCTCCATGGAGAAACAGCGACCGAATCCCAGAAAAAGGCGTGGAAGCCTGTTGAGATCCTGATCGACAATTTCGTTACAGCCGACAAATACCTCTTCTCGGTGCCGATGTGGAACTTCAGTATTCCGTACAGGCTAAAGCACTATATTGACATCCTTGTCCAGCCGACCTATACGTTCAGTTTTAAGCCTGATGAAGGATACAGGGGCCTAGTCACGGGAAGGCCGGCCGTTCTGATATACGCCAGCGGTGGTGCTTACTCCGAGGGAACCGGATCTGAAGGCTATGATTTCCAGAAGGCTTACCTCAGGCACATTTTAGGTTTTATCGGCATTACTGACATCAGGGAGATTACGGTGGAGCCAACCTTGATGGCTTCCGCTGAACAGAGGGACGAGATAATGAAGGCGGCCATGGAAAAGGCCAGAAGTATTGCCGGGAGTTTCTGAATTCACGATGTTGCCCTTCATGACAATGAATCGTCAGGGGTACAGAACAGGGCTGTAAAAAGGAGGATATCCTGCCGCAAAGTGATAAAAAAAATCAGCTCAAGATTGCCGAGAGGTTAAAGGACCCGAAATTCAGATTGATAGCCGTTCTGATCTCAACGGCTGTTATCATATATGCATGGAACCTGATGTCCCATATCGGGAATCAGGCACGCTCTGCTATCAGCTACAGCCGGTTCCTGGCCGAACTGGACTCCGGCAATATCGATTCAGTAACCATAAATGACCTGCATCTGGAAGGACAGCTCAAGACCGAAATAAGCGTTTACACGCCAAGCACCGATACATCGTACAAAGTCAAGAGTTTCTCCACCGATCTCCCCAGCTTCCAGGGAGAGGATCTTCTGTCTTTGCTGAGAGAAAAAAATGTCACGATAAATGTAAAACCTGCCCAGGAACTTTCACCCTTCTGGCAGTTTATTGCCGGGCTGCTGCCGTGGGTGCTTATCATCGGCATATGGGTGCTTTTAATGAGAGGCGCCCAGAAGATACAGGGGGGCCCCGGGGGACTGTTTTCTTTTGGTCAGAGCCGGGCAAAACTTCATGATGTCCATAAGCCAAAAGTAACATTCGCAGATGTCGCCGGGATGGAAAACGCCAAGACGGAACTGAAGGAGACTATCGAGTTTCTCAGAAGTCCCTCGATGTTTAAAACGGTTGGGGCAAAGGTACCCAAGGGAGTGCTGCTGATCGGTCCTCCCGGTACCGGCAAAACACTGCTTGCAAGAGCAGTGGCCGGTGAGGCGGGCGTGCCGTTTTACAGTATAAGCGCCTCGGAATTTATCGAGATGTTTGTGGGGGTTGGAGCATCCCGGGTCCGTGACATGTTTCAGAAAGCCCGCGCATCTCAGCCCAGCATAATTTTCATCGATGAGATAGATTCGGTCGGAAGAACACGCGGAGCCGGACTCGGTGGAGGACATGATGAAAGGGAACAGACCCTCAATCAGCTTCTGAGTGAACTCGACGGATTTGAATCACATGAGGAAATTATAGTAATGGCTGCCACAAACAGACCCGACGTCCTGGACCCTGCTCTTCTCAGACCCGGAAGGTTCGACAGGCATGTGATTATAGACAGACCGGGCGTGAAGGACCGGAAGGCGATTCTTGAAGTCCATATAAAAGACAAGCAGTTCTCCGATAATGTAGATCTGGAGAAAGTCGCCAGAGGCACGCCGGGTATGTCGGGGGCCGATCTCGAAAACCTTGTCAATGAGGCTGCGCTGACCGCTATCAGAAATGGAAAAGACAAGATCGATATGGAGTGCTTCGAAGAGGCCCGTGACAAGATACTTATGGGAACTGTCAGAGAAGAAACCATAAACGAGATGGAAAAACGTATTACCGCATACCACGAGGCGGGTCATACTCTGGTAGCTCACGAGTTGCCCGGTTCCGATCCTGTTCACAAGGTAAGTATAATCCCCAGAGGAATGGCTATGGGTGTTACCCAGCAGCTCCCTGAAGAAGACAGGCATTATTATCCCAAGACATATCTTATGAACAGATTGGCCGTTGCGCTGGCAGGAAGGGTGGCTGAGAGGCTGGTCTTCGATGATGTCAGCACCGGGGCACAGAACGATCTGAAGGAAGCCACATCCCTGGCAGAAAAAATGGTGGCCCAGTGGGGTATGAGCGACAAGGTTGGTCCGATTAATCTTGGCCGCGCTGAAGAGCATCCGTTCCTGGGCAGGGAACTCGCCATGCCGCGAAGGTACAGTGAAGACTTGGCATGGCTTATGGATCAGGAGATAAGGAGACTCGTTCTTGATGCCGAATCTCAGGCAAGCAGCATTCTGGAAAGCAGAAGATCAACACTTGAGAAACTGGCAGAGGCGCTTATAGAAAAAGAGACGCTTGACAGAAATGAGATAGAAGCGATAATCAGTGGAAAAGATAATTGAACAGGAGTTCAGACTCAGTCCCGGTCTTATTCACCTGAATCATGCCGCCGTCTCCCCGTGGCCGCTAAGAACATCGCTTGCCGTACAAGCATTCGCTGAAGAAAATATGAGAGACGGTTCCATGCACTATTCTGCATGGCTCAAGGCCGAAGATGAACTGCGGTCTATGGCGGCTGAACTGCTCAATGCCCCCTCAAAGAACGACATTGCCCTGCTTAAGAATACATCAGAAGCGCTGTCTGTCGTCGCCTATGGTCTTCCCTGGGAAAAAGGCGACAACATAGTGACCACCGATCAGGAGTTTCCTTCAAACAGAATAGTCTGGCAGTCCCTCTCCGAAATGGGGGTCGCTCTCCGGGAAGCGTGCGTTAGCGGCCCTGATACCCCTGAAGATTCCCTGTTCAAACTTGTTGACGACAGGACACGTCTTGTCACTGTCAGTTCCGTTCAGTTTTCATCGGGTCTGCGGCTTGATCTCGACAGGATCGGTCGTTTCTGCAGAGAACACAATATCTGCTTCTGTGTCGATGCGATCCAGAGCCTTGGAGCGCTCCGCATGGACGTTCAGAAAATAGGTGCGGACTTTGTTATGGCAGACGGTCACAAATGGATGCTCGGTCCCGAAGGACTGGCTATCTTCTACTGCTCCGCCCGAATGCGAAAGAATCTCAAGCTGAACCAGTTTGGCTGGCATATGACGGAAGATCCAATGGATTTTGACAAGAAACAGTGGCGCGTTGCCGGCTCGGCAAGGCGATTCGAATGCGGCAGTCCTAACATGCTTGGTATTCACGCCCTGAGAGCCAGTATTTCATTGCTTCTTGAAACCGGCATGGAAGTAGTAGAAAGGGAACTGCTCGCCCGAACAAAGTTCATCATGGAGAAGGTCAGATCAGTTCCTGAATTACAGATAATTACTCCAGCAGAAGATGGCAGATACGGCGGGATTGTTACGCTGTTTCATCGGTACAGAGACAATAAGTCTCTCTATGATTGTTTGATAAGTCACAATATATTATGCGCTCTGCGGGGGGGTGGGATAAGGTTATCACCCCATTTTTATACCCCCTTTGAGCAGATCGCAACAGTTCTTGACCTTATCCTCCGGGACTAAACTCCTTCGGAAGTCTAAGACCACATAAAATTGCTTTATTACCAGTAATTATTTTGGCTTTTTGCCGTAACCAGGAACCGCCTGCTGTGCTTTCTGGCCGTATCCGGCAGTGGCCTGCTTAGCCTTCTGGCCGTATCCGGCTGCCGCTTCTTTGGCCTTCTGGCCATATCCAGCCGCTGCCTGTTTGGCTTTCTGGCCGTATCCGGCAGTGGCCTGCTTGGCCTTCTGGCCATAACCCGGCGCTTTAGCCGCCTGCTTTTCGCCATAACCAGGGGCTTTGGCCTCTTCCTTCTTCTGGCAAGCGGTGAGCGCAAAAGCAGCTACAAGCAACAGACCTGCCAATACTGCGATTGTTTTTTTCAATTCTCCTTCCTCCTTTCCTGTAATTGCGATTTAATGCGCATTTTATAAAGGCGCAGATGATTTAAGCGTCTCAACAAACCTGCAGTATTTGCGAGGTGGTTTTTTCAGCTTCACACCCATCCTGTCATAAAAACCATCAAGCACTTCATTCCACCTCACCATGAAAGGGATCCTGATATGTTCATTACCGACCGGGATGATTATATCTCCATCTGCATCGCCATGCAGGCATTGTCCCGTTTCTATGCACATCCCGTCCCGCGACAGGTCTGAAGTAATTCCATAAATCATCATATCCTTGTGAACGATTTTCACAAAAAGCCCCGCTGATACGCGTTCCGCACATCTGGGCTTTTTATTTTTCTTTCCGGCCATAAGAAAAAAGGTAATTACAGAACTGTAAGTTTATATCATGTTTGATCAATGATGTCAATCCGTTAGTTGCCTTTTCAGGACGCTTCCTTAACCGGCAATAATCAGCGAAGTCCTCTTACGAACTCTCTGTACTCGTCAGGAGGATTAACAATCTCCAGTCCGACGCTGTTGGTCATGTCTTCAGAAGAGTTGTCATATGACCACTTCACATTACATTGCAACTTGATTACCTGTCCATTGCCCACCCTGAGTTTCAACTCAACCGAAGACCCTTCCTCAAACAAACCCGGGAGACCGGCCGGAGCGGTGATCATATGAATCCCCTTTTCAGAAAGATTCTCTATGAAGACAGAACAGTTTTTCACACATGAAAGCCTCTCCGCCTTCATGTTAACCGAAAGCCTTTTTGTCTTTCTCCTTTCAGATGTCTGACCCATCATGCTCTCCCCTCTATTGAAGTTTTGCTAAACTTTAAAGAAACAAGCGTTTTTTGTCAACAGCGCAGGCCTTGTACACCTTTCTTTGCGTAGCCTTTGATGCACGGCAGTGGACTCAAATGAATGTCAACCGGCACTCTCAACTCAAAATAACCGATTTTTTATTAGACTTTTGATGTGGCATTATGTTAACTTTATTCTATACTAAGAAGTTTCTCTCAAGGAGGTCCATTATGCCTATTTACGAATATATCTGTCAGAACTGCAACAAAAGATTCTCACTGCTTCAAAGCATCTTCCATGATGATGATTCGACCGAGTGCAGCGCCTGCGGCTCTAAAAACGTTAAGAAGATTGTATCTTCCTTCAGTTGTGGAGCCGGCAGTGGAGAGTCCGTAGCTCCCGCCTCAGGCTTCGGCGGTGGTTGAGGGGTATCATCCTGCTGAGCAGTTAGCTCAGAAAACAATACAAATCAACAAGTTATACCCCATTACTTAAACTACAACACCAAGTCGCTGTATTCGTAATACCACAGAAATCAGAGTTCAGAGTCAATGGGGTAATTCGCTCAATTTTTCTTAATCAGGCTGTTCCAGTCGTCAGCGAACTTGGCCAGGCCCTTGTCCGTCAACTCATGACCTATATCAAGGTTACGCCAATCTCCATTAATGTCGATATTCTTGTACGGAATCGGCTTTAGATCTGCCGGATTATACCGGTAATCATCACCCGGTACAGGCATGCCCTTCTCTCCCCATTCCCTGATGACCCTGAACGGTGCCGTAATGATATCAGAGCCAAGGCTGAGTGCATAGAGCATATGATCATAAGTCCGGACACTGGCTGTCAGTACCTCTACATGACCATCACCACCGGAATACATTTTCAGGATATTGGAGATCAGGTCCATTCCGTTTTCGCCCCTGTCATCCAACCTTCCTACAAAGGGAGATACGAACACATCACCCTTTGCGGCGCCCCGGGTTGCCGTAAAGACAGCGGCGGCCTGCTCCTGAGTGAAGCAGAGGGTCATATTAACACGCATCCCTTCACTGGTCGCCATTTCAGCGGCCTTAAGTCCCTCGGCTGTCGTCGGAAGTTTTATATGCGCATTGGGAATCCACTTGAACATCTCCCTGCCCTGCTCCATCATTTGTTCGGCGGTCGTATTTTCATCCGCATACACCTCAATCGAGATGGAGCCCGCCGGAATCATCCCGGAAAGATCCTGAACCACCCCGCGGTAGAAGTCGAGGAGCTCTGATTCACTGAACTTTTCTCCTCTTTCCATTCTCGCTTTTGCGTCAGGGTTTTTTGCTATCAAGGAAGGATTCGTTGTCTGTCCGTCAAGAAAACCGTATAAATCGAGCATCTCACGGGTCTCCCCCGGATCACCTCCATCAAGAAAAATTTTCGACTTCAGATTTGCTGGTCTCATATCATGCTCCTTACTTTTTGAATTATTGCGCTACCGGATATTGATTCATAATCCAGGAGTTCATCCGGTTTGCCGCTCCTGGGCATCTTTCTCACAGATAGAGAATGTACCGGTATATGTTCTTCAGTAATTGCACTCCTTACCGCTTCCCCGATACCACCTTCAGAAAAATGATCTTCAACGGTGATAATTGCCTTTGTGCTTTCTGCCGCCTCTTTGAGAGTTTCGGAATCGACAGGCTTGACACTGTAGAGGTCGATCACACGTATATATATTCCATCCTTCTTAAGCTCATCATGGGCCTTCAGTGCCTCGTGAAGTGTAATGCCTGCGGCAACAACAGTCAGGATGTCATCTTTACTGCTTCTCAACACCTTACTGCCGCCTATCGCAAACTCTTCCGACTTATCATACAGAACCTGGGTCGCCTGTCTCGTTGTGCGCAGATAAGATATCCCCTTATGGGTAGCCATCACCTCAACCAGCCGTTCAGTTGATATGGCATCAGAGGGATAAAGCACCACACTTCCAAGTATGGCACGGAACATGGCAATATCTTCAAGCCCCATCTGGGAAGCGCCATCCTCTCCTATCGATACCCCTGCGTGCGAACCGCAGAACTTGATGTTCGCCCCTGAGTACTGACCCATCCTGATCTGATCGTATGCCCGTGAAAAAAATGCCGCAAATGTTGAAACAAAAGGTATCCTGCCTCTTATCGAAAGTCCGAGCGCGGTACCGACCATATTCTGCTCGGCTATGAACATCTCAAAAAAACGCCCGGGATAAGTATCACGAAAAATGGCCGAGAAAGTTGAATTGCTAACTTCTGCATCCAGCACAACAATCTCCGGGAAAGCCGGATATATCCTCTTCAGGGCGTTTCCATAGGCCTTCCTTGTAGCAACGAGAGCACCCGTCTCATAATGGGGCGCTTCAATATCTGCAGATGCCGGCACAGCAGGAGATACATCCTCCGGCATCCTTATTACACCACGTGCAGATCTGTCTATCTCACCAAGTTCCTTCACAGCACCGGACAGCTCATCTTCCTTCAATGCCTTGCCGTGCCAGCCCTCTCTGTCTTCGGCTATGGATATGCCTTTTCCCTTTTTCGTCTTCGCGATTATCATGACAGGCGTACCTGCGGTTTCAACCGCTTCTTTATAAGCGGTTGAAACCTCGGCGATTGAGTGGCCGTCCGTAACAATAGTTTTCCAGCCGAAGGCGGATATTCTCTTCTCATAAGCATTGATGTCATGGCCGTACATCGTCTCCCCGCGCTGTCCAAGGCGGTTTACATCAAGTATCCCGATCAGATTGTCAAGCTCATAATGAGCGGCTATCTGCATCGCCTCCCACTGGGATCCCTCAGCCATCTCACTGTCGCCAAGAAGCACATATGTCCTGTAAGGCAGTTTTTGAAGATACTTTGCATTTAAAGCCATTCCGACCCCAATTGAAAGCCCCTGACCAAGAGAGCCGGTAGCGGCCTCTGTAAATTCAAATTCCTTTGTGGGATGACCTTCAAGTCTGCTCCCGAACTTTCTCAGCGTCATCAGTTCATCTTCACTCAGCACGCCTGCCGCAGCCCACTGGGCATAAAAAAGAGGCGATGCATGTCCCTTGGAAAAAATGAGCCTGTCGTTGTTTGGAAACGCCGGATTGTCGATATCAAATCTAAAAAAACCGCCGAACAGCAGAACGGTCATGAGGTCGGCGGCTGACAGAGATGATGTCGGATGTCCCGAACCGGCATGAGTCGTGGAGATGAGGCTGAAGTAACGAATGAGCCGGGCTAATTTTACCAGTTTCTCTTCGGATTCCATGTCTACTCCTTTTATTAAAGTGTGAAAGCCCGAAAGATGGTTTTATATATTATCATTTTTTCCTCAAAAGAGGTTAATATAACTTTAGCCTGCATAATTCACAAACGTTGAGTTTGCAGAAGGCATGTCAGTAATAGATATGTGGTAAGTAGTAAGTGATATTTTGCGAATTTATGAATTAAGAGGGTTAGCTTTCATAAAGGAACAATTGACTATGACACAGCGCTATCCGGGAAGATCCGGCCCCGGGGGAAAGAGCGTGAAAAAGGAATCCGGCAAATTCATTTGTTTCAACCGGGACTGCAAACTTAGAAAACAGAAGACATGCAGGGGATTTGAAGGCTGTCCGGGATTCAGGGGTGGAAGGTGGCCGTCAGAACCAGAAGCCGAATAACAGTATCCATATCAGGCAGCCCGAAAATGCAAAAATTCTCTCGGTTAATGATAGTCTCCTACTTTTAATTATTGCATAGAGGCTCAGCGGTGATGTAAGAAAACATGCTGTAAGGAATATCCATTTCGGAACACGTTCCTTGTGTTGGGGATCCGGAAACATCGAACAGAAAGGGCACTCTATCTCACCTTCCAGCTTATGGCCGCAGCGTGCGCAACGCGTTATGCCGAGCGCTTCATCATAGTCTTCGTTGCTCATGAGATACTGAAGTTAGTCACAGTGTATTTAAAAAAGCTGTTATGTCCGCAACTTCTTCATCAGTCAAGTAGTCGAATGACGGCATTCTGTTGAAAGGCTTTCTCAACTGATGCGCTATATTTTCAGGAGTTGCGGGCCTGCCGCTGACCGGAAGACTCCTGTTCTTCAAAATCCCCTTCAGGCCGGGACCAACGAGAGTCTCGGAGCTGTACGCATGGTGACAAAAACGGCACTTTGAATCGAAAAGATTCTTCCCTCTTCCGATGGATTCGGGATCAGAAGATACGGGGGATTCAAGCTGCATAGCTGTATCGCCCTTCTCAGCCATAGCGAGTCTGTCACTGTACATGAGAATTCTGTCAACCGAGAGGTCGGTACCGAAACCTGAAGCAAGCAGGTAATAACCCGCCGATGTCCCGACCATTCCAAAGGTCAGGAAAACCATAAGCAGACCGTAGATTTTCACATGATTGTACATCTTCGGATACCTCCTCCTTACAGCCATCTTTGTAACGAACATAATAATAATCGCCAGTGCAAACAGGCCGTGAAGCGCCCCTCTGGCGGAAAGTTCGGTCTTCGTATCGGCTCTCTCCCCTGTTACTTCCCTTCCGAGTATTTCAAACATGCTGTAGAGGGATAATACGGTCAGGCCCGCTATGATCAGCGAAATAATCGATTTGACAAACAGAATCGATACACCTGAATCATTCATCATGATCAGACCTGCCCGCAACCTTGCGGTGTTCGGTCTTCCACGGCCTCATGGCTATCACAAGAGCCACGACAAAGGTTAGCAGCACCCAATCTCTTCCGATCAGTATCAGCGCCGTCCATGAGTAACCCTCGTAAGGCTGCTTGATTTCATGATATAGATCACCCACAAGAATTACCGAAAGCACCAGCGGCACAAAAAACTTCACGAGAAAATCCCACCATCCGCCGAGCTTTATTGATGATATCTTGTTTATATGGTTCCGCAGAGTTTCAAGCCTGAAAAACCAGCCTACAAGGATGCACTCGGCAATGCCTACCACGACAAGACCATAGTGCGTCAGAAAGTGATCCGCTATATCCAGCCATATAAGACCGGCCTGGGTCGTAAAGATTATCGAACCGAGAAACCCGAAGGCACATACGAAATTGACAACGGTCTTCCTGTTGACCCCGAACTTGTCAACAATAGCCGACGTGAACGCCTCTATGATGGATATGGAAGATGACAATCCTGCGATTACAAGACTGAGAAAGAATATTGCTCCGAAGAAGTTTCCGCCGGGCATCAGACTCACCGCCTTTGGATAGGCCACGAATGCCAGTCCTATGCTCTTGGTCACGACATCTGAGATAGGCTTGCCCTGTGAAGATGCCATGAAACCCAGCACAGCAAATACGGCGAATCCTGCAAACAGGGAAAAGCCACTGTTTATGAAAGCCGTAAGAAGAGCATTTCTTGATATATCGGTCTTAGAGGGCAGGTAACTTGCGTAAGCTATCATTATCCCGAATCCGAGACTCAGGGTAAAGAATATCTGACTGTATGCGTCTATCCAGACTTTGGGTTCAGACAATTTGGCGAAATCTGGAGTCAGGTAAGCCCTGATGCCGTCCATCGCCCCTTCCAGAGAGAGAGACCAGAAGACAAGAACGGCCGTAAGAATAAACAAAAGCGGCATGAATATCTTGTTGGCAAGTTCGATCCCCTTCTGAACCCCCCTGTACACTATAATCCAGTTAAGAAGCCACATCGCCACCAGGGACCAGAGAATCGGGGTCCTGATCTCGCCTATATTGGAAGGATCGGTGTTCAGTTTAAGAAATTCCTTGAAAAAGAAGCTATTGGGATCAGCCCCCCAGCTCAGATCAAAGGAGTAAAGGAAGAAGTTGAAGCACCATGCAATGACCACTACATAATAAAGCTCAATACCGAACATCACGAAAGTAACGGCCCACCAGCCCAGCCATTCACTGTTTTTCTTTATCTTGGCATAGGCCAGAGGCGCTGAACCTATTCTCTCATGACCTACCGCAAACTCGAGAATCAGAAGAGAGACGCCGGCAGTAAGCAGCGCTATAACGTATGGAATCAGAAAGGCGCCGCCTCCGTTGCTGTAGGCCATATAGCTGAAACGCCAGATATTGCCAAGGCCGATTGCGGAGCCGACGGCCGCCATAAGAAAACCAAACTGACTATTCCATTGCTCCCTCTTCATCAATCCCTCCAAAATTATTAGCTAATAAGTGATAGGTTGTATGAGGCAAGAGAATGGTTGATTAAATCAAGTAAAACTTTCCTTTAACTTACCTCTTACCCCTTACCTCTTACTTCTTCCTCGACAATCCATCGATTATATCCGATTGTTTTTTATCATGTCCATATTTATTCGAATAATATTCGCATATCTTTTTGCTTGGAAGCGAATATGTTCATCTCTTGAGAAAAGAAACCTTCAAGGATCGAAAACTGACAAGCTTTTGCTGCTCCTCATCCCACAAATTCAACCGGAGTGACTTGAGGCTCCTGCGAATGGTCAATGGTCTGACTTCCTGCATAAAGGGTATTTCATTGTAACACTGTTGCAGCTTATAGTTTGGGATTCGGGGCAGAACATGGTGGATATGATGCAGGCCTATATTGCCTGTGAACCACTGAAGTACTTTGGGCAGCTTGTAATAAGAGCTCCCGTCCAACGCGGCTTTCACAGGGTCCCATTCATCGTGCCGGGACCAGTACACACCCTCAAACTGGTGCTGAACGTAAAACAACCATACACCCATGGCTCCGGCAATAAGTATTATCGGCAGTTGTATCAACAGATATGTCCCTAAGCCGATTGTCATGTAGGCTGCCCACAAGATCACTACAATTGCCAGATTGGTAAATGCCACGCTGTAGCGTTCACGTTTTCCTTCCCCATGATGAATGAATCGCTGGGCAATTAAGAAAAAGTACCCGGGACCGAGGCCGAGAAAAACGGTGGGATTGCGATAGAGTCTGTACCCTATTCTCTTCAGTCCGGAAGCAGCCCGATACTCCTCAACCGTTAATGTCCAGATATCCCCGACACCCCTGTGATCCAGGTCAGCATATGTGCCGTGATGTATCAGGTGATTGTGCTGCCAGTATTTAAAAGGTGTAAATGTCAATATGCCCGCAACATAACCAAGTACCGTGTTTGCCCGTTGTGAGGCAAAAAAAGATCCATGAGCACAATCGTGAAAAAAAATGAATATGCGCAGCAGAAAAAGGGATGCCAGTACAACTAATGCAAATATTGCCACCGTGGGATAGGCATTCCTGACCATATAAATGAGCATGATCCACAGAACTGCATAAGGAATAAATGTATTGGTCAGTTGCAGGATCGCCTTCCGCCTGTCCGGGCCGGCATAAGGCATCAGCTTCTTCCGTAATGCGTGTATTGTCAGATCACCCTGTGAATCGCCCGTATTAACGATCACTTCATACCCCCTTTATAAATCAGAGGATGACTCAACCGTCACAC
>CAZZGC010000026.1:0-6631 GCA_964653915.1 uncultured Thermodesulfovibrio sp.
AGAGGTGAAGTCGATGACGGAGTGACGCTCCTGGAAGCGGCACAGGCGCTCGGAGTGGATATCGAAGCGCTTTGCGGGAACAAGAAGGTATGCGGCAAATGCAAGGTGCGCATAGAGGAAGGCTATTTCGAAAAGGATAATATCGAGTCGGGAATGACCCATCTGTCAGCCCTGACCGAAGATGAGAAGAAGCATATAAAACCTGAGGACGGCCCCGGCATTCGCCTGTCCTGCTCAGCGAGGGTCCATGGTGATGTGAAGGTGTTCGTGCCTGAAAGATCGAGGGCAGGCAAACAGGTAGTGAGGAAGGCTGCAAAAGAACTGTCTATTGCGCTGGATCCTGCGGTAAAGAAATACAGCATCGAACTTGCCCCTCCCACTCTTCATGAAATGACAACCGGCGATCATGAGAGGCTGCTTGGCGCGCTCGAAAAAAATTACGGACTCTCCGGACTGACAGTCGACTATCTTGTCCAGAAGGAACTTCAGGATACATTGAGAAGCGGGCAGTGGAAGGTGACCGCTACGGTCTGGATGGATCGCGAAGTAATTAAGGTGGAGCCGGACTTTGTCGAGACGTGCTACGGCCTGGCGGTTGATGTAGGTACGACGACCTGTGTAGGTTATCTTACGGACCTGAGCACAGGGAGGGTGGTCAACACTGAATCGATGATGAATCCGCAGGTGCCCTATGGTGAAGATGTAATGTCACGTATCACATATGCCATGACCAATCCCGACGGTCTCGAAACGATGCAGAAGGCGATTATCGAGGGGCTGAACAATATAATCGAGCGTGTGGTCTCTGAGATAAGAAAAGACGGTCCGGATCCGGGTCACGCCGTTGACGACATGACGATCGTCTTCAATACGGCGATGCACCACATTTTTTTAGGCTTCAATCCCGAATATATCGGACGGTCGCCCTTCATACCGGCTGTTCAGAATTCACTCGATATCAGGGCGCGGGATATAGGTTTGAAGATTAATCCTTCCGCTTATGTGCATGTACTTCCCATAGAGGCCGGTTTTGTGGGCGCAGACAATGTGGGTGTTCTCATCGCCGAGGAACCTTATAATCAGGATGAAATGGTTCTCATAATAGATATCGGGACGAATGGTGAACTGCTCCTTGGAAACAGGCACAAGGTGTGCTCCACATCCTGTGCCACAGGCCCTGCATTCGAAGGCGCGCAGATAAAATTCGGAATGCGCGCGGCGCCGGGGGCGATCGAGGTTGTACGCATTGATCCGGAAACAAAAGAGCCTCAGTACAAGGTAATAGGCAAAGCGGACTGGCACTCGCATTTAGAAAAGATTGATGCCAAGGGAATCTGTGGTTCTGGAATTATCGAGGTGGTGGCCGAGATGTTCAAGGCGGGGATAATAGACAAGTCGGGCAGGTTTGCAAAGGGACTCGATACACCGAGAGTGCGAATGGACTCCGACGGCAAGCCGGAGTATGTACTCGCCTGGGCTGAGGAGACATCGATTAACACTGACATCACTGTGACACAGTCGGATGTAAGGGCGCTTCAGCTTGCCAAGGGCGCGCTCTATGCCGGGGCAAAGCTCATGATGAAGCGGCTTGGAATCGAGACGCTTGACAGGGTGATCCTTGCGGGCGCATTCGGAAGCCATATCAGCCGGGAGGCCTCGCTTACCCTTGGTATGTTTCCTGACTGTGAAATTGATAAGGTCTATGCTGTGGGTAATGCCGCGGGAGACGGCGCCAGGATGGCCCTGCTCAACAGGAGCAAGAGGACCGAGGCCAACGAGAAGGCAAGGTGGGTGGAATTTATCGAGATAGCGACAGATCCGACATTCGAAAAGGAGTTCATGCAGGCGATGCATATTCCCCATATGAAGGACAGGTTCCCCAATCTGAAAGCGCTGCTGAGCGAGTCCGGGAGCAGGGTTGAGATTAAGGGATGATTTGGAGTTAAGAGTGATGAGTTTAGAGTTCAGGAGTATGAGGTAATTATTTTTTTCGCCACGCCTCCCGGGACAGGGGGGTGGCAGAGGACACTATGACGAAGGTACTGATTGATCCGGGAATATGCGGTTTTAAGGTTGAGGTAACCGTGGAGAAAACCGGCAAGCATGGGGTTACAATCCGGGCAGAGACGGAATGCGAGATGGTCATGGCTATGATGGAGGAGATACAGGAGACGGACATGCGCGCAGCTTTCACAGGCCACCTGAATAACCCCGTTTACAGGGCCGCTGCCATGCACCTGAAACATCCGGCCTGTCCCGTGCCTTCCGGCATACTGAAGGCTGTGGAGGTGGAACTGGGGTTGTGTCTTGCCAGAGATGTGAGCATCGAGTTTGTTAAGGAGTAACAATGGGAGAACTGCTCGCGTTTGCGGCCTATTCAGTTTATGCCATCTTCTGTCTGCGCGTGCTCGTGCATACCTTCAGATGGTACCGGGCCGCAGGCGGACCAGGCGGCAGGGATGCGTTAAGTAAAGAGATTTCTTTCAGCGCCCTGATGAAGGCGGGATTCGACCTCATATCCTTTCGCAGGCTTCTGGATACAAACAGGTGGCTCTGGATAGCTTCATGGATCTTTCATATATCCCTTTTCCTTGTCCTGCTCAGGCATTCATGGTATTTTGTAAATCCGGTACCTGATATCGTCATATTCTTTCAGCCCGCAGGAATATTTGCCGGGCATCTTCTGCCTGTCTCGCTTGTGGCTATATTCATAATGAGAATTTCAGAGGTGAAAAACAGGTATATATCGCCGGAGAACATGTTTTTGCTCTGTCTCATCTTTGCTATAAGCATAATGGGTTTGATGATGAGATATTTCTTTCAGCCCGATCTGATCGAGGTCAAGGAGTTCATAACGGGCCTGCTTGTATTTTCGCCGGAGGCCCCTCCGGAAAGTTTTATTTTCATTGTGCATTTCATACTCTTTCTGCTTCTGCTTCCTTTCATACCCTTTCACCTTTTTGCAGCGCCTATCGTAACACTGGAGGCCAGGAGACGTGAAGAGCAACTGAGGAAGATACTTCATGAAGAATAAAGGGCCTATAGGAAAGGAGCTTTCTGCCGCCCAGATGATAGAGCTCGATGCATGCACGGGCTGCGGGGAGTGCCTTAAACACTGTCCTGTGCAGGAGGTGACCTCAAATCCGGATATATCCCCGCCCGAAAAGATCAGGATGTTCAAGGATCTGATGCAATCTACATCCGGGTTAAGGGCAAGGCTCTTTGGAGGCGGTGCCGACAGGAAACTGCTCGAGGAGTTCACACGCGCGGTTTATGAATGTACAGTGTGCGGCGCATGCGGCCAGCACTGCCCGGTAGGGCTTTTCAATCAGAGGCTCTGGCCGGTCCTTAGAAAGGAGATGGTGAAGCGGGGACTCGGGCCGATAGGCCCCCAGGCAAAGATGCAGGAGGTGATAGGGAGGACCGGCAACCCCTATGACAAGCCTGCGGAAGAGCGGTACAGCATATGGATGCCTGAAGATGTTGATATAGCGGAAAAGGCCGAAATCGCCTACTATGCCGGATGCACAGGAGCATATTGCGCAACACCGATGGTCAGGGGAGATGTGATGGTACTCAGGGCCATCGGAGATCAGTTTACGATGCTCCCTGCGGAAGAAGAGGTTTGCTGCGGTTTCCCTCTCTTCATTACGGGACAGCACGATATGTTGGAGGACCTGACGAAGAGGCTTGTCAGTGCATACAGGGCGCGCGGAGTGAAAACCCTCGTCTGTTCATGCCCATGTTGTGTAAACATGATGGTGAGGGACTGGCCTCTGTTTTACGGAGGCGATCTGCCATTCAGGATACGGCACATAACCCAGTATGTTGATGATGCCCTGAAGAAGGGGAAGTTGAAGATAGGGCATGGACTCGACAAGAAGCTGATATATCACGATCCATGCTATCTCAGCCGGGGAGTTGGCATCATGGAGGAACCTCGTGCGGTCATCAGGGCGATACCGGGTGTGAAACTTCTTGAGTTCGACTGCCACGGTGTCGAATCGAGATGCTGCGGCGCCGGAGGCGCGGCAAGAAAGGTTTTTCATGAAAATGCGATCAATATGGGCAGACTTACGATAGACGAGGCGGTTGCAAAGGGGGCGGACAGACTTGTGCTGAGCTGTCCCGCATGTTATGAGAAGGTGAGAGAGGCGATGAACGGCCATGACAAGAAGATCAGGATCGTTGATATCATGGAGCTGCTGACGGAATTTGTTGAGAGATAAAAAAATGAAAAATGAAAGATCAAAATTTTTGACTTTTAATTTTTAAATTTGCAATGTTATGAGTCATTTCAGAATCAGATGCGGGAAGTGCGGCACAGTGTTGAGGGAAGCATACTGTGCCTTCTGTGAACACTGTGCAGGCTCTCTGCTTGTAACAGAGTATGAATCAGAACGGTTTGAGGAAAGCGGTGGGGAAGGCATTTGGCGTTTTAACTGGCTGCCTGTGCATAAGCCGGGCTTCAGTCAATCCGGTAGCGTGATATACCGCTCATCGGGCCTTGCCTCAGAGCTTGGGCTGGAGAATCTTTTTATCGCCTTCAACGGATACTGGCCTGAAAAGGGCGCTCAGCTCATGACATGCACCTTCAAGGAGTTTGAGGCGGCGGTCGTTTTAGAGAATGCGCGGGACAGTGGACTGGAAGGGATGGTCGTGGCATCGGCAGGCAATACAGCCCGGGCATTTGCGCATCTTTCCACGGTTTCCGGCTTCCCCGCTATTATTATCGTGCCAAAGATGTGCCTGTTCGAGATGTGGTATCTTGAGGCCTCTCATGCTGTCCCAACTTTCGCCCTTGAAGACGGCGATTATTCCGATGCTATCGATATGGCGCGGCGGCTGGCGCTTACGCAGGGATTCCCCTTCGAGGGCGGTGTCAAGAATATCGCAAAGAGGGACGGTCTCGGGATTGTGCTTATGGAGGCGGTGTCCGCAATCGGACGTATGCCTGACCGGTATTTTCAGGCGGTCGGAAGCGGCACCGGCGCTATATCGGTCTGGGAGATGGCCGGCAGGTTCATGCGTGACGGCAGGTTCGGTTCAAGAGCGCCTGTTCTGCATCTGGCCCAGAATCTGCCCTTTGCTCCCATGACCAGGGCCTGGGAGAAAGACAGCAGAGAGCTGTTTGAAGAAGACCTTCGTCCTGAGCTGATCGATCAGATAACCACGCGTGTCATCTCGAACCGTTATCCGGCGTACTCCGTCAGAGGAGGGGTATATGATGCACTTCGGGCAACGGGCGGCCGGATGTATGGTATCGTAAACGATGAGGTTTATGACTCGATGAAGATGTTTGAGAATCTGGAGGGTATAGACATAGTGCCTGCCGCCGGGGTTGCGGTCGCGGCACTGAGGCAGGCTGTAAGGGAGGCCCATTTCAGGAATGATGAACTTGTGCTTCTCAACATTACAGGCGGCGGTGAGGAGAGGCTGAAGATGGATCAAGAGGTTCACCGTGTCAGCCCGGTTTTTATATCGAAAAACGCATCTAATGGTGAACTGGAGGAGATGCTTTGCGGACTGCTGAAGAAAGACTGATAGATAGTATAAGGGAAGGCGGTGTTGACAGCATACTCTCCCTGCCCTGCGACAGGATAAAGTCCGTCCTGACCCGTATCGGGAAGGATTTTTTTCATCTGCCCCTTACCCGTGAAGAAGAGGGGGTCGGCATTGCAGCAGGAATGGCCCTTGCGGGCAGGCGTCCGGCCATGATCGTCCAGAGTTCTGGTCTCGGCAACATGATAAATGCGTTGCTCTCGTTGACGGGATTCTACAAGCTGCCGCTTGCCATCTTTGTCAGTCATCGGGGTGTTTACAGAGAAACAATAGCGGCTCAGATGCCGATGGGTGAGAGGCTTGTTAGAATATTGAAAGGCGCCGGCATACCACATTCGCTCATAAGCACGAAGAGGGATTTTTCTCTAATTAAAAAGAAACTGCCGGATATCTACAGGATGGGCCGTATGCATGCATTCCTCCTGAGTCCCGCGGTTTTTGAGGGAGGATGCCGGTCAGAACCGGAAACGGGCAACAGGCGCGGCCGCAGCAGCAGTTCCACCATGATTCCACGCAGGGTTGCGCCCGGACTCACACGCTATGGGATACTCAGGCTCATAGCTCCTTATATAAAGGATAGGGCTGTTGTCTGCAATCTGGGTGTGCCCTCAAAGGAGCTGTACGCTGTCGGCCATCAGCCGTCCAATTTCTACATGCTCGGCAGCATGGGCATGGCCACGCCTATAGGCCTGGGTATCAGCCTGTCTACCGGCAGGGATGTGGTTGTAATCGATGGTGACGGAAGCCTGTTGATGAATCCGGGCACCCTTGCAACGGCGGCCCACTGTGATCCACCCAATCTTACGGTCGTGGCCATAGACAACGGCTCCTACGGCTCTACCGGCGGCCAGCGCACACTGACCGGCTCGTGCGTTGACCTTTCTTCTGTCGCAGCCGGCTTTGGCATAAGAGAAGTGATCAGGGTGTCAGGCAAGAGGGGAATTTCAGAGGCCATAGAAAAGAAGTCACGGGGCATGAAGTTCATCCATGTCCCTGCTCTGCCCGGAAACGCCGATGTTCCCAATATCCCGCTTGATCACCTGGAGAACAAAAGGCAGGTTATGGAGTT
>CAZZGC010000026.1:6731-7964 GCA_964653915.1 uncultured Thermodesulfovibrio sp.
GGGACGCTTCCCTGTACGCTTCTTCTCCCTGAAGGACTTCTTCTTTCCTGCCGGCGCAGTCTTGCGTGGCCGCCGCCTCCGGTAATCGGTGACTATCATGTCATCTGTAAGCGGCATTACCGGTATTTTCTGTCTTATATAGTCTTCCACATCTGGCAGCGTCTGCACATATTCTTCACACGCCAGGTTAATCGCCCTTCCGGCTGCACCGGCCCTTGCCGTTCGCCCGATGCGGTGAACGTAATCCTCCGGATCCTGGGGAAAATCGTAATTGATGACATGTGTTACGCCGTCAATATGAAGTCCTCTGCTTGCAACGTCTGTAGCCACCAGTACAGGAAGCTTTCCTCCCTTGAATCTTTCAAGCACCCTCTGCCGCTTTCTCTGAGGCAGGTCGCCCGTAATCGCTGCTGCTCCGATGCCGTTTGCCTCAAGCAGGCTCTCAAGACGTTCCGCGGCAGCTTTTGTATTGCAGAATATGAGATAACGGCCATCAGGTTCATTTCTGAGAATATGGAAGAGCAGCCCGTTCTTTTCGTGTTTGCCGACATGGTATATCTCCTGTTTTATCAGCTCAACGGTAACCTTTTCGGGAGTCACCGAAAACCTCTCGGGCATATTCATGTGCTCATAACACAGTTCAAGAACACGGTGCGAAAGTGTAGCGGAAAAAAGCATGGACTGCCTCTTGTCGTAAGGAGACATGCGTCTGAGGAGGAACCTGATATCCTTTATAAAACCCATATCGAAGAGGCGGTCTGCCTCATCAATTACGAGAAACTGAGTCTTTTTCAGACTGTAAACCTTCTGTTTCAGATAGTCGATCAGCCGGCCGGGTGTGCCGATGAGCATATCCACCCCCTCTGCTATCTGGTGGCGCTGCTTCTGGTAATCGATCCCTCCAAATACAGGAACGATCCTGAAGCCCGTTGAACCGCCAAGCAGACCTGCCTCATCCGCTATCTGGCTGACCAGTTCCCGCGTTGGTGCTATGACAAGGGCGCGCGGGGAGGGCCCCTTGCCGGGAGGCTTTAGCCTGAGCATGCGGGAGAAGACCGCAATCAGAAACGCTGCTGTCTTGCCGGTACCGGTCTGGGCCTGTGCTGCAATATCTTTCCCCTTCAGGGCCACCGGTAAAGTCAGCTCCTGAACGGGCGTGCATTCAGTGAAGCCCGCTTTCCTTATACCCTCAAGGACTTCCGGGGGAATATTGAGTTCATCAAATCTCATAAC
>CAZZGC010000026.1:8064-15263 GCA_964653915.1 uncultured Thermodesulfovibrio sp.
ACAGATTCCCCGTCTTCCTGTACTCCTCTACATAACGCTTCAGTGCCCTGAAGAATATCCAGTCAAGGGAAAGGCCGTTTTCGGATGATATCTTTATCAGCTCTTCTATGATCTCTTTCTCTATGGTTGCAGAAGGGTGGGGGATGCTGTTGCTTTCGCTGCCGGCGACCTCTTCATCCGGCAGAGGACCGGAACGTTTTTCATGTTCCCTTTTCAGCAGATCGATCAATCCCCGGACATCCGCATTATTGACGGCCTCAAGCAGGTCCTCTGGCGGTTGTCCGGGTGGCCGGGCGTCTTCAGGGCCGGAATTATTTTCCTGTGCCATGTGCGGCTTCTCTTCTGTCTGCTCTTTTTTTTCAGAGACCGGCGGCATCATCCCCGTCATCCCCATCATCATCTCGGCCAGTTTTCTTGCATGTTCGCTGTCTGGCAGTTTATCTTTCATAAACTCATCTAATTTGCCCTTTGAGGCGGCCATGACGATCTCATCGGCAAGCAGGGAGGTCTCGTCCCTTTCTTCATTGCCGAATGAACGTTTCCGTCCAAAAGGGGTTGACGGCGGCCTGGGAAGAGGCTTTTCTTTTTTGGGCATTCTTACTCCTTTCAGTCTATAATATACCATATGAATTAGAGTTAAAAGTTATGAGTTAAGTGATAGAGGAGGATTACGATGAAGAAATCACTGGGTCCGAAGACGATAGTATACCCTACCCCTGTATTTGTAGTGGGGACGTATGACAAGGATGGCAAGCCGAATGTCATGACCGCATCGTGGGGCGGAATCAGTTGTTCCAAGCCGCCGGCAATCGCAGTAGCAATCAGAAAGGCAACCTATACGTACGACGGCCTCATCGGGAGGAAGGCCTTTACGATCAATATACCGTCGGAGAAGTATATTAAAGAAGCGGACTATTTCGGCATAGCCTCGGGCAGGGACACGGACAAGTTCGCTGTTACAGGGCTGACCCCTGTAAAAAGCGAGATCGTAGACGCGCCATACATAGAGGAGTTCCCCCTTTCATTTGAGTGTAAGCTGATTCATACGGTGGAGGTCGGTCTTCATACCCAGTTCATTGGCGAGGTTATGGATATGAAGGCGGATGAGTCCGTACTTGCGGATGACGGCAACCCTGATATCGAAGCCGTAAAACCGCTGATATTCACCCCGGTAAGCAGGAAGTACTATGGTGTGGGGGAATTTCTGGGCAGTGCGTTTTCGGTTGGAAAAGAGCTGAAACAGGAAGAGTGAAGAGAGTTAGAACGGGCGGTATGCCGCTTTTATCCTGGTGTGTTTACTCATAATCTGCACCGTATTGTATTATATTCTCAACCAGCCCCTTCAATTCTGTAGTTTTTAGAAATCGTAATATATCGAGAGCCTTTTTCCCTCCAATCCTGCGAATGGTTCTAACAGCCGTTTCCTGCAATCCAATATCATCACTGTATAAAGCTATATACTTCAGAGGGTCAAGAGCTGAGCGAAGTTTTCTTTTGCCAATAGCCCCCATCGCTTCATAAACTTCAAAAATATCATCGCTTCGAAGCATTTCGAGCAAAACGTGCTCCTCATAATAATAAGGGTTGCGCTCCCCTTCACTGAAATAGTAATCAGTATTGCTCATATAAATAGTTTAAGAAAATACACTGCCAGCATCATGGCATTTTTAAACTGCCATACAGGTGGCGATGCAGGATGTTATAACAAACTCAGAAGCATCAGAAACTGAAAGGAGGAAGATATGTTCAACAGAAGGGAATTTATTAAAAAGTCTTTGTTATCGTGCGCTGGAATAATGGTTTCAGGCGGTCTTTTAGATAATGGTGTGCTTGCAGGAGGGATGAGTCATCCGGGCAAAAGGGAACGTATTCCTCCTGAGCTATGGTGTATTTCGGACAACTATGAGTTGGAAAGTGAACTCTCAGCCCATGCGAAATTCCATAACTGCCAGCTCCTGTTTATTGATGACTCTGATATTACACCGCTGTATCTTCCGGGCTTTGCCTGGATCGTGGACAGAAACCTTATAGACGAGGAGGCATGGGATGGGTATGTAGCCTGGTGCAACGAATATAACATAAATGATCCGGTTTTTTTGATAGACAATCTTTATCACTTGCCCATGCCGGTAAAACACAACATGAGCTATCTCGATCTGACTCAGGACGATTCTATCGCAGAAATCAAAAAGAAGCTGTTTGCTCTGCAATGGCGATATGAATTATCGGGGCTAAACTATATCATCTCTCAATAATGCCCCTTCCCCGGATGAACGGTGTCGATAATTGATCTGTCGAAAATCTCATCCGCGGACAGCGGCCTGCCGATATACCCGAGCCGTTTGAGGACCCTGACGAATTCCATTGTCGAGGCCATGTACTCATCCGTTAAAGCGGCGCAGTATTTCGGCGAAACACCGAGGGTGTCAAGCGCAAACGACTTGTCCACCACCTTCACGTAGTCGGCTATGACATGCGAGGCTTCATCCGGCGTCTTTCTCAGCATCTCTGCGGCCTCCTCATGCATCACAAGAAACTCCCTGACCGCCCCCCTTTCTCTTTCCATAAATTCGCTTCTTGCAACTATACCGTAACTCGGGTTGCAGGGCCACAGCCTTGACGGAGGATAGAGGATTTTTCCGTCTGCGTATCTCATGACCGCCACGGCCAGGGCGGGTGTCCCCACAGCAGCATCTACGTCCCCGCTGCATAATGACTCAAGGACCATGTCGGCCCATCTGAAGTTTCTGATTCTGATGTCTGAAGAGAGATGCAGCCTGTCGATGACGTCAGAGATTATGACATCATGAATCGATCCCCTGCCGGGTACGCCGAGCGTAAGTCCCCTGAGTTGTACAAGAAGTTCTGAAATGTCCTCAGAGGGGCTCAGCCTGCCGGGTCCGCATATCACTGTTCCTTCCATATGACCGCCTGCTATACATTTAATATTTATTCCCCTGTCTATTCCTATGATGGCAGGCGGCAGGCCTATGTAGGCGAGATCGAGTTCGTTTTTTTCAAAGGCATCCACTATTGCCGGGCCGGTACCAAAGAGTTTCCATTCCGCTGAATCACCCAGTGTGTTGCGGGCAATCATAAGTATGGATGTATGATAAAAGGTCGAGAGATGTCCGATACGTATTTTGATTGTCATATTTTAATGCGGTTTAGCTTTTTAGGCATTTTGTTATAATAAACCCATGTTTAACATTTTAACAAAGATTGTCGGTACGAAAAACGATCGTGAGATCAAGAAGTTATCAAGTGTTGTCGAGAAGATCAACGACCTCGAGTCGTCCGTTGCCGGGCTGAGCGATGCCCAACTCCGCGGAAAAACGGATGAGTTCAGGAAGAGGATAGAGGCCGGTGAGACCCTTGATGAACTGCTCCCGGAGGCGTTCGCTGTCACACGCGAAGCATCCAGGCGTCTCCTGCACATGCGTCACTTCGATGTCCAGCTTATCGGAGGGATCGCCCTTCATCAGGGAAAGATAGCTGAGATGAAGACGGGTGAAGGAAAGACCCTCGTTGCAACGCTCGCCGTTTACCTGAACGCACTCGATGGAAGGGGTGTTCATGTAGTAACGGTCAATGACTATCTTGCAAAGAGGGACGCCCGGTGGATGGGGCCGCTCTACCATTTTCTGGGTCTTTCGCTCGGGATTATACAGCACGACAGTTCTTTCATATATGACCCTTCATATCACGCGGAAGAGAGCCGTCTGCAGCATTTGAGACCGGTCGAAAGGAAAGATGCCTATAATGCGGACATCCTTTACGGGACGAACAACGAATTCGGTTTCGACTATCTCCGTGACAACATGAAATATCACATAAACGACTATGTCCAGCGTGAGCTTAACTATGCGATAGTTGATGAGGTGGACAGCATCCTGATTGACGAGGCGAGGACCCCCCTTATCATATCCGGACCGTCCGAAGAATCAACGGACAAGTATTACAAGATAAACAAAATCATACCCAGACTCAAGCAGGATGTCGATTTTACTGTAGATGAAAAGGCGAAGAGTGTGATACTGACAGAAGAGGGAAACAGTAAGGTTGAAAAGCTGCTCGGTGTGGGCAACCTCTATGATCCGGCCAACGTGGAACTTGTGCATCATGTCAATCAGGGTCTGAGGGCGCATGCTCTGTTCAAACGGGATGTCGATTATATTGTTAAGGACAACGAGGTGATCATTGTTGATGAATTTACCGGCCGTCTGATGCCGGGCCGGCGCTGGTCGGACGGACTTCATCAGGCCATAGAGGCCAAAGAAGGGGTCAAGATCGAGAGCGAAAACCAGACCCTCGCCACGATCACTTTTCAGAACTATTTCCGAATGTATAACAAACTCGCCGGAATGACGGGTACCGCGGATACTGAAGCGGAGGAGTTCGGAAAGATATACAATCTTGATGTCCTCGTTATACCGACTAACAAACCGATGATCCGCAAGGACAACCCTGATATCATATACAAGACTGTAAGGGCGAAGTTTAATGCGGTCGTCGACGAGATAGCGGACTGCCACAAAAGGGGACAACCTGTGCTTGTAGGCACGATATCCATCGAAAAGTCTGAGCTGTTGAGCTCGATGCTCAAAAAGAAAAAAATTCCCCACTCAGTCCTGAATGCAAAGTATCACGAACAGGAGGCAGAGATAGTTGCACAGGCCGGACGGTTCGGTGCCGTCACGATCGCTACCAATATGGCCGGTCGCGGGACGGATATAGTGCTTGGGGGGAACCCGGAAGGTATAGCAAGGGACATGCTCCGGGACAGAAAGGACTATACGGAAGAAGACTACAGGAAGGCGCTTGAGAAGGCTCGTGAGATATGCGAGAAGGAGCGGGAGAAGGTGCTGGAGGCCGGCGGGCTGCATATTCTCGGCACAGAAAGACATGAAGCCCGCAGGATAGACAATCAGCTCAGGGGCCGGTCGGGACGTCAGGGAGACCCTGGTTCGTCGAGGTTTTATCTCTCGCTTGAGGACGACCTGATGAGGATATTCGGTTCCGACAGGATATCAGGCTTAATGGGAAAACTTGGAATGGACGAGTCTCAGCCTATCGAGCACAAGTGGGTTTCAAAGGCTATAGAGACTTCGCAGAAGAGGGTTGAGGCGCATAACTTCGATATCAGAAAACACCTGCTTGAATATGACGACGTAAATAACAAGCAGCGAACAGAAATATATGCATTCAGGCGTGATATCCTGACTTCCGACAATCTCAAGGACAGGATACTCGAGATGATGGAAAATGCCGTCGATGACCTGCTGGATATTTACTGTCCCGAGAATAAACATATTGATGACTGGGATATGAAGGGACTGCAGGATGCGCTTTACGGGCAGTTCATGATTATGCCCGAAGTCGAGCCCCAGGAATTCGATGAGTTACGTCAGACTGTACTTGATGCGGTTTTTGCGGCATATGAGGAAAAAGAAAAGGAGATCGGGGCCGAGACTCTCAGGTATTTAGAAAAGATGATGCTGCTGCAGGTGCTCGACACCCAGTGGAAGGATCATCTGCTTAGCATGGATCACCTGAAGGAAGGCGTCGGGCTCAGGGGATATGGTCAGCGCGACCCCCTTGTTGAATACAAGAGGGAGGCATTTGAGATATTCGCGGACCTCAGTAACAGGGTGGCGTCTGACACCGTATCGAGGCTCATGCGGATACAGATCGCTTCCGAAGAGCAGCTTCAGCAGCGGTTCACCCCGAAACCATCAAGGATGATTTTCGGCAGGGGTGAGGGCAGCGGTGCGGGCAAACCTCAGACCGTGGTCAAGGATAAAAAGGTGGGCAGAAACGATCCATGTATCTGCGGGAGCGGCAAGAAATACAAAAAATGCTGTGGTATAAATGCGTAAAATCCTCCTCATAGATCGTGGCAACTCGCAGATTCGTACTCTTACCAAACAACTTTCCAGGAAGGGCTATAACATGACGGACTGTAATTCGATAGGTGCGGCAGTGAGCATACTGCGTACAGTCTGGACTGATCTTATAGTTGTTGATGACAGCATGATTGACAGAATAGCCAGATCAGACCGTTTCAGACGTGCCGCTTCTCCAATCCCGAGGATATTTGTATGCAGCGACACCGTAAAGAGATCTGAGAGGATTGTATGGGAGAACAATGCGTGTGCCCTGTGTAAGCCGGTTACGCTGAACGAATTTATCTCTGCTGCAGAAAGACTCTTCAGGATCAAATCGACGGAAGATGAAAACAGGGTACTTCTGGATGAATTGATAAATCGTAAGGAAAAGTTTGTTTACTACGAAGAAATTACCGATCTTTTCAACTCCATGGATGACATAGACAAAAGCCTCCAGGCAGCTCTGAAAAAGCTTGCGGCGGCGGCGGATGCAGTGGGGTGCTCACTTGTCTTCAATGACGAGATACTTTTTCAGACACTGCCTATCAGGCCGTCAAAGAGGATCAACAGATATCGGGTGAAGCAGGGCAAGGGGATTACAGGATGGGTCATCGAAAACGGGATATCCGATTCGGTCGAAGATACAGGCAAGGACAGCCGTTTTGACTCATATGCTGACTCTATGCCCGGAGGCGCGGTCCATTCTCTGGCATGCGTACCTGTAAAACTCAGGAACAGGACGATAGGAGTTCTCCGGCTGAGTAACAAGAAGAATGGTGGTGCCTTCACAGATGATGATCTGAGTATCCTGACCGGTACGGCCAATCATCTGGCGGTAGCGGTTGAGAGGGCATTTCTATATGAGAAGCTGAAAAATGACGAACTGACGAACCTGTTCAATATGCGATACCTGAATCACGCCCTTGATATGGAGATAGAAAGGTCCCGCAGGTACAAGTATAACTTTGCGGTGATTTTCATGGATATGGATAATTTCAAGAAAGTCAACGACCGGTTCGGACACCTCGTAGGAAGCCGTGTTCTTATAGAGATAGCCGGGATTTTGCAAAAGAATCTCCGCAGGATAGATATAATATCCCGCTATGGTGGGGATGAGTTTGTGGTAATTTTGCCTCAGGCCAGCCGCGACAGCGGTTTTGCTGTGGCCGAGAGGCTCAGGCGCTCGATAGAAAGAAGCACCTTCATGAAGAGGGAAGGTTTTAATATCCGGCTGACCGCAAGCCTCGGAGTGGCCTCTTATCCGGAAAATGCCCAGAGCAAGGAAGACCTGCTGAAGCTTGCTGACAAGGC
>CAZZGC010000026.1:15363-20702 GCA_964653915.1 uncultured Thermodesulfovibrio sp.
AATGATATTCGGCACTAAAAACAGTCTCTATAGAAAGATTCTCGATCAGATGGATGTCGGTGTGTACCTTGTCGATCCGGACAGGCGTATCGTTTTCTGGAATGAGGCTGCCGCATCCCTGACCGGCATATCCGCAGACGATGCAATGGGCATGGTTTTTGAGAAGATGACTCTGCCGTACGAAGATGAAAAAGGGAACTTTTTAGAGCCCTATGAATATACAGTGCCGCTGGCTTTCCAGAAAATGGAGACAGTCAGGAAGAGTTTTTTTATAAACAGACCGGACGGCGGAAGGATACCCGTTGAGGAAACAGCGGTACCTGTGATAGAGCATGCCTCGGTGAACTCTGTTATTGCCACGATCCGGGATATGACGGGTGCCCTGACCGCTACGGAACAGCGGCTGAAGACCGAACTAAAGGAGCGGCTGATTCCTATATGCGGATGGTGCAAGAAGATTCGAAACGATGAAAATTACTGGGAGCAGATCGAGACATATCTTACCAACGAGGGATTCGGGGTCTTTACACATGGTATGTGTCCTTCCTGTGCGGAGAAGATATTCGAGAAGAAGGTCTATCTTGAGAGCTACCAGAATATCTGCAAATCGATAAGTGCGAGTATCTCTCTCCAGGAGGTCCTCGAACTGATAGTCAGCAATGTTGTTAAGGTAATGAACGTCAAGGCAAGCCTCCTGAGGCTTCTTAATGAAGAGACCCGGGAGCTTGAACTTGCCGCCTATTACGGCCTCAGTGAACGATATGCCAACAAGGGCCCCGTCAGTTATGACGCCAGTATCGATGACGCCCTTGCAGGGAAATCGGTGTCGGTTTATGACATTACCGAGCACGAGGATTCACCGTATTACAAGGAGGCGATCGAGGAGGGTATAAGGAGTATCCTCTCGATTCCAATGAAATTCGAAAACAGGATTATCGGAGTCCTCAGGATGTACACTTCCGAGCCGGTGAAGTACACCGATGAAGACCTTCAGTTCATGAATGCGATTGCGGAGCAGGGGGCTATAGCGATAGTAAACGCAAGGAGGTTCGAGACCGCTGTTTCAAACGAAAAGGAATATCTCAGGGTCTTCGAAGAGATTACAAAGGCCGTCAGTTCCAGCCTGAATGTTGAGGAAGTATTTAACATAATAGTCAGAAAGATACCGGAAGTCATGAGCCTGAAGGGCTGCTCATTGCGACTGCTGAACAAAGAAACGAAAGAGCTTGAACTCGTGGCGTATCATGGCCTGAGTGAAAACTACGTAAACAAGGGGCCTGTCGGATATGATGCCAGTATCGATGACGCGCTTGCCGGCAAGACGGTTTCGGAATACGACATCAGTGAGCACACTGATTCAGTATATTATAATGAAGCGGTCAGGGAGGGGATTCGCACCATCCTCTCTATCCCGATGCGGTTCAGGGGAGAGGTTGTAGGCGTCTTGCGACTCTATGCAACCAAGCCGAGGAAATATAAGGATGAGGATCTGCGATTTATGTCGGCCATTGCCGAGCAGACGGCTATCGCATTATTCAATGCAAAGCAGTTTGAGACAGAGATATCCAGGGAAAAGGAATATCTCGCGATGTTCAGGGATGTTACAAAGGCGGTAAGCTCATCTCTGCGGCCGAAAGAGGTGCTGGACATGATAGTCAGGAAGATCCCTGAGGTGATGCGCCTCAAGGCCGCGACGGTCAGGCTGCTCGATCCGGCCGGACGAAGACTGGCGCTGGTTGCATCATGGGGGTTGAGTGAAGAGTATCTGAACAAAGGGCCTGTCGACGCCGAAAGGAATGTGATCGAGGCGCTGAAGGAGAGGCCTGTGGCCATCTATGACGTCACATCCGATGAGCGGATAAAGTACAAGGAAGAGGCGCGAGAGGAAGGAATAAAGAGCATGCTGACACTGCCGATAGTGGCCCGCAGCAAGGTGCTCGGAATACTAAGATTGCTGACATCGGAACACAGAAAATTCTCGCAGCAGGAGATAGATTTTGCCGCATCTCTGGCGGAACAGTGCGGTGTGGCAATTGAAAATGCGATGATGTACGAAAGATCGAAGAAGGACTACGACGAAATCATGAGGTCTCTTGAATCGACAGTGCTTGGCAGTGCCGGTTCAGAGGAGCAGTCACAGACGCTCGAGAGTCCTGATTAGCGCTTCGGCCTTTTTGAGCGTTTCATAATATTCTCGTTCGGGATCGGAATCGGCGACAATCCCGGCTCCGGCCTGAACATATGCTACCCCCTTTTTTATTACGAAGGTGCGTATTATTATATTCAGATCCATATCTCCGCTGAAGCCGACATATCCTACAGAACCGGTATAGGGGCCCCGTGCTACCGGTTCGAGTTCATCAATTATCTCCATGCACCTTACCTTCGGAACCCCCGTTATCGTCCCGCCCGGGAATGTCGCCTTTATGACGTCAAATGTATCTTTCCCCTGTAGCATTTCTCCCCTCACATTGGAGACTATATGTATAACATGGGAGTAGTCCTCGGTGATCATCATCTCATCGACCCGGACAGTCCCGTAGTCAGATATTCTTCCAAGGTCGTTTCTCTCAAGGTCGATAAGCATGATATGCTCGGCCCTCTCTTTCTCGTTCAGGAGCAGGTCACTCCTCATCATGCGGTCACCTTCATCGTCGGCCCCGCGCGGCCGTGTGCCGGCTATGGGTCTTGTCTCTACCAGCCCCCCCGAGACTCTTACAAGGCGCTCCGGTGACGAACTGACGATCTGATAATCCTCCAAATCGAGATACGCTGCAAAGGGAGACGGGTTTATTTCGCTCAGTATTCTATATATTTGCCATGACTGTACCTCACCAATTTCAGCGGATACCCTCTGGGACAGATTGGCCTGAAATATGTCGCCGGCATGTATGTAGTCTTTGGCTCTGGATACAATTTCCATATAACGATCCTTGCCCATTTCATGGTTTATACGGATTGATCTTGCCGGAGAAGCGGTGAACCGCCCTGCCCGGGAGCCATTTGCACGACGGCTGATTCTGTCATACAGATCGAGTATCCGCTGCCGGCCCTCGTCGTATAGTTCGGGCAGGTCAGGCATTCCGGCATCACCTGTGATCATCTGCCGTGCTCCGGGCGATGCAATTATATATGCCTTTTTCAGGACATGATCAAAGGCTATTACGAGGTCGGTGAAGAGGAAATGTGCATCCGGGATGTGCAGATCATCCGTAACAGTTACCGGCAGTCTCTCGAGATAGTGAACGAAGTCGTAACTGACGAGTCCGGCAACACCTCCTGTAAATGGGGGCAGGCCGGGGACTGTGGCAGCTTTATATCTGCGCAGCAGCTCTCTGAAAAGTTTCAACGGATGCCGGCTTTTGAGCCGCTGCTCCATACCGCCCGTAATTGATACTTCCCCATTTTTGATTTTAAGGATCAGAAACGGTTCGGTCCCTGCAAATGAGTACCGGGCGGTCTTTTCCGGGCCTTTAATGCTTTCAAAGAGAAAGCCTGTATCGCTTTCGATCTTCTCGTAAACATCGGCCGGTTTGACAAACGGAATCTCGGCATAAACCGGGGGAATGCGGCCGGATGCGGACTGACGTATGAAGTCATTCTTTGCAGGGTGCAGATCGAGCATCGGGGAGGTGAAACAGATCAGGCCCGGCTGATCTCCTCTTTTATATTATTTAGCGCCTTTGCCGGATCGGGTTGGGCAAGCACGGCCCTGCCGAGTACTATATAGTCGGCACCGGCACGAATCGCCTCTTTGGGAGTCAGAGTCCTTTTCTGATCGTCAGCAGTTGACCACGACGGCCTTATCCCCGGTGATACGATCAGAAAGTCCTTGCCGAACCGGCCTCTTATCATTTCCGCATCCTGAGCCGAGGCAACCACGCCGTCGAGACCGGCTCTCTGTGCCATTGCGGCCAGATGCTTGACCATCGCATTCATGCGCAGCTCTACGCCGAGCTCGTCACGGAGCGCCTTCTGGTCTATACTGGTCAGTATAGTCACACCGATGATTTTAGGCCGTTCGATATTATGTTTAAGGCAATGTTCGCTCAGCCGGGTGGATGCCGTCTTCATCATTTCCAGACCTCCCATGGTATGCACATTGAACATGAAAACACCCAGACCGGCAACGGTGAGCGCCGATTTCATTACGGTGTGGGGTATGTCATGGAATTTCAGGTCTAAAAAGACCTTTCTCCCCATGAGATTTATCTCTTTCACGATGCGTGGACCGGCTGCTGTGAACAGCTCAGAACCGACCTTGAAGATGTATATATCGTCCCTGAATCTGTGAACCGTCTGCAATGCCTCTTCAGGGTCCGCTGTGTCGAGTGCGAGAATTATCCTCTCAGCAGGTTCCATAATCAATTATTCGATTCCACAATATTGACGCGGTTTATATAGCGGTCATAGACTATCTGAGACCAGGTCTCGAATTCTCCGTAGTAATCCGGAAGTTCATCGGTCCTTGCCCATCGGGCGGTCATCTTGTCTGTCTCAAGAACTTCGAAATTCTGAGAAGACGTCTCGATCTCGTAGAGCAGGCCCAGGTGCACCCTGCTTACACTGTTGCTGTCGTCATTGATTATGCCTATGAAGCGTGGGGGACCGGCTTGTTGAATACTTATCTCTTCCGCAAGCTCCCTGTAGAGGCCGCCAAGTATTATATTTTCATCAGATATTGTTTCTGCTGGATTGATATGCCCACCGATACCGAGTGAGTATTTGTTGTGAAGCCTCTTTTCCGCCTGCTGTTCGGTACGCTTCAGAAGCAGATATGAGTCATCATGTCTTATGATCACATACGGGATTACCTGTTTTCTTTTGTAGTCCTGTTCGGCTGTTTCCCGCTCTACAAAAGTATGATTTTCAAGGATGGCCCTGAATATGGGCTCTGTTCCGTGGGTCAGAAGAAGGCCGTTATCACTGCGAATGTATGGCGAAAGAAGATCATTTTCTATTACCAGGACATGTTCACGCATATCTGTTTCGCCATGAGTTTCGGGAATCTCAAAAGCCTAACATAAAGAGTGCTATATTTACAACTGCCGATTAATTGGCTGACACTAAATAGTTGTTGATTGTTAAGTCCTTTTTTGCTATGATTTTTTATATTATTCATACAGTTCATGTCAGCACGGAAAAGCGTGAGGGGGCGGATGGGTGCCCCCTTTATCATAAACCGGAATCAGGATTAAGAGTGACGGCCTATACAGCAAGGCAGACCCGTAAAATTCAGATACCAGGGAGGTAATGTATTATGGAGAAGATCAGAATCGCAATCGCAGGGGTGGGAAACTGTGCCAGCTCATTACTTCAGGGTATTGAATATTACAGGG
>CAZZGC010000027.1:0-20618 GCA_964653915.1 uncultured Thermodesulfovibrio sp.
TTTTTCATTGACAGACAAAGGGTTTTGTGTTAGTTTCCAAAGCAAATGACAACGTTAAGCAGTATCAGTTTTAATAATCAATCAATTGAGGGGGAGGTGATTTAATGAAGAACAAACCGGATGATCCGATGCAGAACGTCCCGGAACTTCCCGATTCTTTCAAAGAACGAGGGGTCACCAGAAGGGATTTCATGAAGTTCTGCACGGCAATGGCCGCGGCTTTGGCCCTGCCATCCACATTTATACCTAAGATCGCGGAGGCTGTGGCAGGCAAGAAGCCATATCTTGTGTGGCTCGAGTATCAGGACTGTGCGGGCGACTCGGAGGCCCTCCTGCGTATCAGCAAGCCCACGATTGGCGCACTGGTGCTCGACGTCCTTGCCGTCGAATATCACGAGACGATCATGGCGGCTGCGGGGCACAGGGCTGAAAAGTCACTCATGGATGTAGTAAAAAATCAGAAGGGCAAATATTTTGTGGTTGTGGAAGGCTCCATTCCAATGAAAGACGGGGGAGTCTACTGCTGCGTAGGCGGCAAATCCGCCGTCGATCTTGCCAGGGAAGTCTGCGGCAACGCGCTGGCGACAATAGCGGTAGGCACCTGCGCTGCATACGGGGGCATTCCGGCAGCCCTTCCGAATCCGACCGGGGCGGTAGGCGTCAAGGAGGCGGTCCCCGGCGCCACGGTTATCAACCTGCCGGGCTGTCCCGTCAATGCTGAGAACATTTCCGCCTGTATTGTTCACTATCTGACATTCGGAAGGCTCCCAAAAACCGACAAACTCGGCAGGCCCTACTTTGCATACGGGAAGCGCATTCATGACAACTGCGAACGAAGGGCACACTTCGATGCGGGCCAGTTCGTCAGACAGTGGGGCGATGAAGGCCACAGGCAGGGATGGTGCCTCTACGAGATGGGCTGCAAAGGCCCCGAGACCTTCCATAACTGCCCAACGATCAAGTACAACGAAGGCACAAGCTGGCCCGTACAGGCCGGCCATGGTTGCCTCGGCTGTTCCGAACCGCACTTCTGGGATACAATGAGCCCCTTCTACAGAAGGCTGCCCAATGTCCCGGGGTTCGGTGTGGAAAAGACAGCCGACAAAATAGGGGTGGGCCTTGCGGCTGCTACCGCGGCAGGACTGGCCATTCATGGAATCGGAAGGGCGATGACGCCCAAAAAGAAAGACGAAGAGTAAAGGAGGTGGAAAACATTGGCCAAGAAGCTCGTTATTGATCCTATTACACGCATTGAAGGTCACCTTCGCATAGAGGCGCAGGTGGAAAACGGTAAAGTTGTTGATGCGTGGAGTTCAAGTACCATGTTCAGGGGGATAGAGATCATCCTCAAGGGAAGAGATCCCCGTGATGCCTGGGCGTTTACCCAGCGTATATGAGGCGTCTGAACAACGGTTCACGCAACCGCCTCGGTGAGAGCGGTCGAAAACGCACTGGGGATCACGATCCCCGATAACGCAAGAATTATCAGAAACCTTATTGCGGGCATTCAGTATGTCCAGGACCATGTGATCCACTTCTATCATCTGCATGCCCTTGACTGGGTCGATATAGTCAGCGCATTGAGCGCCGATCCGGCCAAGACATCAGCGCTGGCTCAGTCCATATCGGACTGGCCCAAATCCAGCACCGATTATTTTGCATCGGTCAAGAACAAACTTAAATCGTTCGTAGACAATGGCCAGCTCGGCCCTTTTTCCAACGCCTATTGGGGTCATCCGGCATACAAGCTTCCGCCTGAGGCCAACCTCATGGCGGTGGCGCATTATCTGGAGGCCCTGGACTGGCAGAGGGATGTGATCAAGATCCAGGCACTGCTTGGCGCGAAAAACCCCCACGCTCAGACTTACATACTTGGGGGCATGTCCATCCCGGTTGATCCCGAGAGCCAGAATGCGCTCAATGCCGGCAGTATAGCCTTCATAAAGGGCCTTGCTGCAAAGGCTCACGAATTTGTCGAGAAGGTCTACATTCCGGATGTGCTCGCAGTGGCGCCCTTTTATCTGGACTGGGCGGGCTACGGCGCGGGCGTGGGCAACTTCCTGAGTTACGGTGAGTTCCCCAACGACAACAAGAGCAACACCGACAACCTCTGGCTGCCCAGGGGAATCATTCTGAACAAAGACCTGACAAAAGTTCATCCCGTTGACCACAAGAAGGTCACCGAGTACGTCACCCACTCCTGGTACGAATACACAGGTGGTGACGGCAAGGCCAGGCATCCCTGGGACGGGGAGACCAACTACAAGTACACCGGCCCGAAACCGCCGTATGAGTACCTTGACACCAACGCCAAGTACTCATGGCTCAAGGCACCGCGTTATGACGACAGGGCCATGGAGGTTGGCCCGCTCGCGAGGATGCTCGTTGCGTACGCCTCAGGCCACAAAAGGGTGCAGGAAGTAGTCAACCATGTCCTCAAGACCCTGAATGTTGGTCCTGCCGTCCTGTTCTCGACACTGGGAAGGATAGCGGCCCGTGCGATCGAGACTCTCGTCACAGCCGAGATGCTGCCGGTATGGATCGATGAACTCGCCACAAACATGAAGAACGGCGATATGAAGATTCATGCCGGAGAAAAGTGGGACCCCTCGACCTGGCCTGCAGAGGCACAGGGATATGGACTCCACGAGGCCCCGAGAGGAGCCCTCGGGCACTGGGTAAAGATCAAAAACGGAAAGATCGAAAACTACCAGTGCGTGGTCCCCGGCACCTGGAACGGCTCCCCGCGTGATGCAAAGAATCAGCGCGGCCCTTACGAGGAGGCACTGATCGGCACACCGGTCGCTGACCCCGATCAGCCTGTAGAGATTCTCAGGACTGTCCACTCCTTTGACCCGTGCATGGCATGCGCGGTCCACGTGGTGGACACCGAGGGCAATGAGATCATCAGGATTAAGGTCAAGTAGAAAGGAGGCGGTAACATGGCGGTCATGAGAGAGCGCAGATATGTGTGGGAGTATCCCGTACGGCTGTCGCACTGGATCAACGTCCTGTGCATCGTCGTCCTTTCGGTAACCGGGCTGTACATAGGCAACCCGTTTATGCATGCTATATCATCGAAGCAGTACCTGATGGGATGGATCAGGTTCATCCATTTTACGGCTGCATACCTTTTCCTGATGAGCATGATCATCAGGCTGTACTGGGCTGTCATGGGAAACAGGTACGCGCGATTCAGGACCTGGTTTCCTTTCTCCGGAAGGGAACTCGGCGAACTCGGCAGAGAGATAAAGTTCTACTTTCTTTTAAGTAAAGAGCCCCCGCGTGTTGTAGGACATACCGCACTTGGCGGCCTAAGCATGCTTGCGGTCTTTGCCGGTTTTATCTTTCAGGTCATCTCCGGATTCGCCCTTTACTCCGTCAACCACAGCGGCGCCATATGGACCGTACTCGGAGGATGGATGACCGGCCCGATGGAGCTTCAGACCATAAGGCTGTGGCACCATATAGTCATGTACCTGCTGATCACATTTGGCATACTCCATGTATATGTGGCATGGTATTCGGACGTTCATGAGAAAAACGGGTTGATAGGGTCGATCTTCGGCGGCTACAAGTTTACAAGCGGCAAGGAATACGACTCATAAGTTGGAGTCTGGAGTTTGGAGTTAAGTGATAAGTGGTAAGGGATAGGTGGTAAGTCAAAGGAAACTGATTTGAATAAATAGTTCAAATCACATACAACATACCACTTATCCCTTATCACAAACCTCCGCCTGGCCTCCCGGGAATTCATGAATTAATCGGAGCGAGCAGTCCACATGAAAATAACTATATTTGGAATTGGAAACATATTGCTCAGTGACGACGGGGCCGGTGTACATGCCGTAAACTTGCTCACAGAGAGATTCGATTTCCCTGATAACGTCAGGGTGTTCGACGGCGGCACAAAGGGGCTCGATCTACTGCCACTGATAGAAGGGCAGGACAAACTGCTTATTATAGACGCCGCAAACTTCAATAAAGAGCCCGGAACTATAGATACGGTGGAAGGGGAAAAGATTCCCGCCTTGCTGAGCGCCAAGCTGTCGGTGCACCAGATAGGGCTTCCGGACATGCTCTTTGCCGCAAAACTCATGGAAATAACCCCGGCGGAGATCTGTCTGATCGGGATTCAGCCGAAATCGATGGAGACAGGCACGGAGCTGTCCGAAGTGGTACATTCCAGGATGAATGCCCTGCTTGAAGCCGTGCTCCGCAAACTCGATGAGTGGGGGGTGGAAGTGATACCCAAAAATATCACTGCCAAGTAAAATAATAGGAGTAAAATAATAGGAGGTCGAACCTCGGAGGTTCAAGGCGTCACTATGTGTGTAGGTGTTCCCATGCAGATAATAGAGATGAACTACCCATCCGGCGTTGCCGAGGCCAGAGGGGTAAGGAGAGAGATAGGGCTTCAGCTTATCCCGGAGGAAAATCTCAACATCGGTGATCATGTTATAGTCCATGTGGGTTTTGCCATAGAGAAAGTCGATCAGCAGATGGCGGACGAGATATGGAAGACGCTCGACGAAATCCTGGAAGCTATGGATGAGGAGGAAGATGCACGAGGTATCGATAGCGCTGGGTATGGTTGATGAACTGGGCAGGATCGCCCGTGAAAACAACGCATCGAAAATCTCGATGGTCAGGCTGAAGATAGGCAGGCGCTCCGGTATCGTGGTGGATTCACTCAAGTTTGCCTTTGATGCGGTAAAGCTCGATTATCCCATTCTCAGTGAGACCCGCATATTGATTGAGGAAGTACCCTCTATATTCAAGTGTAATGAATGCGGCCACAGCTTCGAAAACGAGGAGATCTACTTTCCATCCTGCCCTGTCTGTGAATCATACAGCCTGACGGTGATATCAGGGGAGGAGCAGCATATCGCGAATGTGGAAATGGAAGTTTAGAGTTGCCCCATATAATTCGCAAATTTTGAGTTTGCAGAAGGCATGACAGTAAAAGATATGTGGTAAGTAGTAAGTGATAGGTGGTAAGTTAAAGTATAAATCAAAAATTAAAAATGTAAAATCAAAATTGCGGAAATTAATTTTTATTGAAATGGTTTCCTCAATTTTGACCTTTGATCTTTCAGTTATTATTAAATGATCTTCCACGTACTTATCACATACCACTTATCCCTTATCACTGACTTTCGCCACACCTTCTGCAAATTTATGAATAACCAAGGTTCGTTAAGCTGGAAAGGCGGGAAAAGGACAGTGGTCAGAAAGGAGCGGTCGGTAAGTAGCAGACACTTTATGGCTTTGTGCCTTTGAACCTGTGCTGTGAAGGAGAGCGAATAAATGTGTGATACATGCGGATGCGATGAAGGAGCACAACATAATAAAAAAACGGTAGATCTGAACCAGAGTCTTCTTAAGGCGAACGAGGAAGGCGCAATCCGGAACAGGCAGATATTTGATGAAAATGGCATCACTGCGATCAATCTTATCAGCTCACCCGGATCGGGCAAGACAACACTGCTGGAAAAGACGATCGCCGGAATCCGGGAGAGAATCGGCATTGCCGTGCTCGAAGGGGATATAGAGACTGAACTCGATGCCGAGAGGATAAGGGCCCAGGGAGTGCCCGCCGTACAGCTCACAACAGGCGGGGCATGTCATCTCGAATCTGCACTCGTTCACAGCGGATTTCATACACTTGAACATCACCTGAATGGCCAAAAGGTAGATATACTCTTCATAGAAAATGTGGGAAATCTCGTGTGTCCGTCATTCTTCAATCTGGGCGAACACATCCGTGTCCTCCTTATATCCGTGCCGGAGGGGCATGACAAGCCACTGAAATATCCCAAGGCGGTCAGGACATCACAGGTGCTCCTGATTACAAAGACAGACCTTCTGCCGCATTTTGATTTCGATATTGAGAAAATTAAGAAGGACGCTAAGGCGCTTAACCCGGAAATTAAAATCCTTGATGTCTCTGCCAAGACCGGAGAAGGGATGGACGGGTGGATCGCTTTCCTTGAAGGTATAAGGTAGAGAAAATGTGATGGATAAAATAACCATAGGGCACGGAAGCGGCGGCAGACTCACCCGTGAACTCATAGAAAAGCTTTTCCGCAAGTATCTCTCATCAGATGAACTTGCCGGAATGGAGGATGCGGCCATCGTGGAGGGCGGTCCATCGTCGATAGCGGTGACAACTGATTCATATGTCGTGCGTCCCGTCTTTTTTCCAGGGGGAGACATCGGTAAACTCTCTGTCTGCGGGACGGTGAACGATCTGACCGTAAGCGGCGCACGGCCAAAGTTCCTGTCCGCCGGATTTATCCTTGAAGAGGGACTGCCCATCGAGAGCCTCGAACGGGTGGTAAAAAGTATGGGTGCAGCCGCAAAGGCCGCCGATGTCAATATCATAGCGGCTGACACGAAGGTGGTCGAGCGGGATAAGTGCGACGGCATATACATAAATACTGCGGGAATCGGAGAAGTGGTCAGGGAGTTTAACTCCTCGAATGTGAGTGATGGAGATGTCGTCATTGTTACCGGCACGATGGGCGACCATGGCACCGCCATCGCGATCGCGCGGAACGAATTCGAGATAGACTCGCCTGTTGAAAGCGACTGCTCATCCCTCAATGAACTGCTTGCGCCGATTTTTGAGATCGACGGCGTGAAATGGATGCGGGACCCGACGCGGGGCGGACTTGCTACAGTCCTTGCCGAGCTCTCTCATGCAACAGGTCTCGGCATCAGGGTGGACGAGGCAAAAATAGCGGTCAGGAAGGATGTCCGCTTCATCTCTGATATGCTCGGATACGACCCCCTCTATCTTGCCAACGAGGGCAAGGCTGTCATCGTTGCCTCGCAGGAGGTCAGTTCAGATGTTATCAGGGTTCTGAGGTCACATGCGCTGGGTGAAAATGCCGGCCTGATCGGACATCTCACGTCCGGGTTCAGGGGCGTCAGAATGAACACCACCATAGGGGGAGAAAGGGCCCTGGAAATACTGGAGGAAGAGACCCTGCCCAGGATCTGCTGAATCATGAGCGACCGCATACAGGAAATAGTTTCACAAATACATAGACTCGTTCCTGAAGACCGCAAAGTCAGGATCATGAATGTATGCGGCTCGCACGAGCATACCATAGCATTCTCGGGGATGCGCAGTCTGATGCCCGAAAACCTCGAACTCATACCGGGCCCGGGGTGCCCCGTATGCGTCTGTCCCGAAAGCGACATAATCAATGCGATCGAACTATCTAAACAGGACGGCGTCATTCTTGTGACCTACGGCGACATGTTGCGGGTGCCGTCGAGCCGGGGATCGATCCGTTCGGAAGGATTAAACTATCGTATGGTCACCTCCCCCCTCGAGGCGGTCAGGATCGCAAAGGACAACCCTGACAGAAAGATAGTCTTTTTCTCGATAGGATTCGAGACGACCACCGCGCCTGCAGCCGCATTACTGGCCACCGGTGTGCCTGACAACTTTTCGATGCTGTGCTCTCACAAGCTGACACCGGCAATTATGGAGGTTATGGTCAAAGACCGTGAAATCGGCATCGACGGTTTTGTGGCGCCCGGTCATGTTTCCGCAATAGTGGGTGCGAACGCATGGAATGTATTCCCGGAAAAATACGGCATCCCCACGGTGGTCGCCGGATTCGAGGCTGAAAATCTTATGCTCGCCATCCTCGCCATCCTGAAGCAGCTCAGGAGCGGGGAGGTTAGAGGCGACAATGTTTACAGGGGTGTCGTAAAAGCGGAGGGCAACACTCACGCGCAGGAAATCATCTACAGATTCATGGAACCCGCTGACACGAACTGGCGGGGCATCGGGAATGTGCCGCTCTCAGGCCTGGAGCTCAAAGGAGAATATTCCCGCTACAATGCGCGTCATCTGTTCGGCCTGAAGGAAATCAGAGAAGAAAAGATACCAGGATGCATATGCGGAAGCGTGATACTCGGCATGGCATACCCCAGAGACTGCAGGCTGTTCGGGAAAGCCTGTACCCCATCCCGGCCGAAAGGGCCATGCATGGTATCAATGGAAGGGGCGTGCAATATCTGGTATAACAGCAGGGGTAATTAGCGGGAAAGGCGGGGAAAGGAGGAAGAAATAAGAAGTAAGCAGTAGGCAGTAAGGAGCTGAAAGCTGATAAATATGAATCTTCTGAAATATATATGGCCTGTTCTGCTGGGCATTTACATTATAAGCCCCTTCGATGCGCATCCCCTTTTTTTCGATGATCTCATTGCCGCGGCCGTCCTCTTTTATGTCATTTACAAAAATTCGAGGCAGCGCCGCCGGTTTAACCAATACGGCGGCTCTTACTCCGGACAGCATTCGCAGAATGAACCGCCCTCCGGACAAAGCGGCGGCATGACGCTTGATGAAGCGTACCGGATCGTCGGTGTCGGGCCTGATGCCTCATGGGATGAGATATCGAAGGCGTACAGAGAGAAGATGAGCAAGTCTCATCCGGACAAGGTCAGCCATCTCAGCGAAGAGCTTCAGAAAAAGGCCGAGGAACTCACCCTGAGATTAAACGATGCGTTCGAGCTGATCCGCAGGCACAAGGGTCGCCGGTAGCAATCCGATATAATAATATATGCGTCTGAAAGTGCATCTTACCGGCCTGATTCAGGGCGTTGGTTTCCGGCCCTTCGTGTTCCGCCTGGCCGAAGAAGCCGGCCTGAAAGGATACGTCCTGAATGACACATCAGGAGTGACTATCGAGGTTGAAGGCCCGCTGCATGCCCTCGAGGAGTTCCTCCTCAGGCTCGACCGTGACAAGCCGGCCATATCACGGATATTCAGCCTCCAACACTCTTTTCTGCCCGAGAGGGGATTTACGTCATTCGACGTCCGTGAAAGCAAAGAGTCAGGCACAATGCACCTCTCTATCCTTCCCGATATCTCTGTGTGTGAGGACTGCATGGAGGAAATTGCGGCACCAAAAGACAGGCGGTTCATCTATCCCTTCACGAACTGTACAAACTGCGGCCCGAGATACACTATCATCAGGAGACTCCCCTACGACAGGCACAACACCTCCATGAAGGACTTCATAATGTGTCCCGACTGCAACGCCGAATACAGTGACCCGGAAAACAGACGCTTTCATGCCCAGCCCAACGCGTGTCACAAATGTGGTCCCTGGCTTGCCCTTCACGACGCAGATGGCGCCATCATATGCGAGCGTGAGGATGCCCTCGAAAAAGCGACCAATCTCTTGCGCAAGGGATACATCATTGCGGTTAAGGGGATCGGCGGATACCATCTCGTCTGTGATGCGACAAATGATGAATCCGTAAAAAGGCTCAGGGGAAAAAAACACAGGGAAGAAAAGCCGATGGCGGTCATGTTTCCGAATATCGAAATGATACATGCTGAAACTCATATCAACCCCGCAGAGGAAAGGGCAATTATCTCTATAGAAAAACCCATAGTGATCGTCAGGAAGAAGGCTGACTCATCAACTGCGCCTTCGGTGTCGCCGGGCAACGAAACTCTGGGTGTCTTTCTCCCCTACACGCCCCTGCATTATCTCATCCTGAAAAAATTGAGGCGGCCTGTCGTGGCAACAAGCGCAAATATGACCGATGAACCGATCGTATGTGATGAGGCGGATGCCTTTTCAAGGCTCGCCGGTATCGCCGAATATTTTCTCACGCACAACAGAGACATCGTAAGGAGGTGTGATGACTCTGTAGTAAGGATAATAGCTGACAGACAGGTACCCATCAGGCGTTCCAGGGGCTTTGTCCCGCTCCCTCTTAGACTGCCCTTCAGATTTCCGAAACCGGTTCTCGCCCTCGGCCCTTACATGAACAACACATTTGCTGTGGGAATAGACAATTTCGTTTACCTGTCTCAACACATAGGCGATCTTGACACACCTGTTGCTCACGAATTTTATGAAGAAGCAATCAGGGATATGCTCTCTCTTCTTTCAGTCAGACCTGAGGTCGTCATATCCGATCTTCATCCCGGATACTACAGCACCCGATACGGGGAGGAGCACTATCCGGACAGACTGCGCAAAATCCAGCACCACTATGCGCATATTCTTTCCTGCATGGCCGAAAATGAGATTCCGGAAGAAAAGGAGGTAATAGGTTTCGCCTTTGACGGAACCGGCTATGGGCCCGATGAAACCATATGGGGCTCGGAAGTGATTGTCGCCTCATACAGCAGCTTCAGGAGGGCCTTCCATCTCAGGCCGTACCGTCTTCCCGGCGGCGAAAAGGCCGTCAAAGAACCCTGCAGAAGCGCTCTGTCACTTCTGTATGAGACGTTCGGCGATGAGGCCATCAAAGTTCCATTGAGCCCGATTCCCGGGAAAGAGCGTTCTTTTCTCATCGAGATGATGAGAAAAGGCGTAAACTCTCCGCTTACATCAAGCATGGGCAGGATGTTCGATGCAGTAGCCTCTCTCACGGGGTTAAACCACAAAGTCTCGTATCACGCGCAGGCCGCGATCGCTCTGGAACAGGCGGCAATGAGATCAGATTCAGGGGATTCATACCCTTTCATCATCAAAAACGGGATCATATACCATATGCCGATCATACAGTCTATAACGGATGACCTTAGAGGCGGGGTATCTCGCGAGACTATCGCCCGGAAATTTCACAATACCATCGTTGAAATCATTATCTCGGCATCGAAAGAAATTCGTAGGGAGACCGGAATAAGTCTCGTTGCATTATCGGGCGGGGTCTTTCAGAACGCCCTCATAACCGGAAACGCCGTCAACCGCCTCACAGAGCTGGGCTTTACATCACTTGTCCATCAGCTTGTTCCCCCCAATGACGGCGGCATCGCACTCGGCCAGGCGGTTGTTGGAGTCAAGAGTCAAGCGTTTGGAGTTTAGAGTTTAGTGGTATGTGATAAGTGACAGGTTAGGATATAATAATACAGATGACCGGACATCTCTTGCGCATAGCGGCCTTCCTGTTCATCGCTGCAGCGAGTCTGGCGCCCTATGCGTTTGGAGCATCCGACGAACTTGTCGTCCATTTCATCGATGTTGGTCAGGGCGACAGCACTCTTATCGTTACTCCTGATCGTGTAACGTTTCTGGTAGATACCGGAAGTCCCGTCAATGGTCCTCTGCTTATAAATTATCTGAATATGATCGCCCTCAAACGGATAGACGGTGTCATCTTTACTCATGCGCATGATGACCATATTGGAGGCATCTTCAGTGTTGTATCCGCCTTTGAAGTAGACACCTTTTATGACAACGGTTTCAGCAACTTCAAAAGCTCCCTTTATGGAGAATACTTAAAGCTTGTGCGCGGAGATCTGTCGAAATACAGATTGCTGCAGGCCGGAGAAGTCATAAAGTCCGGTAACGTCAAAATCGCGGTTTTCAATCCCATAATGCCGCCATCAGGAGACCTTAATGATGACTCGATCGTCCTGAAGGTTACATTCAGAGATGTCTCGATACTCCTTGCCGGGGATTTGGGCACCCTTGGAGAAAAAAGACTTCTCAATTCAGGCTTCGACCTCAAAAGCAATATCCTGAAAATAGGCCATCACGGTGACGTTCATTCCGGCTCAGATGCATTCCTTGAGGCTGTGGCCCCGGAAACAGTAATAATATCCGCAGGAGCTGACAACAGGTATGCCGTGCCGGATCAGGATCTCATCAAGCGGCTTCGAAAAAGAGGAGTCATGATATACAGGACAGACCGTCACGGAAATATCTTTTTCAAGACTGACGGCAGAAGATACAGTATTAGTCCTGAAAGACACCCCCGCTAAGAACTCGTTTCTGAATGGACACTTTTTTTGACTCCGGCAGATCTCGAAACTCCGCAGCCTGGCTTGCGGTAGCAGCTTTCATAACCTTCATATTCGCTACGATTCCTCTGGCCAGAATCATTCAAAAATATATCTACGCTTATGCAGGAAAAGAGTTCTTCACTTACTTCGTGATCGCTTCGATTATTGTGCTCCTTTGCGTGGTCATGTACGTTCTTATATTCAGATTCAGAACACGAAATCCGTCACAGTTCGCGTGGCTGTTAACATCCTGCGGCATACTCATTTACTTTACTCTGGGGCTTGGCCGTCACCCTGAAGAGGCGGTCCATTTCCTTGAGTACGGTATCCTGACATTGCTTGTCTATCATGCACTCGGCAGCAGCATCATGGACAGGTCGATTTTCGGGACCTCGGTCCTGATCGTAGTGCTCGTGGGGATAATGGATGAGTTCATCCAGTGGCTGCTCCCATCGAGGGTATGGGACTATAGGGACATAGGATTGAATGCGCTTGCCTCTGTCATATTTACCGTAGCGATATACAAAGTCTTCAGGCCGAAACCGGTTAGAATAAAAATATCCAAACGATCAGTAAAGGTGTTTCTTTGCATTCTGTCGATCGATGCAATGGTGCTCATGGCGTGTCTTCTGAATACGCCGGATGTGGTGAGATGGTATGTGGAAGAGATCGGGTCACTGTCATGGCTTTTGAACGAAGAGCCAATGACAAACTCAGTCATAAGATTCGGGTCTGTTACGGTTGCACATTACACCGTCGCAGGCCTCATACTAATCCTCTTGTCTGTGTTGTGGACTTCCTATATGAGCTTTTTCCATTCTAATGAAAAACATAAGCAGTGACGGAATGACAAACACCGTAAAGATAGTTGAGACCGCAAGCCCGCCAAGGATGACGCTTCCAAGCCCCCTGTAAAGCTCAGAGCCGGGACCCGGGAACAGCACAAGCGGAAACATTCCGAAGATGCTCGTGGTAGCACTCATGTATATGGGTCTGAGCCGTGATCGTGTAGATTCCAGTACCGCATCTCTGTAACCCATACCGTGGAAGCGGACATTGTTGAGGGCCTGATGCACAATAAGAATGGCATTATTTACTACAACTCCGATCAGTATAACGAAACCAAGCATTGTCAGTATGTCGAGCGGCGACGGTGCTATCATGGCATCAACGAGCCTCAGGCCCATGAACCCACCTGCGCCTGCAAGAGGAACGGTAAACATGATCAGCAGCGGATAAACAAAGTTCCCAAACAAAGCGGCCATAAGCAGGTAGGCAATGACAGCCGCAAGTACGAAATTCCACTGCAGCACCTGTCTCGTCTCCTTCAGCTTATCCGCCACACCGCTCATCGAGACATCCACATCTCTTCCCGTAAGGCCCATCGAGGATACCGCGGGTATAATCTTTGTACCGATTATTTCCATCGCCTCTTCAAGAGGTGTATCCTGAGGTGGCGTAACCTGCAGTGTTATCGTCCTTTTCCTTTCGAGATGACGAATCTGGGTAATGCCGGTTGTTCTTTCTATTCTGGCAAGAGAAGATACGGGCACCACACGGCCTCCAGGTGTCGATATGATCGATTCATAAAGGTCCTCCGGCGTCTCCACATCGCTGTCCGATGCCTTCAGGACAAGGTCTATCTTCTTCTTGCCCTCTTCCTTGTACTCTCCTATCTTCCTGCCGTCCATGAGGACATCTATCATAACCCCGAAATCCTGAGCGTTCAGACCGGCAGAACGTATCCTTTCACTGTCCGGCAAGAGTCTCACCTCAGGATAAAGCAGTTCAAGCGAAGGCAACGGTCTGATCTGGGCCCGCGGCATCTCTTTCCTTATCATGCCGAACATGGCTCCGGCTGCCGCAACAAGCCTGTTCATATCATTCCCAACTACATCCACTTCCACTGTCCTGCCGCGTCCAAGCCTGCTCTGGAAAATTCCGGCCTGCATGCTGACACCGAACATGCCTGGAATCGAATTAATCTTCTGCATGAAAAAAGGGACGAGCTCGCCTGCGCGTTGGATATGTATACTCGTCGCGCCTGCAATATCTACACGGTCGGCACCTACATAGAACAGGTTCTTGATACCTGGCAGACCGTTATGATCCCGTCCCATCAGGTCCCGGGCAGCATCGAAAAACTGTCTGCCTATATTTCTCTTTTCTTCATAGGACAGTCCGGGTGGAGGGATCAGGAGACTGATGACTAAATTCCTGTTTCCCTGCGGCAGATATTCCATCTTGGGAATGAGCACCCATGCAGATAAAGCCGAAAGGGCTGTCAGAAGAAGTACCGTGATCAGTCGCGATGCCGTGCTCTTCGTCGCTGAATTTACGAGTCTCATTATCGCGTCAGATATGCGGCGGCCCGAAGAGGCGAAAATGTCATTTCCCCGTGATTTCTTCTCACCGCCGATAAAACTGAAGAATTTTTCGGAGAGCATGGGGATGACCGATATCGAGACAAAAAGACTGAGGGCAACGGCGGAACTTACAGCGATCGCTATATCCCTGAAGAGCTGGCCCGCTTCCTCCTGCACAAAAACAACAGGCAGGAAGACCGCTACCGTCGTCAATGTAGAGGCCAGCACGGCACCCCAGACCTCCCTGGCTCCATCATAGGCGGCATCGAAAGGGGATTTCCCCATGCTGCGGTGACGGTCGATATTCTCAAGAACCACTATGGCGTTGTCAACAAGCATGCCGACGGCAAATGCTATGCCGGCAAGACTGACAACATTGAGATTGCGGCCCAGGGCCTGCATCATAATGAAGGTACCTATAACACTTATGGGAATGGCTGTAGCCACTACGACCGTGGAAGAGATGCTTCTCAGAAAGACCAGGAGAACAACCACTGCCAGTATGCCTCCTATCATGATATTCCTCTTTACCAGATCTATTGCCCCCTGAATATAAGGCCGCTGGTCATAAACCCAGTCAAAATATACGCCATTTGGTCTCATCTTTTTATCGTTCAGCCATCTGACAACCTTTTCCACCCTCCCGGTCATATCGAGGATGTTAGTCCCGGGCTCAGGCTTAATACCGATGGCAATGCCGTCTTCACCGTTATGGATCATTGCAACGCTGTTTTTCTCGAACCCGAACTTCACATCCGCAACATCCGAGATAGTCACACGATTTCTGCCGTCTGATCTAACCACGAGGTTTTCTATATCTTCGGGGGAGTGGAACTGTGAGACTGTACGTATCCTGTAGTTTCTCCTGCCGACCCCCATGATTCCTGCAGACACATCGATATTGTCAGCTCTGAGGACACGAATAAGGTCAGATATCGTAAGATCATATGAAGCCAGCCTGACCGGATCAACTATCACATGCATCTGGCGCTCTATCCCTCCTCCGATAAAGAGATCGGCAACTCCATCTACACGCTCAATGTATTGTCTTATATCGTTCTCAAAAAATGTCCTGTATGTGCTGACAGGGCGGGGATTCCCCTCTGCAGACTTCATTATCATCCAGATGACCGGTGATGTTGCGGCTCCGGTTGCGTTTATTACCGGTTTTTCCACATTCTCCGGATAAGATGGTACTTCATTGAGCTTGTTGGATACCCTCAGAAGCGCCTCGTCAACGTCAGTGCCTATCCTGAACCTCAGGGTTACAGACCCCTGGCTGTTCAGTGATGAACTCTCCATCTCGGTAAGTCCCGGAATACCCTTGAGCACCTTTTCCTGTTCCTCGATAATATCCCTCTCTATCTCATAAGGAGTAGCTCCCGGCCAGAAGGTCCTGACTTCAATCTCCGGCACCGTTACATCAGGACTTAGCTGGTATGGCATCTGAAAGAGCCCGATCAGGCCAAAAAGGATAACCAGTATGACACCCACAAGCACCGTTACCGGTTTTTTTATGGAGAACTGAACAATATCCATATTAATTAATTTGAAGTCTTAAATCTGAAATTATTTTATTATCTGTACCGCCTGCCCGTTCCTGAGCCTCTCATTTCCCTTTACCACAACCTTCATCCCCCGGGCCAGCCCTTCCGCCTCCAGGCCGGCATTCATTCCGCTGTAACCGATTACCCTGACAGGGATCATTACAGCTTTGGCGTCTTTAACAATGTATATAACATCCATCCCGAATGACTTGATGACGGCATCACGGGAAACTGTAAAGCTCTTTTGTTCAGGGCCGACCGGCAATGTAACATCTACCTGCATACCTTCCATGAGAGACTCAGCCTTCCCCACCCTGATCTTGACAGGGAAAGTGCGAGTCCTGATATCTCCCCGGGGGATTATTGCTGTAACCTTGCCCGTGAAGCGCTCTTTCGCAGCAAACAGCTCTATCGTCATCCCCTCCACAAGATTCCGAACAACATCTGCAGGGACTTCGGTACGCACATAAACATCATCGTTCTTGGCGATCGTCGCTACAGATGAACCTCTGTTTACCCATTCACCCCTGTCGATATGCCTTTTAAGAACAATGCCGCTGAAGGGGGCATATATTCGTTTCTTTTTAATCTCGATCTCCATCCTTTCGAGATCGGACCTGATTGCCGTGGCCTTCTTCTGCAGACTCTTTACTCTGTAACGGTCATCGTCAAATTTCTGCGTGGAGACAAGTCTGTCGGCATACAGATTCTGTGTCCTGGCAAAATCATTCTCAGCCTGTTCAAGATTCGACAGCGCCTCTTCCAGGTTGGCTCTTGCCGCCTGCAGCGCCTTTTGCAGCATATCCGAATTCAGTACAACAAGGAGATCCCCGCCCCCTATCCTCTGGCCTTCATTAAAGTGATACTCCTCAACCTTACCGTCAACTTCAGCAGCCACATCCGATACCTCGTTGAAATATGCCGTTCCAACAAATGTGGACTGAGGAGCGATCATCCCCTCGGACAGATTCGCAACGACCACCCTTGCAGGGGGCATACCCTGTCCATAGGCAACATCAGTACCTAACGGCGTGTTAACAGAAATTACAAAAGCAGCAAACAATGTCAGTAAGAGTTTTTTCATATTGTCCTCTCGTTCATTTATTGCATCCTGCAACTCATCCATCTTTCACTATATCCAGCAATCGTCCTGTTGCCTTTTTCAATTTCAGCAGCGCCAGTTCGAACCTGTACTTTGCGCCGGCGAGTGATCTCTCCGAAGAGACAAGAAGATCGTTTGCATCTATTACATCGACACTGTCCGACAGCCCATGTTCAAACTGTTTGGTTACGGAAATATAATTTTCATGAGCATACAAATTTTCTGCCCTGAGATGACTGAGCGCTGCTGCCTCTTTCATAAGGATCAGATAAGCGCTTTCGACCTCAACTCCTATGGAACTCTTTATCAGCTCATATTCATACTCAGCCTGTCTCAGCTTGGCCCTCGCCTCAGCCGTGTCTGCCCTTCTGCGTCCTCCATCAAAAACAGGGATATCGAGCCGGACCGTTCCGTATATGCGCTCCTTCAGCCCGAATGATGATGAAGGGTCGTTTTCCTGCCTCATATAAACACCTTCAAGCGAAATATCGGGCCAGTCTTCCGAACGGGCTACTTTCACCAACTCCTCCGCAATTTTCTTACTGTACTCTTTTGCCCTCAGTTCCGGCCTCATTCTGTAAGCCGTTGCTTTCAGGCAGTCCAGCAGAGGCTGTTCACAACCGGCTGTAACGAATTCTTCCCTGATCCTGCCTTCATAAGAATAAGCCTTGCTATCATAAAGCGGCGGCTCGGCGAGATCGAACGGCCCTTCAATACCGGTAAGGTCTGCAAGGCGGACTATTGCGATTTTCAGGTCATTCTTCGCCCTGATCAGTTCCGAACGCGCACCCGCCAGCTCAGCCTCGGACCGTAACAGAACCGTCTCGGTCACCTCCCCGACCTCGAGACGCCTTGCAGCAGAATCCCTGTGCTTTTTCAGACGCTCAAGGTTTGACTCTGCTATCTCCTCACCCCTTCTCGACAAAAGTACTGCATAATACTGTTCGGCTACTTTGTAGAGGTGATCCTCCTTGACCGCCCGCAGATCGTGGAAGCTTTTCTCCCTTTCTTTTCTGGCTATGCCAAGAGAAAAAAACTCCCCGCCGCCAAGCGAAAGTGTCTCTCCGAGGCGTAGCCCCCATTCACTGGTCTGTTCCGGCTGAAGCAGAAAGCCGTTTTTGATTTTTTTATCGCTGTACCTTGTATGCTGTCCAAATGCGGAAAGATCAGGAATGAGAGCAGAAAGCGCCCTGTCTTCTCCATACCCCGAAATACTGTGTTGTTCTTCCGCTATCTTTATGACCTCGCTTCTCTTGAGAGCTATCCCGAAAAGCTCTTCAAGAGTATAAACCGGCCCGCCGAAGCCGTTCAGGGGGATTATTATAAGAAGCAGTAATAAAGGGAAGAGCAGTCTTTTCATCAGTTCTCTTTCATCCGAACAGGGCTTCAACATACTCCCCTGGCTCAAAGTCCTGAAGATCTTCGACCGCCTCACCCACACCTATCAGCTTTACCGGGATATCAAGCTCCTTGTTGATGGCGATCACAATGCCGCCCTTGGCCGTGCCGTCGAGCTTCGTCAACGCGATGCCCGTTACACCCACAGCCTCATTGAATATCCTGGCCTGATTGATGGCATTCTGTCCCGATGTTGCATCCACAACAAGAAGCACCTCGTGTGGAGCGGAAGCCTTCTCCTTACTGACAACACGCCTTATCTTTTTGAGTTCTTCCATGAGATTGGACTTCGTATGGAGACGGCCGGCTGTATCTATGATAACCACATCGGAACCCCTTGATTTTGCCGATGATACCGCATCAAAGGCCACCGCTGCCGGATCAGCCCCGCTTCTATGCTTGACAATCTGCGCTCCTGCCCTGTCGGCCCATATCTCAAGCTGCTCGATCGCGGCCGCCCTGAAGGTATCTGCGGCGGCAAGGGTAACGCTGAAACCATGGTCTGTGAAACGGCGTGCGAGCTTGCCGATAGTTGTCGTCTTTCCCGCGCCGTTGACGCCAACAGCAAGCACAACATAGGGATCTTCACCTGCACACATGATTTTATGCCCAGGTTTCAGTATCTTTGAGACCTCCTCCTTAAATGCCTCCCTCAGGTCTCTCTCGTTCTTTATGCGGTCTTCCTTCACCCGCTCACGCAGAGCTTCCGTAATGACGATAGATGCCTGAGGTCCCACATCGGCCATAATCAGCATCTCTTCAAATTCATCAAGGAGCGCGTCATCCACCTTTCTGCCCTTTGCTAATTTTTCCGTATCTTCAACGAGAGACTTTCTCGTTTTAAAGAGACCCTTCTTTAATCTGTTAATAAGGCCCAATTTTTTCTCCTTTTAACTGCTCTTTTCAAAACACCCGTTTTATTCATGAAATAGCAGAAGATGTGGCGAGAGTCCAGTGATAAGGGATAAGTGGTATGTGATAAGTGAATGGAAAACTATCTATAAGAATCAGCTTCCTTCAACTTACCACTTATCACTTACCACATATCTCTTACTCTCATGCCTTCTGCTGATGATACCGTTTGTGAATTATATAGGTTAATTCTACCAGTTCGGCAAATAATAATTCATGTCTTAAGGAAGAAAAAAGGCAGGCCGGGCGGCCTGCCTTCAGAATTATCAATTTTCCGAACTGAAAATTAGAAACCGAACGGCTTCGCAAAAAGGATGATCAGAGCTACAACGAGTGCATAGATACAGAGCGACTCTATCATAGCAAGACCGATAATCAGGGTAGTCGTGATCTTGCCGGAAGCATTGGGATTCCTCGCAACGCCCTCGGTCGCTCCGCTGAGACCTATACCCTGACCGATTCCGGTGCCGAGCGCGGCAAGACCGATGGCCAGACCACATCCCATGGCAGCCCAGCTGTAATAACCAAGCTGTGCATCAGATACGGCACCTCCCTCCGCAGCCGCCTCGGCAGCGAATGCGACCGGAGCCGCAACAGCTATGAGCATGAGCGCAAGCAGAACATAAGCTAATGACCTCTTCATCTCTCCTCCTTTCAAAGATATTATTTATTAAATTTAATGAGCCTCTTCGACCGCACCGGCCAGATAAAGCGTGGTAAGTAATACAAAGACAAACGCCTGTATAACGGAGACAAGAACTCCCAGCGTAAGGATCACTGTCGGTACGAGTATAGGCACTAATATCCCCAAGATAAGCAGAATCAGATGTTTGCCGATCATATTGCCAAAAAGCCTGACCGACAGCGTAACCGGACGTGCTATATGTCCGATTATCTCAATGACAAACATCAGCATCATAAGAGGTAATGCAGCCAACGACCTCATAGGGCCGACAAAGTGTTTGATATATCCGATTCCATGCGTCTTTATGCCGTAAAAGTGTGTTGCAAGAAACACCGGTATGGCTAATGCAGCCGTCGTATTGATGTTACCTGTAGGAGCCTCAAACCCCGGGATCAACCCGAAAAAGTTGCAAACCAGTATAAAAATACCTAACGTGGCAATGAGAGGGAAAAAATGACGCCCAAGTTCCCCGATCGACGTCTCTGCCAGATCAAGGTGGAAATCGATAATGACTTCGACAAGATTCTGAAGCCCTCTCGGCACCAGTTTCATTGAGCTGCGCACTGCGAGCGCCACCGCAATAATGATGATCATGGCGAGCCACGAAAACAGCACGAAAGGTGGCACCCCAAGCTCGACAATCCTGTTCAGTGGAAAAATTATAAGTGCTTCAGGCATTTTACCTCCGGTGAAACGATCATAATAATAATCCAGAGCATTTGCGCATGTCAACCGTATAATTTATAAATTTGAATTTCTTATATGTATCCCCTGGACACATATCGAGTAGGGTAAGGTGAGAAGATCAATCTCACCTTAGCCCTCTCACAGAACC
>CAZZGC010000028.1:0-20567 GCA_964653915.1 uncultured Thermodesulfovibrio sp.
TGTTCGCGATGGGCCGGAATACGCACTTAAAAAGTGTTTTATCTTTTTTGGGCTAATTTTATCGTTCTGGTTAATTATTTCTCTTACCCAGTGGATTAGAAGAAAAATAAAATTGGAAACATAAGAGGTGGCATTTTGTATAAAATAGCTATATTTAAGGCTCTCCACCGAAGACCAAGCAAAAGATGGATACTTCCTTGAGGTCTGAGGATAGTGACAAATTCCTCCTGAATAATCACTCCTCAGTCTCTTTCCGTCAGCATCTTTTGTAATTGGCCGGATAAGTTGTAAAATATCAGATATCGCGGTGAGATGTCCGCAGTACTAATGACCCGACAGGAGATCGAGTGAGCAGGAAATATCATATCCATACTTTCGGATGCCAGATGAATGTGCATGATTCGGAAAAGATCGCAGGCATCCTGTCTGAAGCAGAGATGCACGAGGCCGGCGGAACGAATGACGCCGACATTATTGTTCTGAATACATGCAGCATAAGGGAGAAGGCGGAGCAGAAGTTCTTCAGCGAACTCGGCAGGCTCCGGAAGATGAAAAAGGCGAGGCCCGGGCTGAAGATAGCTGTGGCCGGCTGTATAGCGCAGCAGGAAGGGGAGAGGATATTCAAGAGATTTCCCTATGTGGATTATGTTTTTGGACCGAACAATATCGACGGATTAGAAAGCTGGATTAAGGACAGAACAGAACACAGAACACAGAGCACAGAAACCAGAACACAGACAACGGCATTGAGTTTCAATCCTGAATACCACACCAAAGCACTTCCAATGAGGAGGGAAGGGCAGGTGAGGGCATGGGTTTCGATAATGTACGGATGTGACAATTTCTGTGCTTATTGCGTCGTCCCGAACACGAGAGGCAGGGAACGCAGCAGGCCGCCTGAAGACATCATTTCGGAAGTTCGCAGCATAGCCGGTGAAGGATTCAGGGAAATCACTCTACTTGGCCAGAACGTCAATTCATATGGCAGGAGCTGTGATAAAGATATTGATTTCCCTGATCTTCTCAAACGGCTCCATGATATCGAAGGGATTGAGCGTATACGCTTTGTCACATCCCACCCAAAGGACCTCTCGGACAGTCTCATAAAATCCATGGCTGAGCTGCCGAAGGTTTGTGAACATATTCATCTGCCTTTACAGTCCGGCTCGGACCGGATACTGGAACTGATGAACAGAAAGTATACATTTTCCGAATATATTAAAAAGGTGCAAATGTTGCGGCGGGAGATACCTGACATAGCCATAACTACCGATATTATAGTCGGATTCCCCGGTGAGACGGAAGATGACTTTAATGCGACTACCAGGGCTCTCGGTGAAATTGAATATGACGGTATTTTTGCATTCAAGTATTCCAGAAGACCGGGAACCAGGGCGCTCGAATTACCCGGCCATCTTGACGAGGAAGTAAAATCGGAACGTCTTTATAAGGTACTCAAACTGCAGGAGTCAATTACTGCTGAGAAAAATCTTCAACTTGAGGGGCAGACGGTAGAAATTCTTGTAGAGGGCCTGAGCGAGACAGATCCGCAAAAGATGACCGGAAGGACGCGCACCAACAAAATCGTCAACTATCGAGGTAATCCGGACGATGTCGGGAAACTTCTCAACGTAACGATTACAAAAGCTATGCTGCATTCTCTACTCGGTGAACTGCCCAACTGAAATCCATGAAAATAGCTATCAGGACCCTTGGATGCAAAGTCAATCAGGCCGAGAGCGCCACGATGGAGGGACTGCTCAGAGACAGCGGCTTCGAGATCGTCGAAAATGGATCAGATGCGGATATATGTATCGTTAATACCTGTTCTGTGACCGGTCGCAGCGATGCCGAAGCACGCCGTATCATGAGGCAGGCAGCCCGCGCGGGTTCAAGAGTGATTGCCACCGGATGTTATGCACAGCTCAGGCCCGACGAGATTTCCAGGATCAGCGGTGTTGATCTTGTGATCGGGAATGCCGAAAAGACAAGTATTTCAGATCACGTCAGAAGGATATCCACAAATCATGGCCGGACTATTAATAACTTAAAGCGCCATGCCACTTATCCACTCGAGGTTCATCCATATTTTTCGAAGCGCGCACGGGGGTTCCTGAAGATTCAGGATGGCTGTAATTTCGCCTGCTCGTACTGTACCATTCCTATGGCCCGCGGCAAGAGCAGAAGCCTTCCGCCGGATGATGCTATCAGGGCCATGGAAGTCATGTCCGAGCAGGGATTCAGAGAAATTGTCCTGACAGGAATCCATATAGGCTCTTATGGAAGCGATTTAAATGATGGATCTGATCTTCTTTTGTTGCTGACACGAGCTGCTGAGAGATTCCCGGAAGTCCGGTTCAGATTGAGTTCGATTGAGCCTCATGAGTTTAGATATGAATATATCGACCTCATGAAATCAGGCAATGTCTGCCCACACCTGCATATACCACTTCAGAGTGGTTCTGATCATATACTGAGACTGATGAAGAGGGGATATACAACTGGTAACTATCAACATCTTATCAACGAAATATTCACAAGATATCCAGAGGTCTCGATCGGAGCGGATGTTATAGTCGGCTTCCCCGGAGAAAGTGGAAAAGATTTCGATTCAACTGTAAAGCTCATTAATGATTTACCTCTCAGCTATCTTCATGTCTTTCCATATTCAAAACGGCCAGACACCGAGGCTGCGATCATGAATGATCACATCAGGCCAGAAATTATGCGGGAACGCGTTTCCCTGCTTCGGGAGATAAGCAAAAAGAAAAAAAATATTTATATGACAAAGAATATCGGAAGGATACTTGATGTTATTGTTGAGAAGTGGGTTGATAGCACCAGATCATACCGGGCTATTTCTGGTAATTACCTACGACTTTTCATACCAAAAAAAGGACTGAAACTGTCCGATCGACTCCTTGTGAAGGTCAAATCATTGACAGAATCAGGACTTTTAGCAAAACCCGTTGATTAATCTATATTTAACCTAACATATTGATTTTATGATAAATTTAACCTGCCTAATAATTATGCAATCTCGGGAAAGGCTCATAATAAGGCATCTTGGAGAGGGGATGAGAGAGGGTTTTAACATCTTTTTAACAAAACTTTGACGTGCCTAAGGTCCGATAAGGTATATTATGTAAAATTAGATAATATCCACTGTCGCGCCTGAGGCCGGTTTCGTACTTTTCCAAGCAATCTGTTCCTGAGTAGTTCCCTCTTTATCAATCCGATCATGCGGCTATTTTCATGACCCAAAATATTGGCAATTTCGTATCCTGATAAAAGAGGCCTGTCATTAAGCCGTCTGAATTTTATGGCCATCTCCATATACTTGGTGTCCCTCTTTTTCCTGTTAAGCATAAAAAGCAATACACTCTCAGTAATTGTATCATGAGAATTCATGTATAAATTGCATACTTTGTGCATTCCAAGTCGATTCATCGATGATTGATCAGCTATATATAGCGATCTTAGAATCCTCATGTTTTGCTTGCTGAACCGAAGAAGACGATAATTCCGGGGATCATCCCGTGATAGAATATAAAGCCTCAAAAGTCCGAAACGTGTAACTTGCTGATTAACGGGCATCTGAAGAGATTTGAGAAATCTTTTATATTTTCGATAGTTACCAAGAAATTCAACAATCTGCTCTATGATTGAAAGATTTTTTTTGTTTTTTAGAAGCTTATTGCGTGAAGTGCCGAGAATGTAATGTATAACATTATCGTTAATAGCGCAACTAATGGAATAATTGATATTACTTGAGCACATCAATGCAAGAATCTCGTATGTTATCCGCTCTTTGGCGCTATTGACGATCAGGTCCGCATGATTCCTGATGAAGGCTCTCGTAGAGGCATCGATTCTGAAGCCGAGCTGGGCGGAAAACCTGTAAGCCCTGAGCATTCTAAGTGGGTCGGCAGTCAAATTTGATGTTTCAGGCGTCCTTATTAGTCCTTTTCTCAAATCGTCAAGGTAACTGTCAGGATCGACAAGGCCAGACCGGGGAGACCATGCAAGAGCGTTTACCGTAAAATCACGTTGTCTCAGATCTGTAATAATATCCCTCTTGAGACGCGAAAAGTCGAGGGTGATATTTTGTTTTATGACTACTCTGTAGCAGGTTCCCGGCTCAAGTTCTATCAGAGTGCTCCTGAATCTGCGTGCAGTCCGTCTGGCAATCGATGCCGGATCAGAATTAACTGCGAAATCCAGATCAGAAGAGGAACGCCCAATCAGACAATCTCTTACATAGCCGCCTACGAGATAGGTCCCCTCCCCTGCCTTTTCGAATATCCATGATGCAATATCATTGGAAAAAACACAGTCTCTAAGATTCATTAAAAGAAATTATAGCATTTGTACTTCCGTCAATTAGAAGGAGGGATTCAAGTGACGGCTTGGCTCTCAAATCAGTTAAAGACAACCTTTGTCTCTATACGTCTCAAAGATAGTATTGAATTCCTCCGTGAGTTCCTTGAAGGCCTCCATCACTTGTGGGTCGAAATGGCCTGGTTTGGTCCTGCCGTCGCCTTCGGTAATGATCCTGACTGCACTGTCATGATCAAAGGAATGTTTATACGGTCTCCTGCTCCTCAATGCATCGTACTGATCACATATGTTGTATATCCTCCCCTCAATCGGTATTTCTTCTCCCTTAAGACCTTCAGGATAACCGCCTCCATCCCACCTCTCGTGATGACTGAGAGCGATCTTCTTTGCCATCTGGATTATCTTGGATGCCTGTCCTGACAGAATATCTGCCCCGATGATAGTATGTGTCTTCATCAGTGAATATTCTTCGGAGTTTAGTTTTCCCGGTTTTAGAAGTATCTCAGCCGGGATGCCGACCTTCCCTATGTCATGCATTGGGGCTGCATAGAAAATTAATTCGACATCCTCTTCCGGCCAGCCAAGTTTTCTGGCGACTTCAGACGCATAATATCCTGACCGCTTGATATGCGATGCCGTATCTTCATCCCTGTATTCGGCAACTTTTGTAAGCCTGTGAATTGTATCAATATAACTCTCCCTTAACTGTGATGTCCTCTTTTTCACCTCTGAGTCCAGCATTTCATTATGTTTTTTTATTAAATCCCCGATTTTTTTCAGCTGCAGCAGGTTCCTGACTCTCGCAAGGAGTTCAGCACGGTCGACAGGTTTGGTAAGGAAGTCATTTGCACCTGCTTTTAGCCCCTCGAGTCGTGAATCCCTGTCAGCAAGTGCAGTAATGATTATTACCGGGATATGTGATGTTCCGGGGTTCAGCTTCAATTTCCTGCATGTTTCATAGCCATCCATTTCCGGCATCATGACATCAAGAATGATGAGATCAGGATTATATCTTACGGTTTTTTCCAGTGCCTCCGTACCGTTTTCAGCAGTCTCATACTCATAATGATAATATTCAAGCAAGTTAGTCATGAGCTTAAGATTTCTTTTTTCATCATCTACGAGAAGTATTTTTCCTTTATTGTTTTCTGTCATATAAGCTCCCTCTGGTTACGAAATGATTCAATAAATCTAAGGAGATGCCTGTAGTTGAAAGGCTTGGCCAGATAAGCGTCAAAGCCGGTTTCTATCATTCTTTCTTCGTCACCCTTCATAGCAAATGATGTGATTGCGATTATCGGGATCTTTTTGGTTCGGTCATCATCCTTTAACATCTGCGCACAGGTAATACCATTCATTCCAGGAAGCTGGATGTCCATCAGAATAAGATCGGGCGTTTTTTCCTTTGCAATTACTACAGCCGTTTCCGCATTATAAGCCTGAAAAATCTCATAGCCGGTCATTTCAAGCAAGTTTGAAACAAACTTCATATTGGATTCATTATCCTCGACTATTAATATTCTCATGTCCGTAAAATAGATGGTGATACGTCAGTCCCGGTATCATTATTTACCTTGACCGGAATTATGAATTTAAAATCACTCCCCTTCCCGGCTTCGCTTTCAACCCATATTCTGCCGCCATGCAACTCAACTATTCTCTTGCACAGAGCCAGTCCGAGCCCGGTACCCTCATGTTTGTTCAGATGACTATTCTCAAGCTGTTCAAAGGGCTGAAAAAGTCTCTCCATATCATCCTCGTTAATACCCGGACCTGTATCTCTTACGCTGAATTCAACTGCATCTACAATGTTCCGAGAACCATTCCCTCCGGTTTCGATTTGCTGCGAGTCATCAGGTCCTGTTTTCCGGGTACATATTCGCGTGTTTCTCACGCTCACGCCAACGGTGCCTCCATCAGGAGTGAACTTCAGCGCATTACTGAGAAGATTGCAAAGGACCTGCTTTATTTTCATTTCGTCCGCAACAATATTCCCGATTCCCCCGTCAATTTCGAGGCCTGCTTTTATGTTATGCTTGATCATTTTTTCCCTGAACATCGAAAGACTGCTTTCTGTAAGCCCCTTTAAATCAATTTCCGTTGTTCGAATCCGCATCTTCCCTGCTTCGATCTTGCTTAAATCAAGGATATCGTTGATCAATAATAGCAGATGCCCGGCACTGTCTATGACCTCGCCGAGGAAGTCTTTCTGCTTCTCATTTATTGGGCCCGCCATACCGTCGAACATCATCTCCGAAAATCCTATTATAGAATTAAGCGGGGTCCTTAATTCGTGAGACATATTTGAAAGAAAGTCCGACTTGGCCCGACTGGCCGCCTCTGCCTCAAATTTCGCAACTTCAATTTCACGGGTCCTGTCCCTGACTTTCTCCTCAAGATCCTCAATAAGAGTCCTGTTTTCTATCGCAACCGCCGCATAGTTTGCAAATATATAAAATAATCGCTGCTTCCTTTTTGAAAAAAAATCAGGCACACTGCTGTATAAATTAAGGACCCCGATGACATTGGCCTCAGAGTCAATCAGAGACACGGCCATTGAAGACCGGTATTCCCTCTTTATTGCATCCAATCGCCATACGGCATATGCGGGATCAGTAGAAATATTATTCATCACGGCCGCGCCCTTTGTCTTTATGGCGATTCCCGTGGGTCCATTTCCTGCCGGTGAATCGTCCCATTTTATCTTCACGGTCGATAAATATCCTGCTTCAAAACCAGACTGCGCAACCGGTTTAACATCATAGCTCCCTTCTTCCATAAGACCGATCCATGCCATTTTTAAATTAAAATTCTTGATCGCAATATTACATATAGCGCTGTATAAATCCTCCGTAAGAGGAACTGCAGATATCACATTGGATGAATCGGCAAGGGCAAAGATATCTCTGGAGTATTCCATGAGCTTCTCTTCCGCTTCCTTGCGTTCGGTAATATCCTGAACCATTCCTAACATCCGGACTGCATTACCTTCCTCATCAAATTGCGTCTCGGCCTGTTCATGAACTACCCTTTCCGAACCGTCAGGCAGTCTTATCCGGTGGTCGATACTGTATGGTTCATTTTCATATAGAGCTTTGTCGATGGAACTCTTTACCAGATCCCTGTCATCCGGATGTACTAAGTCCAGAAATGTTTCGTATGTTGCCTTAAACTGCATTGGCGAAACTCCAAATATTCTGTAAATTTCATCAGACCACCACAACTCATTTGTGACTATATTCCATTCCCAGTTACCCAGACGCGCAATGCGCTGAGCCTCTGCAAGACTGGCTTCCCTCTTCCTGATTTCTTTCTCGGCCTTCTTTGCCTTCGTTATATCTACTGTGTATACCCTGATCGAATCTCTGTCCGGCATAATGTGAATATATTCACCAAACACAATTTGGCCGATTGCCATTTCGCGATATTCGACTTCTTTATCTGATACTTTCAACTCTGAAGCTATGTCACGAATGTTCTGCGGTAGCAGCTCGATTCCATCTATCTCCAACTCATCAGCAAATCTCCTTGCCGCAGGATTCATGTAGATAATATTGCAATCCATGTCACATTCTATGATGGGGTAGGGATTCTTTTCCGGGAATGATGCCAGGATGTCCAGTTCCATGAGCAGTCTTGTCTTTTCATCGAAAGTCATCCGGAGTGTCTGCGCCATGCGCCTGAAGTCTTTAAAAAGTTCTCCGATCTCATCACGTCCCGTGGTCACCGCTTTTATATCAAAGTCACCTCTTTCGATCTGCGATGCAGCCTGCCTCAACTTGAGAAGGGGAACGACAATGCTGTTCCTTATGTAGTAAACGATGAATATGGCGCCGGTCAGAAACAGGGCAATGAAGTAAAGCGTATTAAGGACATGTCTCCTCGTATCGCTACGGTTGTTCTCCTCAAGAAGATTAACAAGAACATTTAACCTTTCCACATAATCCTTGATCATAAGATCGTATTCATCGAGCGCAGACCCTGCCTCTCCTGCCGGAAGATCCAGTATCCTGAAAAGGGCTGGTTTTAAATTGTCATACCAGGTGTTAACAATTCCGTCAAGTATTTCTGAAGCTTTTTCATACGTAATAGCTTCAGCCCCGAGTTTTTTATCACCGCTTTTTAAGATGTCGAGTATATTTTCAAACCTCTCGACCTCACGTTTGATTTCCAGAAGGCGGGCTCTCTTTATTTCGGGATCTCCAATATCGACCTTCATACTGTGCGCCAGCCATACCATCTCAAACGAAAGGTATCTCAGCTGACCTGCAAGATTAATCTTTGTGGCATCTCCCCTGATGTGGTGCGTAAACTGAAAATTTAAAAAGATGAGGATAGAGATAGAGCACAATATTAGCAGGCTTATGAAGATAAATTTCGTTGTGATAGATCTGAAACGGAACATGGTTCTGATATGCAGGTGGCTTGACTGTTTTCCCCTTGGATTTCCCCTAAAATCCTTTTTGCCTGTTCAAAAATTCAACTTTTCTTCACAATCTCCAATTTTTAATATATTAATGCCGAACAATAAATGATATGATCTATATCATAGAATACCGACACCGTGACTGCATTTCGGGTCTTCTCAACTGTCCTGTTGTATCGGCACACATTTTTCACTTTCATGTGTCAACCTTCACTAATTCACTCGCTTCAACACGATTCCTTCCGCCCTGCTTCGCCCTGTAAAGGGCGCTGTCTGCCTTTTTAATGAGGTCTTCCTTTTGTTTCATTGAATTATCGTAAGAAGCCACGCCGATACTTATTGTTACGATGGTATTCTTTTCAACGGTTTTTCTGATCCTTTCGGCAATCTCATATGCCTGTGCCTGCTCCGTTCCGGGAAGAATAACAAGAAACTCCTCGCCCCCATACCTCACCGCGAGATCTATTTTTCTGGTCTCTATTGCAATCAATTTTGCAACCTGGACAAGGATTTCATCTCCTGCAAGGTGGCCATGTTTATCGTTGTATTTTTTGAAATAGTCTATGTCGATGACGATCAGCGAAAGCTCGGATTTCAGTCTTTTTGCTTTGTCATAGCTCCTTTCCAGCTCTATATCCATATATCGCCGGTTCGCAAGTCCCGTCAGAGAGTCATGAAGAGAAACGTTCTTGGTTTTTTCATACAGCCTCGCATTAACAATGGCAATGCCGATCTGATCTCCGATGGACTTGAGCGTACTGATTTTCTCTTCACTTATATCAGTATCAGGATGTGTGTATAGGTATAAAACCCCCACTGTCTCATCCCTGACCTTTAGTGGCAGAATTATATGTCCGTGCGTCTCCATACCCGGATATCTGAAACAATGATTACTGTCACGATCGGAGTTTTTCGAAATAATGATTTCTCCGGTCTGCGCTGCAAGACCGCACAGACAGTTGCCCAGCTTCATGTCTTTATGCATATCGAGAAATATCTTTGGATGGCCGAGATGAGAAACAAGTTTCATCCTGTCACCTTCAACCAGAAAGATCCCTGCTTTCTGTTCTACTGTCAGAATATCAAGACTTGTTATTGTCTTCAGTATGATATTAAACAGCCGGTCAAGTTCTATCGTAGAGTTGACTGCCGATGAGACTTTGTAAAGTGCCGCAAGTTCCGACCTGGCCCTGAGCAATTTTTCTTCTTCATTTTTGCGTACCGAGATATCGCGAATAATTCCTACTGCATGCCATTTGCCTTTAATGCATATGGCAGACGTGGAAATCTCGATAGGGAACTTTGTTCCGTCTCTTTTAAGCGCAACAAATTCGGATATATTTCCGATAACAGGACCTTCACCGCTGCCTCTGAACCTCTGGAATCCCCGCTTATACGCATCGTGGTATTCCCGGGGGGTAAGCAACAAATGTATCTCTTTTCCGATAGCCTCTTCTTTTGAATATCCGAATATTCTTTCTGCTGAATAATTCCAGTCCATGATATTTCCGTTGCTGTCAAGTAAAACAATGGCGTCGGTAGCAGTAGTGCTTATTGTGCGGAACTTCTCTTCGCTTTCTATGAGGGCTTCCTCCGCCTGTTTCCGCCTCACGCTCGCTCGGGCCAGAAGAAAAGAAGCAACGGAAAGTACCAAAATCATAAAGGCATATCCGGAGAGGAACTTATTCCGAATCTTCTGTGGAATGGCGCTGATGACAGCTGGTGACACGTAAGATACAACTTTCCAGTCATGCTCACCTGCAATATGAGATGCGCGCTGAGCAACAGTTTTATCAGGCGAGTTTATCCCTTCCAATGCCTCTTTAACCGGATGGATTGTTACAAAGGTAAACAACCCCTGGGAATTCTGAAATTGTCCTGACTCCGCCCCGCTAATCAGCTTCCATGCATCAGGAAAAGTCGTGGCAAATGTCCTGGCCTGCCGGTTTTTATACATGAATGCCCACTCATCAACAGCCCTTGGGCCTTTGAGCCAGTATCCATCTGAATTGAGGAGCATGAACTGACCCGCAACATTAGCGGAATACCGGCTGAGTGTATTGAGCAGCTTTTCTCCAAGGTAATTCAGCAGCATGATCCCCTTTTTATGGCCATCTTTGTCAAAAACGGGGGTCCCAAAGCGTATTACCGGTTTAAGAGGCAATTCTATTTTTCCGTGTTCGATATTCAGGTCAAAAGGAGAAACGTAGATCTCGCCTCTGGCAAGCCGGAAAGTCTCTTCGAAATAGTAACGCCTGCCTTTAAACTGGAGCTGCTCATCGGGAACAACATATGGATCTCCGTTATTATAGTTAACCCTTAAAACCTCCATGCCGGTGCCGTCCAGAAAGCGTATCTGGTCGTAAAGACCCTTCCTTAGAGAAAAGGAGAGAAAATTGCCTGCCAGGTCTTTTTTCTCCATTTCACTGCCATCCAGCAACCGCTGAAGTTCATGCTGTCCAACGAGAATCATAAGGTCCGAAACTACCATATAAAAATGATGAGATATGGTGTTTTTTATCTGATGAATATGATTGCTTTCCTGTTTTTCAAGAATAACCCTTGTACTCCTGACTTCAGTCGAGTAGACGATGAATGTTACAAGTCCAGTTATCAGAGCCAGCGGCATAAAAAAAAGAACAAATGATCTTATAAGAGCCCTTTTATTGGACGAGATGATGCAAGTACAGTGTTTCGGCGCGGCCATTCCTGAAAGTGGCACCCATTCATGAGAGCAGAGCCTTCATTGGCGAATGGAAACCCTTTACCCCTTTCTTGTTTTTATTAACACTTGTTATATCGTCATTACCGACAATAACCTTGACCGGTGGTGGATGTTTGAAAAAAGTATTGTTTCATTTTCTTGCTTACTTGACAAATTTATTTTCTGTTATATATTTAATAATCATGGGAGCATGTTAGGGGAAGCTGATGCCTGCGGAATCTATCGAGAGAGGTAAGAGTAAAAAGATTGTTGCGCATTACGTACGCACGAAAGGAACATTTGGGAATTTATGACTGAAACATGTCGGAACATTTGGGGAAAGGCATAAAAAAAGCACTGCGAGACAGCCAGGAGCGGTACAGGCGTATCACAAAAGCAATCACTGACTATATTTACACGGTTAGTGTGGTAGATGGCGAACCAGAGGAAACTGTACATAGCGAAGCATGTTTTGCGGTAACAGGTTATAGTAGGCAGGAATTTTCAGAAGATCCTTATTTATGGATTCGTATGGTTATTGAGGAAGATCGCGGTATTGTGCAAAAACAGATTAATCAAGTTCTTTCGGGGGATTTCCCACAACCGGTTGAGCACCGCATCATCAAGAAGGATGGAACTATACGCTGGGTCGAAAGCACTATCGTCCCAAGTTATGATGAAAGCGGAACATTAATTTCATACGATGGCATTGTAAAAGATATTACCGACCGCAAACTGGCGGAGGCCCGAGTTGCGAGAAAAAACAAAATTTTCAAGGCAATAAATAAGGTTTTTCAGGAAGCGCTTACATGTAAAACCGAGGAAGAACTTGGCAAGATGTGTCTTTCAGTAGCCGAAGAACTCAGCGGAAGCAAGTTCGGTTTTATCGGTGAACTAAATGAAAATGGCCTTTTCGATACTATAGCGATCAGCAACCCCGGATGGGATGAATGCAGGATGGCTGTGCTGGATGCCAGAACATACATCAAAAGCATGCCGGTTCGGGGTGTTGACAGAGCAACAATGCTCGACGGAATCTCCCGGATAGTGAACGGCGAGAATGCAATAGCGGCCCATCCGGATCACGTTGGAACGCCGAACGGTCATCCAAAGTTAACAGCCTTCCTGGGCGTTCCGTTGAAACATGAAGGGAAAACAATCGGGATGATAGGTCTGGGAAACAAAGATGGCGGATATACTATCGAAGACCAGGAAAATATCGAAGACCTGTCGGTTGCAATAATAGAAGCATTGAGAAGCAAAAGGGCCGAAAAGAGACTACGGGACAGCGAAGAGCGTTTTCGCCTTTTGGTTGACGGAGTATGCGATTACGCCATCTTCATGCTTGATGCAAAGGGATATGTCGCAAGCTGGAATGAGACAGCAAAACGTATAAATGGCTACGATGACAAAGAGATTATTGGCAAACATTTTTCCTGTTTTTATCAGGCTCACGATATCGAAGCGGGCAAACCTGAACAGCAGCTGGAAGCCGCTGTATCCGCAGGCCGCTCGGAATACGAAGGATGGCATGTGCGAAAAGACGGCTCAACTTTTCTCACAAATACTCTCATTACTGCATTGCGGGATGATGAAGGCATCCTTTACGGCTTTGCCGTCATCACACGTGACATTACAGAGCGAAAGAGCCTGGAAAAGCAACTCCTGCACTCACAAAGAATGGAAGCTGTTGGACAACTCGCGGGATGTGTAGCCCATGACTTCAATAACATTCTTGCCGCCATCATAAACTACGGCTATCTTGCAAATAAAAACATGATCGAAAGCGATCCGGCACGAGAATACATTGACAAAATACTTTCGTTATCCGACAAGGCTACGCAGATTACTCAGGGGCTGCTTGCGTTCAGCAGAAAACAGCATTGCGAATTTGAGCCGGTACGGCTTAACAATGTAGTGAGAACAGTCGCTCGATTACTGACAGGCTTTATCGGTGAAGATATTTCGATTCTTACAAAACTGACAGATAAAGAGCCCGTAATACTCGCAGACAAAACTCAAGTAGAGCAGATCATCATCAATCTTGCCACTAATGCACGGGATGCCATGCCTGATGGCGGAGAGTTTAAAATTGAGACTGACATTGTGGAGATAGACGAAAGCTTTAAAGTTACACATAGATATGGTGAAATTGGAACTTATGCATTATTAACTGTATCGGATACGGGGACGGGCATGAGCGATGAAACGAAACGAAAGATATTCGAGCCTTTTTTTACAACCAAGGAAACTGGGAAAGGCACGGGACTTGGGCTCGCGATTATTTACAGAATTGTAAAAGAGCACAATGGCTACATCAATGTATACAGTGAGCCCGGCAGTGGAACTGCATTCAGAATCTATTTGCCGGTAGACAGACCAGATGTCTCCATAAGGAAGGTCACAACGGTGGAATACCCTGAGCTGACCGGTCACGGAGAAATGCTCCTGCTTGCAGAGGATGAGCATGCTGTGAGGTTGTCGGAGAAAAAAATCCTTGAAGAATCCGGATACCGCGTTGTAGAGGCAGCGGACGGAGAAGATGCTATAGCTAAATTCAATGAGCATCAAGATGAAATCAGTCTTTTGATTCTTGATGCCGTGATGCCACGGAAAAACGCCATAGAAACCCTTGCAGCAGTAAGAAAAATAAACTCTGAAATAAAGGCAATTTTTACAAGCGGTTATACAGCGGAGATTCTGAAAAAGATGAAAATTTATGAACCAGGCGTCCCCCTAATATCAAAACCGGTTTTGCCTAGCAATTTCCTATTAAGAATCAAGAGCACTCTTGAAGGTTAAAGCAAGTTCGACTCTTAACTGTCAAAGCTCTCATTTGGTATCCCAAGCCCCTTGACTACTCCACTTACAGGGAAAAGCCTTTACAGATCGATCATTTTTAGAGGTTATCACACTTAATGGGTGCATAGTTTATCGGTGCCCGTGAGTGCCAGCAAAGATTCAATCGGCTCTGGTTTGCTGAAAAGATACCCCTGGGCATAATCAACCCCCAGTCTCTCAATTTCCGCAACGATTTCTTCATTTTCGGCATATTCGGCGATGATTTCAAGTCCACGGGCCTTTGCAGAGTTTATTATGCCTTCCACATCTACTCTCAGTGGATGATCCGTCAAAAACCTGCGCACGTAACTGCCGTCAATTTTTACGATATCTATTGGAAAACGCGAGAAACTCTGGTAATTGGAATAACCGATACCAAAGTCGTCAAATGCAAACTTGCACCCCATTCGCCTGAGCCGTGTAACAAGTTCCATAGCGATTTCATTGTCATGAATCTCGTAGGTTTCTGTGACCTCAAAACACAACTTTCCGGGATCAAGCCCGCTTTTATGTATCATGCGTTCAATAAACTTAAACATTCTCTCATCGGAGACGGACATCCCTGACAAGTTTATTGAACAAAGGGACAGATTCTCTACATGAGCGGGATTTTCCTGCAAGAAAGTCAGAACTCTCTCTATCACATACCTGTCTATTTCCTTGGCGATTCCCAGTTGTTCTGCAGCCGGGATGAACTCCATAGGTGATATAACATTACCTTGCCCGTCCTCCATCCGGGATAATACTTCATAGTGCAATTTATTGTTTTCGATTTTCTGCGCGGCCGATTTAAGAGGGACGATCAGCTGTGCATACAGCTTCAGTCGATCTTTCCGTAGAGCTTCGCGAATAAGAGGTTCCAGTCTCAGATGATTGTCGCCACCCTCTTTTGTCAACATGATCTTGTCTTTACCTTTTTCCTTGGCTCCACGGCATGCATTTGCAGCCTGGGAAACTGCATATTGAAGCGAAGTGGAAGAGTTCATATCTGCAATGCCGATGCTGATACTTGAATAGAATGGATTCTCTGCAGTTCTTAAATTCAGCTTACGAAATCCCGCTTGCAGGCGGCGGGCTAAAATCATTGCCCTATCCAGGGGGGTGTCAGGCAGATAAATAACAAATTCATCGCTAACAAGATGAGATACTATGAAGTCTTTACTGCGCCCATCATTCTGGCGAGTATTTTTTATCAACCAGTCAGCAACCTTTCGCAAGGCAGAGTTGGCTATTTTCTGGGAGAAAAAAGGGATCGGCTCAAAATAATCGATATCAAGATAGAGAACTGAAGCACAATATTCCCTGTTTTCCTGAAGCATAGTTCTCTTCCCCTCCTGAATACGGTGCTCAAACTCCTGCCAGTTGATCAAACCCGTATGTTCATCATGGGTTGCCCGATAATGCAGTTTTTGCTGGAGAATGTATTGTTCTGTATTATTTTGAATGATTGCAATGAAACCGACCAGATTTTCAGGACCAGACCAGACTTCATTGATATTCAGGATCACAGCAATCTCCCGACCGTGCTTGTTTACAACGGAAAATCGTTTCGGTTCACTGCCCGGCATTTCTATGACCGCCGGAAACGTTCGCTGTACGCCGATCAGCCTCGATTTAGTTTTTGAATTCTTTTTCCGGCGCTTGACGTAGTTCAATATCAGGGAGTTATGGAGCTCCCTGACATCAGGCGGCATTAAAATTTCCACTTTCTTGCCTATAACCTCATCTGCGCTGTAACCCAACAGCCTAGTAACACCCTTGTTGATATTGCGGATAACACCATCAACATCAACGAAAATGAGCGCATTCGTGTCAATCTCGTCCAGGGCATGCCAGATACTGTCGTTTTCTATAAACAAAGATACCTCCGGTGCCGCATTGCTTTATTTCTTCTCCTTTCCGGTCATACCTACAAACATGTTCCTCATACCTTTGCCAGCCTAAGCATATATGAAATATATTTTCTGTCTTCATGGTTTATATGAGTCAGCCACCATTCCCTCAGAAAATTCAGAACATTTATTATATCCGGGCTTACACTTTGATCCATCGCAATTTTTTTCATTTTTCTGGATAGCCCGTCGTGAATCTTGACATGCCCATCGATATCCGGGTATCCGGATGCTATCATGAGTCTTTCTTCTGTTCTGAAATGGACAATTGTATATAGCCTCAATATTTCAAGGGTAGGCTGCAGGATGTCTTCGCCATGCCCCCCACGCATAAAATGATAAAGTGAGTTGATAGTACTGACAATGCCCTTGTGCTGATCATCTATTATCGGGACCCCTGTATCATTATGCTCATCCCAATTAATATATAACGAATAATCCATGATTTTCAGAAATTACCTCTCAGCATTACCGATACGATGATTTCTATTACCCACTCAAATTACCGATATTCATGTCTCGACCATGTACGAGGTCTAAAAGCAACCTGATTTCCTCAAAAACGCCTTTAAAATTCGCTCTATTAAATTCGCTTGAAGATAACCATTCCTTTTGCTCCAAGGCATCGATATTTATACCCCAGTCTTTTGTCTTATCAAAAGGAATATGAAAACAAAATATTCGTCCTGCATACTTTATTTCCATCTCAATAAGAATATCTTCCCTGAGTTCGGACCCATGAGAACAAGACGCACGCTCCCTGTAAGTTTGATAGGGTACTTTTTTCAGAGTTACTGCAGCCCCTGCGGGAGGATAATGGTGTAGTTGTTTCATTACCATATCTTTTAGAGCATAAAACTCTTTCACATCCTCCGGAAACCATTCTCTCTGTTTTATGGCATTGTTGCAGTAATCCAGGAGACCGAGCAGGCGAAGCCAGCAATCATTGAGAATCTTGTTTTCCATTGGACTGTTTGATTCCATCAATCTTCCTTCCCTTGTCATGATACTATACTTAGTCGGCTTAAAAGGCCGGTTCCTTGATTAGTTAAAGAAGCCTTTTTCAGTTCCAGGGGGATTCCGGTAAACAGCAGAAGTTGCAGATCAGTTGAGAGAGTATTCCACGATGAAAACGCAGTCGGAGTGAAAAGTCAGCCTTCTGAACTTCATAGCATCCTCGATATGAGAGGGCTCCAGCGGGAAAGTGTGGATATAAATCGATCCATTTTCAAGGTTTTCCTGTATAACGACTTTATATTCCATACCTGGATATATATATCGTCAAAATACAGAAAAACTTTAGCCCGATCCAGCATGTTTTTTTCGTCACGCCATATTCGGATTTGTGAATAGTGTGGGTCAGCGAAGTTCAGCGCCCAGCTTCTCCACGACACGCCTGACTATGGCATTATGAACATCTTCTACCTCAGCGTCGGTGAGGGTGCGCTCCCTTGAACGGTAACGCAAAGTGAAAGCAATGCTCTTCTTGTTATCCGGAAGGGACTTTCCTTCGTATATATCAAACAGCCGGACCGACTCTATAAGATCTGATTCAACCCCGAACATCTCATGTTCTATGGAGGCAGCGGAAATATCCCTGTCAACAACAAAAGCAACGTCCCTGTCAACATGGGGGAATCTCGGGATCGGCGAAAACCGGATTCGGGATTCTGTCGCACTTGCAAGGAGGTTCAGATCGAACAGCTCTGCTATGGCTGTATCTCCGGGAAGCTCATATCTTTCGATTACGGAAGGGTGAAGCATCCCGATGACCCCTATCTTTTGCCCTCCTGCTTCTATTACGCAGGACTTGCCCGGATGCAAATACGGTTCAGTGGTTACTTCACCTTTAAAGGTCACGTCGCGAATCCTCATCTCCGCCAGAATTCTCTCGATTGCTCCCTTCATCTCGAAAAAAGCGGGGCGTGGATCCTTCCAGAGAACTGGTGTTTTATCCTGCTGTATAACCGCAGCCATCTGAAGAATCTCATCCGGCAGTTTATCTTCTGTCCTTATGAAAACCTTCGATATCTCGAAGAGGCGCAAAGCTCTCTCTCCCCGACTGTGATTGAGCGCCACATTCTGCAGCAGTGCCGGAACGAGTGTCGTTCTGAGCGCTGACTCTTCCTGCCTGAGCGGATTTCTGATCATCACCAGTGACCTTCGGCGGTCATTGTTATTCAGGTTCAGGCTGTCAAGAATCACAGGGTTCAGGAAACTGAAGTTAACGGCCTCGCAGAACCCGGAACCGGCCATCGCCCGCCTCAGAAAACGCATCATATGAAGTCTCCCGTTTGCCGGGGCCGGGCTCATATGCATGACCGGCATTGTCGCCGGTATCCTGTCATATCCATACAAACGGGCAACCTCTTCGGCTATGTCAACATCACCCTTCAGGTCTTCCCTGAAACTTGGAGGAGTTATGTTCAGCCGGTCTCCCTCACCTCTGACGGAGCAATGAAGCGACTCAATCGTTCTTGTAATGAAATCAGCCCCGAAATCGACACCTACAAGTTTCGATATTTTCTTGCAGGAAATTTCGAAACTCTCAGCAGAAAAAGGAACGGGACAGACGTCCGTCATGGGCGATACCGCACCGCCAGATAGCCTTGCGATCAGTGCGGCAGCCCTGTCAAGGGCAGCTGATACAGCCATCTTGTCCACACCCCGCTCAAATCTGTAGGATGATTCGGTAGACAGTCCGAGGGACTTCGAAGTCCTTCGAATGGATGCGGGCAGGAACCATGCGCTTTCAAGGAAAATACTGACCGTCTCATCGGAGACCTCTGTATTCTCTCCTCCCATCACCCCGGCAACAGCAACAGGCCGTTCTTCATCCCAGATCATGAGATAATCGCGCTCTAGGCGTCTTTCAACACCATCAAGTGTAGTAAATGACTTTTCATTACCTGCCCTCTTCACCTCGATCGAACCGCCGGATAACTTATCCAGGTCAAAGGCATGAAGGGGCTGACCCATCTCAAGAAGTACATAGTTCGTAACATCCACTATGTTAGACATCGGCCTGATTCCGCATGACTCGAGCCTCGACACAATCCAGTCAGGAGAAGGCCCGGGCTTTACCCCCCGGATTATTCTGGAACAGTAACGGTGACAGAGGTTCTTGTCTCTTATGGCAACATGAGGTGCATCTCCGTCCTCAACGAAGCTTTCCGGTTCAACATCCCTGAATTCCAGCCCGAGAATAGCCGCAAGCTCTCTTGCGATTCCACGGATACTGAGCCAGTCCGGCCTGTTCGGGGTTACTCCGAGATCGTAGACTGTATCATCGCCGGTCGCTTCCACCGCCTCCACCTCGATCCCGGCAAGAGTCAGCCTGTCTCCCAGTTCAGTCGGTGAGAGATCAAAGTCAACAAATTCCTTTAGCCAGTTATAGGATGCCTTCATGGTAAAAAATAAGCATTCAGCTATTAGCGGTCAGCGGCCAGTCTTTCAACTGAAAGCTGTCAGCTAACAGCTTTAAACTGTTCCAAAAACCTCCTGTCGTTTTCAGGAAAGAGCCTTATATCATTTATACCGAACTTGAGCATGGCAACACGTTCTATCCCCAGACCAAACGCAAAACCTGTATATTCCCCCGAATCATAACCGGCTTTTTCAAACACCTTAGGATTTATCATCCCCGCTCCGAGTATCTCTATCCATCCTGTTCCGCCACATACATTGCACCCACCTCCGCCGCAGATAACACAGGAGATATCTATTTCCGCACTCGGTTCCGTAAAAGGGAAGAAGCTCGGCCGGAATCTCAGTGATGTATCAGGGCCGAATACGCGATGAATGAAGAGTTCCAGTACACCCTTGAGGTCACTCATACGGATATCCCTGTCCACCATGAACCCTTCAATTTGATGAAACATGGGGATATGACTTACGTCCGCATCACATCGGTAGACCTTCCCGGGAACAATGACTCTGAGAGGAGGACTCTGTTTTTCCATGATCCTGACCTGGACAGACGAGGTGTGAGTCCTGAGGACCACATCATCACTCACAAAAAAAGTATCCTGCATATCCCTTGCCGGATGCTCTTCAGGAAAGTTGAGGGCCTCAAAATTATAGAAATCAAGCTCGACCTCAGGACCCTCCTCTACCGCGAAACCAAGCGATATGAATATATCAGTTATCTCATCAAGTACAAGTGTAACGGGATGCAGGTGACCCGGCGGGGTCATGCTGCCGGGGATTGTAACATCTATATGATCTTCTTTCAGAGACCTGGATATTTCGGATGTCTTCAGAGACCCTTCAAGGTCATCGATGCAGGTTTCCATGAACTTCTTCAGTTCGTTCAGCGCCCGTCCTGCAGCCGGCCTTTCTTCTCTGGAGACGTTTGCGAGGG
>CAZZGC010000029.1:0-20416 GCA_964653915.1 uncultured Thermodesulfovibrio sp.
ATCTGATCAGCCTCTGGGGCACAGGTGATTATAACTGGTGGATCCAGGAAGATTTCAGAGGCAGGTCACCCCTTGATGATTTCAGGAGATACTGGAACAGATCACCACTGAAGCATGCCCGAAAAGTCAGGACCCCTACCCTTGTCATACAGAACGGCAGGGACATGAGGTGCCCTATCGAGCAGGGAGAGCAGTGGTATGTTGCACTGAAAAAATCCGGCGTTATGACGGAACTTGTCGTCTTCCCTGAAGAATTCCATTTCACAGGAAGGGCAGATCGTCAGATTCAACGGGTGGAGCTGATAAGGGAGTGGTTCGACCGTTTTTTAAAATAAGCTGAAATCCTCTGGCAGTCTACATCTATAATTTATATTTCACAGGTTCCACGTTCCAATAATCCCATCGCGTTCATCAAGTCTTTGAGCCATGCCCCAGCATAGTGTTGGTTAGAACTATGGATCGTGTTTGGTAATTTTCACTTGACTTATTCAAAGCACCCTGTTATGTTTTAATTATGATAATTATTTTGATTAATATTTCTCCTTATATGGACATTACCTTAACATCACTCATCGATAAAGGCGATAAACTCTATTTCTGACAATCCGTGGCACACCATCATGCGAAAGACAGTCGCTCATACCTGTATTAAAACTGAAAGGCATTGCCATGAAGCTCTGACACTTGCTGCTCAATGCGGGGAAACACTGAAAAGGGCAGCCGTTCATACGACCCTTGGCATCCGCTTTCCTGAAACCGGGCCTGAAGGCAATAAGTTCTACCATTCAGACCTGTACCGTGGCGCAGCCGGCATAGGACTCGCTCTTCTCGACCTGTATCGGGCAACCGGAGATAAAGAGGCTTCCGGACTTTCCCGTGAGATCAGTTATGATCTCATAGAGAGCACCCCTCCCCCCATCCCCCTTAATCCAGGTCTGTATGACGGCCATGCGGGCATCGGTCTGTTTCACCTTGCCGTTGCCGAGACACTGGACGATCCGGTTCCACTGAATGCCGCATGCAGCATAGCCCGGAGAATATCAGATGGGGAATTTCGCGGCACCGACATCCTTTCAGGCGCGGCGGGTACCGGCATATTCTTTCTCCACCTCTATAACGCCACATCCGACAGACGCTATCTCGACTACGCAAAAGCCACCGTACGTTATCTTGAAAGCAGTGCTGAAAGTCATGATGATTCAATCTGCTGGGCCCCTCTCATTCCTGAATGGGGGGACAATCCCGACCGTTATGTCCCGCATACGGGGCTGGCTCACGGGGTGGCAGGCATAGCGATCTTTCTGGCCGAAATGGCATATGAATTCCGGGATGACCTGTCCCGGCAACTGCTGAAAGGAGCTTTAAGATGGCTCAACGGCCAAATTTCCAGAGATGAGGACGGTTTTTCATGGCCTGTAAGCCTTACTGATAAAAAAAGGCGGTATCACTGGTGCCACGGCTCTGCGGGCATCGCCCATACTTATATCACACTATACAGAAAGACCGGGCGGGAGGATTATCTGAACATAGCCAGACATGCCGTAAGGTTTTCAATAAATGTCCTCCGGTACTCGGCAGACATGGAAGCACCCTACCACTGTCACGGAATAGCAGGCATACTCGAGTCGCTTTTTGACATCTCCAAACTGACCCACGGCAGCATCACAGGAGAGAATACAGCCCGTTATATTCAGCGGATCATGTCGATATCCGGCGGCGCCGGTGCGGTTCCAGATTTACCGGCGAAACAGCCGGGGCTTGCCCTTGGAACGGCTGGCATACTGAGGCTGCTTCTAAGGATAGCAGGAAAACCAAACATCCAGATCATTGATCCTGCCAGATCAACGTTTGCATTCAAACCTGCCCATCGCTCAGGAATCGCAATATTCAAAAAACAGGAACATGCGGAGCACGACAATTTAGACTTTCTCTGGCATGATGCTTCAGAAGAACTCCTGCCGCGACTTGCTGAAGAACTTCCGGACAGAGATCTGAATATAATCGTGGGGCCGCCGGACAGAAGACGGGAACATTATTTCTTCGATGCATTTTCTAGGCTGCCAGGAAACAGACTGTTTTTTGAAACACTTGAAAATATCAGAAAACTTTCCGTACACCTTGAAACGGAATATGGACACATTATATCCCCCGGCGTCCTGAACAACCGGTTCCACGGCCCCTTCATGCGGGAAATTGCCGGCATATCCATGTGCCACAGAAACAACAACCACAAAGCACTTCATATCATTAAGCTGCTGACAGAGCAGTACACGGATATGCTCAAACTCCTTTTCAGGAGGCTTTCCAATGATATCGGCGGGCGGCTGTCACGATATACCGAAGGACTGATAGTCAAAATGACCGTCATAAGCAGCGACCCTCACAATAATGGGCAGCGTGTTATTCTTATTGAGTTCGAAAAGGGCAGAAAATTTGTCTACAAGAGCAGGAGCATGCTGACAGAATATTTCCTCGTCGGCTCCAGTGACGCCGGCAATCATCAATCGGTTGCAGAGCTTCTCAATAAATGGTTAAAGCCTTCAATAAAAGGAGCAAGGCTGCCGACACACCTCGTCATACCGGCAGGTGATGACTATGGATACGCCGAGTTCATAGAATCAAGACTCTCTCAGGCTATCGATCTTCTGGATCAGCCCACAGGGGGATCCGACAGATTACGGAAGGCCGCTTCCGTTGAGGCAACGTGTCTGAGAGAGTCTGAAGAAAAACGGTTCTGGTACTCGGCGGGGCTGCTTGCGGGCTTTGCCATGGGCATGGGCCTGTCCGACCTCAACCAGGAAAACATTGTATGCGGCACATCTTCCTCCTGTCCCGACCTGCTTCTGCATCCTGTTGATCTTGAAGTCGTCTTTCATGAGTCTGACTGTCTCAGAGACACCATGCTTGTCGACCTTACAGCACAGGAGCAGCCCCATTTGCACGCCCTGGGACTGCACAGGCATACCGGTCTTGCAAGGGAGTTAATGCTCTGCGGGTCTTCTGAAGAGCAGTGGATAATGAAATCAGTGCAGGAAGGACTCGCCCTTATTCCGGGAATGCATACCTCCGGCACGCTGAACCAGAAACACCTTGTACTGAATCATGACGGTTCGATAGGTTACGGCCCCTATGTATGCCAGTTCACCCGTGGAATGATAGACATTTGGGAAACTATGGGCAGGCACGGAAGTGAGATTAAAGATTACCTGAAGGATAAATTCACCGGCGTACCGCACCGGGTACTTGCCAAACCTACCGCCCTCTACAGTCGCTGGCTCAGAAAATACCGTGCCGGATTTTATCCGGTCTCCGGGGCATCATGGGGCGCGGATAACGCGATACCCATCGAGTTCACGTCTGAGGAACTGCATCAGCTGCGTTCCGGCGATATACCGTACTTCTTTGAGTACCTCGGACCTGCCGAGAACGGCAAGTCCGGACTCAGGTACTTCCCGGACGGCCCGGAAGAAAGTAGTGAGGCCCGGTCCGTTGGTAATATATACAGAGTGCCTGAAAACTTCTGGGATATTGTGGACCGGCAGACTACAGTAGAGGTGCTTGCAAGGTCTCTGGCGGATGCCGTTTCTTTTTCAGCGCCGGCTGGTTCTTTTGATCTGAGGGATGACGAGGCAGGTGTGCGTGTCTTCCGGGAAGATGACAATTCATCAATATGGGTTGTCGCTGTTCTCAGTGACAGGAGACTTACATGCAGGGTCGAGGGTGAAGGCGGAGTCTCGGTCTGGGAAGACTGAGTTCAGAGTGTAGATGTATACGGCGGGATAATGAAACTTAACCGTTAAAGAAAGGAGAAAATGATGGCAAGGATTAAAATCAAGGACCTGAATGTTGACCTTAAGAAATTAAGCAAGAAGGACCCGACGATACTGAAAAAGATTCGTGGAGGGTTTATGGTGATGCCGCCTGTCATGCTTACCTCCGGCATAAAACGCGGAGGCTATTCCGACCCCGAGGATTCATCCGGCACGGGATCGGGCGGCGGTGATGCAACACCTTCCGCAGGTGCGGATTCAATGTACTGTGATACCACCCGAAAGGGGGGCTGCCAACCGGGTGCTGACTCTATGTACTGCAACACCACGACTGAGTGTGCTATATACTACTAACCCGGAGAATTCATTGCGGTAAAAGATATGAGGGTAAGTAGTATGTGGTAGGTGGTAAGTAAAATGTAGGCTAAAGCAAATTCCCAGTATCCACACCAGGGGTGGACACTGGGATGGAGAACTATTAATATGAAAAAAAACAAAATCATGATTAAAGATATCCCGAAAAAACACCTTGACAGGTCAGATATGCGAAACGTTACAGGAGGCACCGAGTGGAAGTATATTGCTGTCCAGCGGTACTACTCTTTTATAGAACCAAGCATCGACAATAATACCGGCTGGAACATCTATGACGGCGGTAAGGGATAGACCGCGAACATCCATTAACAGAAATGTTTATACCGGAGCGGTACTGCCGGTGTCAAAGAGCGGAAGTACCGCTCATATCAACTGCCATAGTCTTCAAGCAATTCCATGACGATCAGGATCGAAGATATTCCTCAGAAATCTTCAAATATCCATTCTCATCCGGAAAGCCTGCAGGTACTGATACATGTATCTGACGGATGCCCGCTGCACTGTATCTACTGCTACAAGGGTGAAAAACGCAGAGGCATAATCAGTGAAAAGACGATAGGCCGCCTGTTCCGTCTGATCGAAGACCACGAGAGTTCAGGTAGAGTTTCGTACACCTGGCTAGGCGCCGAGCCACTGACCGCCGGCCTTGCTTTTTTTAAAAGAATGCGCAGGCTCCAGAAAAAAATATGCTCGCACGAAGTGATAAATTATCTGCAGACTAACGGGGTACTTCTCTCTCGGCAAATGATAGATTTTTTCCTTGGTGAAGGGTTTTCCCTCAGTTTCAGTGTGGACGGCCCTGAATTTCTACACAACAAACTACGCCCCTATGTTTCAGGCCGCGGATCTTTCGAGAGAGTCATGAGGGCCGTGGACATGACAAGGAAGGCCGGCGGCAGCACCCCGGCACTGACCGTTATTACACGTCAGTCCGCCCCTCATATAGATAAAATATATGCTTTTTTCAAACATCAAGGGATGAACTTCAGGGTAAACACTGTTGTAAACTGCGGGACAACTTTAAAAAACAGTGAAAATCTTCTGCTGAACCAGAAGGAGCGGGCCACTGTGATGTGCAGGCTCTTCGACCTGTGGTTTGATGATAAAAGCAGCAGGCGCCCCGAAGTCCGGCCTTTGGCTCTCATAAAAGAATCGTTTGATACTCATAAACCGGCAATCTGCACGATGATGAAGAGCTGCCAGACCCATATCTTTGCCATTGGAACTGACGGAACTATTTATCCCTGTGCAAGGTTCTCAGACAGGTCAGTAAGCTTCGGCAACATTAACAGCATCTCCTCTCTTGAGGTGGCAATGAATCACCCTTTGAGAATAAAATTACTTAATCGCTATGACTTTCAAAAAAAATGTCACAGGTGCAATTATAGGCTGCAGTGCTATTCAGGATGTATGCATTCCGCATATCTGTCAGGCGATATAATGGGAATAAGTCCCGACTGCCGGTCGGACAAAGCGATTCTCAGGCACGTGGCAAAGCGTCTTAGTACTGCTGAGGGGTTGAGAAACTAACCGGATTATGAGTGCAGGAAAATTCGGGAACAAACATGAAAATGTACTTATCAGCATGCCCTTTGGGTTCCCCCTGACCCCCTCATTGGGCATAAGTCTTATCAAGAGCAGTCTCAAGGCCTCCGGCATGAATGCCTGCATATTCTATTTCTCTCTGCTCTTTGCGAGAATTGCAGGAATGGATGCCTATTACAGAATATCAGAACGCCTTGATTTCAGTCCTTACCATGAAATCGGCGAGTGGATATTCTCCAAAACCCTGTACGGTGATAAAACTCCTCCCGAATCAGGATACATCGAAAAAATTCTGCGCAATCCGGCAGCGAAGTTCAGTCGCTTTTTATTCCCGCTGCCCGAAAACTTTATTAAAACGATTCAGACGGTGCAGAAAAAAGCTGATACTTTTCTCGATGCATGCATGGATGAAATTGACAAAACACAACCTTTAATTACCGGATTTTCATGCATGTTCCAGCAAAAAACAGCCTCCCTGTCACTTGCCAGACGGATCAAGCAGAGCAGACCTGATACCTTTATAGTCTTCGGAGGCGCGGACTGCGAGGGAATCAAGGGAATTGAAATACTACGGCAGTTCCCTTTTGTAGATGCGGTGATATCTGGGAAGGCGGAAGAAGCCTTCCCCCGGGTTGTCAGAAATGTACGGAAAGGAATATCAGTGAATACAATCGAGGGGGTATTCACCAGAGAAAACATCAAGAACTGCTTATCCGATGGCGATTGTACGAATGCGCCGGGGATGCAGGATCTCGACAAACTGCCGGAACCCGATTTTGACGACTACTTTCATCAGCTTCACGAAAGCGGTTTAGATCTGCCCTTTCAACCCTTTCTTGTACTCGAAACTTCACGAGGCTGCTGGTGGGGAGAGAAAAAACGCTGTGCTTTTTGCGGCTTGAACGGTAACGATATTCATTACCGCAGAAAATCCGGCAAACGTGCATACAGAGAGATTACGTCCGTGGCACGCAGATACAGGGGGCTGATGATTCATATGGCGGACTGTTCCCTCGACACGGAATATTTCCAGGACCTGATTTCAGAGTTGGGAAGAAAACGCCTGAATTCAACAATATTTTATGAAACACGAGCTACCCTGACCAGGGGTCAGCTCAAGGCGCTCAAGCGCGCGGGAATAAAGAAAATCCAGCCCGGCATCGAAAGCCTCAGTACCCCGGTACTCAAACTCATGAGAAAAGGCACTACCGGGCTTCGTAATATACAGCTTCTCAAGTGGTGCAGGGAGCTGAATCTCGATGTCAGCTGGAATATGCTCGCAGGAATTCCTTCTGAGCCGCCTTCAGCATACTCAGAAATGTCCGGATTGGTTCCGCTCATTACTCATCTTCGGCCACCCGTATCATTCAGGTATATACATCTTGTGCGCCAGAGCCCATATTTTGAGAACCCCGATGAGTTCGGTCTATCAAATATTCAGCCTTCCCCCGCCTACTCTTTCATATATCCATTCTCCCCTGAAACCACCTTCAATCTTTCTCATTATTTTACGTATGACTATAATCCTCCCCGCAATGTTAGACGCTATACAGCCTGTCTTGAAAAAGCAATTAATCTCTGGAGAAAAAATCATGAAAACAGCATTCTATTTTCTGTAGATTCCGGAGGCCGCCTGTTTATCGTTGATTCGCGAAAATCCATGCGCAATTCATTAATTATGCTTACCGGCACCGAGAGACTCATATGCAAAGCATGCGACGAAATTCAAAACATATCACAGCTCAGGGACTACCTTGGCCGTCATACAGGTCAGAAATTTACAGATGATGATGTGACCGGTTTAGTTGCACCCCTGATCGAGGACAAGCTCATAATAAAAGAAGGATCTCATTATCTCAGTCTCGCCGTACCAGTGCATTCTTCACTCCGAAAAAAAGAAATATTATCACTCTTCCATGATCTCAGAAACCGGAAGACCGGCGGGGAGCACTGCACAAAAAAGAAATTAAGCAGCACCGCAAGAAATGTTAGAATAAGCAAAATATCACTCGATGACCTTTGAGAGAAAACTTCGTGATAAATAACAGGAGCTAAAACGGTGGATCTCGAAAAACGTTCAATCAAGAAATATACTTTGGGAACTCATCGTCTGCAGTCCCCTGAGGAGACCTTCAACGCGGTTGAACCTTTATTTCCGGAAATCGGCATCACCAGGGTTGCCGACGTTACCGGCCTTGATCATATAGGTGTGCCGGTCTGTATGTGCATACGTCCCAATTCTAAATCGCTGTCCGTATCCCAGGGCAAGGGCATTACAACTTTACAGGCAAAGGTATCCGCTGTAATGGAATCGCTCGAGGCCCACTACGCACAAAATGACATTCTTGATGTTATTCATGCATCTTATAACAAACTGTCTGAGAATGAACAGGTCGTTCCCCCTTCACTGCTGAACAGGCCGGCCAGGTCATTATATTCCGACAATATGCCGATCGACTGGGTCAGGGGCACAAATATCATGGACGGTACTGAGGTATTTGTTCCTTACGATCTGGTTCATACGAGATATCTCTATCATGAATCACTCCGCCCAAGATGCTTTATATCCAGCACCAACGGTCTGGCTTCAGGGAACAGTATTCCGGAGGCTGTAAGTCATGCCATCTGTGAATGCATAGAACGTGATGCGAGGGCGCTGTTCGGATTTGCTATGCATAATCCGGAAGAGATGGGGAGACTTTTCATCTCCCCCGATACAATAGACTCACCGGTATGCAGAGATTTAATAGAAAAGCTACATAGCGCGGGGGTTTCGGCCGTTTTCTGGGATGAAACTTCTGACATCGGCATCCCGGTCTGCGGCTGCACAATCTTTGAAAATCACGCCGAAGGGATATCTCATAACTCAATTGACGGCCTGTTTTCAGGATTCGGCTGCCACTTAAGTAGGGAAGTCGCCTTGATTCGCGCCATAACAGAGGCTATTCAGAGCAGGTTAACCTACATTTCCGGCGCACGGGACGATATGCTGCGTTCAGTGTTCTCGATGCAGCAGTCAAACGCGATGAAACAGAAGTCCCGCGAGTTTCTTTCCGCGATCACCCCCTCCCGTGACTTTTCCGAGCTCCCTTCGCTGGCACAGGACAGCATCGAAGAAGACATTCAGGTTCAACTGACGATGCTGAAGAAACGGGGCTTTTCGATGGCCATAGCTGTTGAGCTGACGCCGCCCTCTTCTGTAGTCGGTGTTGTCCGAGTCATTATACCGGGGCTGGCGGTCGATGTTCATAACGGCCTTTATATGGTGGAAAGAACTATAGATCCAAATTCAGGGGAACAAAATGAGTCTTAACAATAGCGTATATGTATTTATAGGTCCCACCATCGGGCAGGAAGAGGCCGCCACAATCCTCGATGCCGAATATATGCAGCCGGTCTCCCAGGGGGACATCATAAGTATTGTGAGATATAATCCTGAATTTATTGTGATCATCGATGGATTCTTTTTTCAGGTTCCATCGGTATGGCACAAAGAAATACTGTTTGCCCTTTCAAAAGGTATTAATGTCGTCGGAGCCGCGAGCATGGGCGCCCTGAGGGCAGCCGAACTTTATAGTTTCGGGATGGTCGGCATCGGAGAAATCTTTCACTGGTATAAGGACGGCGTAATTGAAAGTGACGATGAAGTAGCTATCAGCCATGCTCCGGCTGAGTACCAGTATAAACCATTGTCGGACGCGATGGTCAACATTCGCAAGACTTTTGACAAGGCACTCTCAAAAGGGATCATAACCAATGATATACATGACAGGCTGATAATGATCGGCCGGGATATACCATACTATAACCGCTCTTATGAACGGATTATCAGTATTGCTCTGGAATCGGGAATCCCGGAAAAAGTATTGGAAGACCTTCGACTCTATGTTGCCAAAAACAGGATTGACCAGAAAAAGACAGATGCCGTTGAGGCGCTGAAATATGTCAGAATGTGTCTGGGAAAACTGTCCGGGCCTGAAATCAGCTTCAATCTTGCGAGGACATCTTATCTGGAGCGCCTGATTGACCATGACTATATACTTGAGCAGAAAGAGGGCATACGCTTCACTCGGGAAGATTTCGTAAATTATCTCCGTCTTGAGATGGATAATTTCGATGAGATCAGAGATGCCGCGGTAACTAACAATATCATCTGCAAAATGGCCAGGAAACTTGGCATAGAAGTGACGGATGAGGAACTCCAGGCAGGAGCAGACAGTTTCCGTCAGGCCGTAGGGCTGCAGTCGGCTGAAGACACACTCAGGTGGCTGGAGAAAAATCATATGAGTGATGAAGAATTTGAGCTTTTTATTGAACAAAGCGTCTTGATAAACAAAATGAAATCGCTTTTATTAATGGAAGATATTAATCGCGCCCTCCTGAATTATCTTAGGCTCTCAGGGACATATGAACAACTGTTTGAAGCGGCGATGAAAAGGGCTCTGCTCCTGTCGAGATGCAACATTGAAGAAGCGGCTCTTCCAAGCAGGGAAGAGCTTTATCAATTCTATTTTGACCGGAAGAATATGCCGGTGCCCGATAATATCAATGACTATTCTCAACACCTGGGTTTTAAAGACGAGGAAGCATTTCTCGCTGAAGTGAAGAAATATTATATATACTGGCATGATTCCGCTGTATGAATATCGTATGGCGGCTGGGAACTCTTCAGGTAATTTTCACTTGACAGCTTATCCCTGTTATGTTATAAAATGATCAACTTAATCATTTAAGTCACTGAAACTACTGTTTCCGAACGGCGGAAACAGGGAAAGGAGATACAGCATGCCGAAAATCAAGATCAAAGACCTTCCGAAAAACCAGAAGATCAGCAAGGCCGAGCTCAAGAATCTAAAGGGTGGATACGCCTTGTATGCAGCTACTCCCTTGCCGATTCCGTACACGGCCAATACGTCGTTCATTAGAACTAACCAAACGATTCTGAGCCCGATAAGCACCTATGCCGACGTCTGGTAATCTTTGATATGCCCGGCTGATCAACAATACCGAAAGATATGGCATCCCGGTGTCGGATGGCAAGACACGGGATGCCATACTTATTCCGGTGGTAACTGCTGAGGAGACTGTAGTAATTATCAGATGTCCAATCAGTAACATATGAAATCATTGCCATATTTCACTGCCGCTTACAACTTCGACCGCAGATGTCTTGAAATGTATAAGAAATGCGGAATAAAAGAGATTTTTGCGGGCATCAGTTTTCCCACTATTTTCGGCTCCGGCCGGATACTTAATCCCCAAAGGCAGGTGTCATACGAAGAACTGGGACGGCATTTTTCAGAGGCTAAAAAGCTCGGTTTTAAAACTACATTCCTGTTCAATCCGGTGTGTACAGGTTCAAAGGAGTGGACCGCCGCCGGTATGAATGAAATCGCCAATATCGTACGATTTATCAACAGTCATGAAGTCGATTATATTGTACTGGCCCAGCCGTTTTTGGCAAATGCATTCAGGAGGCTCTGCCCTTCTGTAAAAATCAAGCTCTCGGGCCACTACAACATCGACGATATCGGCAAGCTCGACTTCGCTCTCCGGAAGATAGGTGTGGATGTAGTGGTAATCTCACAATTCGCAAATAAAAATTTCCGGTTTCTTCGTCAGGCCGTAGAAAAGTACGGTCCGGACAGGCTGGAGATTCTCTGTTCGGTGACCTGTATCGCCGGCTGCCCGTACAGGCAGTGGCATTTACAGGCGATGGCGCACGTCGGAGACATGGACATCAATCTGAGAACCGCCGCAATAGGCGCGATTCTGCCCTGTTGCGCAGACAAGTTAAAAAAACCCCACATGCTGATGTCGTCCATGTTCATACGCAGAGAAGACATTTTATATTACAGAAAGCTCGGAATCAGCAGATTTAAGATAGGTGAAAGAATGGCCGGCACCGCCTGCAATAACGCATTCGCAAAATATTATACAGGCAAAGTCAGGAAGCCTCCCCGTCAGATGATCGAAATCATGTTTCGAGGATGCGTGGATGAGGCGAATCTTGAAGCTATGGATGGATACTACGAAAAGTTCTTCCAGGAGGAATGCGAAGGCACAAGATATGATTGTACTGAATGTGATCACTGCTCAAAGTATGCCCGCAGCGTCTTCAGAATAAACAGCAAGCTTCGCAGGAAAATACCTGCAGATCATCATAAGGGATATTATACCAACTATGCGGATTATATAGAAAATCTCATATCAACTGTTGATAAAACCTGGTGATCCACAGAGGCAGCAATTCTCTCTTGACAGAAGGCATGCCGTGTGTTATAAATTAATCATATTAATCATGACCGTCTCCCGGTCATCAGGCCGGCAATATCGTTTATAGGAGGGTAAAACGATGGCTAAAATCAGGATCAAAGACCTTCCCAAAGGGCAAAAAATCAGTAGGGAGGAATTGAAGAAGGTCAAAGGCGGTGCAACGCCGATAATCATGCCGGGTGCATCATGGGGATTCTCCTCTTCATACGCAAGGTTGCCGTATTACACCGGCGCCCCCCAGATCAGGACAAGGATTTCCGGTCCGATTGCCACCTATGCCGACGTCTGGTAAAAAATCGGTAACCGTCAGAATCTGACCGGACAGCAAAGGGGATAGGGTGTTCTGTTCACTTCATCTCTTCAACGCACGATACCCTATCCCTTTTAATAATAGTACACCGCTCTTCCTGCAAGTTGAGCAGTTAACCTTACACTTGCATAAATTACAATACCAATTGCCTGGCAAAGCGGGTCATAGCTATATTTCAGCACTGTCCGTCGGTCTCGGGAGGATTGCACTATGAGTGACCTCCTCTGAGATTGCTTCGTCGTCCCGAACTGTCGGGACTTCTCGCAATGACACTCGATAGCCTGTTGTCATCGCGAGTCCCGAGACTTCGGGACGTGGCGATCTCGGCTTTTTTGCAACGTTTAGTCTAACTCCGGGACTTCACAGAAAAAATGATTGACCAGCAAACCATCGAAAGATTGTCCGGATCAATTCCATCACGATATATAAAAGAGTACGCTGCCCTCAGGCCAACACTTAAACCATCATACCTGTCACAATCAGGCGGTGCGGGTATATACGCGTGCGATGTCAGCACACCTAAAAGTATGCAACAGATCAAACAACAGGCTTTATATCTGGCATCTGTAAGGGATATCGACCCTCTGGCCCGATTTGAATTTATTTCCTTCTTTGTGAGTGTAAGAGACCTGTTTGAGAATAGACAGGACAAAATCAATGGTCAGATCAGGGCACAGCTCGCGGCTGCTGTCAACGGGTACAGAAAGATTCAGTCAGAGGCGTTTAAAGAGGCTTTCAAACACCTGTACTCCGATATCCACCATGTACCGATTCCGTCTCTCTGTCTTGCGGAATTTGCAAGATTCCCGCCCGGCAAACGAATCGCTCTTCAAAATCGTGTTATAGTAAAAACCATCCATGACATGAACAGGATATACAAAAGTATGATATCCCGTATGTGCAGTCTCAGGAATAAAAGCGTTCTGAATATCGGGGACGGGGTCGAATTCGAATCTTCATTCCTGAGACATTTGCTGGGAAACGGAAAAATTTCTCCCGACATCGAGACTGTAATTATTAATATCGACGTCAGGACCACAATAAAAATACTGAAGAGTATGTGCATGAAATTCATTACTGAACAGCACTCCCGATTGTTCTTTTTACAAACGGACGCAACCTCCATGCCCTTCCCTGAAAATGCTGTTGACATCATAACAGCATCGTTCATGATCGATGACTGTACCAGACAGGACATCTTGTTCAGTGAGATGGCAAGGGTTCTGAAGCCGGGCGGCAGTCTGCTGCTGTCAGGCCATCACCCCGACTTCGACAATCCCCTCGAAACATTCGTATTTACATTCGGACAGGAACATAAAAATCAGTCATCTCTTGATTCAGTAACGGAACTTGGCCGGCAATATAATTTCAGACCGGTAAAGTTCAGCCGCAATCGTCACGCTTACATGACCAGATTTATTCTCGAGAAATGAAAACCAATTATCATATGCATGACGATATATACAGAACCCGCAAGTCGGAAGGACACAGCGGATGGGCTGATCCCGCACAGGTGGAAGAATATCATCTCATTCTTGAAGACGCCCTGAAGCACGAACAATTCCCCGGATCAGGGAGAATTCTGGAGATAGGCTGCGGAAGCGGCGAAAATTCCATCTGGCTTGCAAAAAGGGGCTACGATGTTTCGGGGATCGACATATCTCCCGTTGCGATCGACTGGGCCGTTGAAAAGTGCGCAGCTCAGAGCGTTCAGATAAATTTTTGCGTGGGAGACCTGCTGCATCTGCCGGATTATTATGATGCCGGATTCTTTGACGCCGTAATCGACGGTCATTGCCTGCACTGCATTATCGGACAGGATAGACCGATTGTTCTCTCAGGTATCCTGCATGCGCTGAAGCCCGGCGGCATTCTCCATATCTGTTCCATGTGCGGTGATCCCACAGACGAAGATATGCTCAAGAACTTTGATCCGGAGAGCCGCTGTCTTATGAGAAAAGGAATAGCCTTCAGATATATTGGGGAGCCTCAATCCATTCTCGATGAAATCAGGGAAAGCGGTTTCGAAATAATATCCTGGAAAATAAAACCGCGAAAAGACAGTCATGAAGTTGACGACCTTCTGATTCTCGCCCGGAAACCCTGAGGCCCACGATTTTCTGTCCGGAAATCTAAAACCGGGTAATTTTTTCCTTGACATCCGGCCTGTAGCATGGTATAAATTAATCAACTTAATCAGTGTCCCGGCCCGCCAGCAAACCCGGGGATTAACCCTTAAAGGAGGGGCAACATCATGGCAAAGATCAAGATTAAAGATCTCCCGAAGAGTATGAAAGTAAGCAAGTCAGAGCTCAAAAATGTTAAAGGCGGTTATCTGAGAGTGAGCTACAGCTATTACTCCGCTTACCAGCCGTTAATTATGTATCCAACCAGCGGGCTTACGTTTATTGGCTGGGGATCTTCCGATCAGATGTCAGGCACATGTGCCTGCATCGGGATGCCTCAGGATCCGGCTGAATGCATGCTTGCTCCATAATTACACGTTCATAAAGAATCGCTTCTTTAGGAGGGGGGCTGCCCCCTCTTAACTTTTGACCCCTGTGACGGTCTTCTAATATCGATGAAGAATCAGGACATAACTATACCCCTCGACCGGAAAGGGCTTGTCATATACTTCACAATAAACGGCAAGCCATTCTTCTTTAACGGACACAGCGGAGATTTTGCCGACTCTTTTCCCGGGTATTTTCAAAAGGTTTTCCAATCTTTCGCAGCGCCCCGTCGTGAGAGACAAAAAATGATTCGCAGGTTATCTTCTCTACACGGCCATGCCGTAGACGATCTTTCGGCAGAAATCTCGATGTACCGAAACGGGCTGCACCCGGCAATGGAAGATGAAGATCCGCAAACGGAATTTGCACAGCCCATGTCTCCCAATGTATTTAATGTATATCTTGCGCAGTCCTGCAATCTTGCCTGCCGGTACTGCTTTAATGATCACGGAAGATTCGGAGGCCGTCCGACGGTAATGTCCGACAAGACGGCACGCGAAGTGCTTCGTTTTATTTCGAGGGAGGTACATTCCGGCACCCACAGGTCGGTTGGCGTTAATCTCTTTGGCGGAGAGCCCTTGCTCGCATCAAAGGCTGCATATATCCTGGTCCGGGGCCTTCAGGATCTCAACAAGAAGAAGATGAAAACAGGAGTGCACATCATACTTTCTACAAACGGGACCATATATAATAAAGAGCTTTTTGAGATATTCAAGGAATTCCCGGACAAATCTACAGTCGTTGTAAGCCTTGATGCGTTCAGAGAAGTCCATAACCGGAACAGACCGTTTCCACCGGGTCAGAGTTCAACCTCTTACAACCTTGTTCTCTCAAACATAAGAAAAATGCAAAAAGATGATGTCCCTCTGTCGGTTACATGCGTTGTTCCCTATCCGTTCAGTTTCAAGTCGGCAGCGCAAAAACTGCTCAGACTGGGAATCAGGAGATTCGAGATTAAGGAACTCATTTATCACGTATACGGCGGACATACCCATTCTGATGTCTTTACGAAGGATTTTGATTTATGGAGGAAGCATTATATTGAATACAGCGACTACTTTATCAGAAATTTTAAACATCATTATCAATGGAGAGATAACAACAAGTTCTCATTAATCGGCGACTACGCCCGATCGCTCGGCAGCAATGACGGATTCAGCCGTACCCTGGCTTGCGGCATAGGTGATGTAAAAGTCGGCATTGCGGCCAACGGCAATATCTATGCGTGTGAATCGCTTCTCGGACATAACAGATTTTCTCTTGGAAAAGTATCAAAAGGCTTCAACAAACAAGAGTATGAGAAATTCCGGGATTGGACTCTCTTGAAAGGTCAGTTCAGAATTCATAACAGGAGATGCAAAAACTGTTTTGCCAAACGCATATGCGGTGGCGGCTGCTATGCCGTTTCATATGACAAAGATGGACGATTGTCCCCGATGAAAGATGAAGCATGCAAATTCATACGGGAGAAAGTAAAAATAGACCTCTACTACATATCCCTGTTCAGAAAGAAATATCCGAAATTATTTGCACAGCTTAACGGTGAAGAATCACGGCAGGAATGCTGAACATACAGATGTTATTTTTCCTGTACTTCCTTTCGCAGCGACAGGAGAACCCTTACTTTCCGCAAGCCTGCTGAAGGCAACAGCTGAAAATGCCGGTTTCAGCTGCACAGTTAAGTATTTCAACTTTCATTTTGCGGATAAAATCAGCCTCCACACATACAAAAGTATTTCCCGTAATTTCGCTTCCCGTTCATTGGCCGGAGACTGGATATTTTCCGAGGCTGTATTCGGCAGGAATGCTCCGGCTGAAAGTTCCTATATTGATCATCTGATCGAAGACTACTCAAGGCTGGAAGACGATGTTCCCTACGGGGTCAAGTTCAACAAAGGTATGTCATTTTCTCATTATGTAGTTGAGCGTCTTATACCGGAAATGCAGGCTGTAAGGAGTATTGCAAAACAATGCATTAACTATTACGCTCGACAAATTTACAAAACGGGCGCCCGAATTGTCGCCTTCAGCACCTCATGCCATCAGGCATGCTCATGCCTGGCTGTCGCAAAAAAACTGAAACAGTTCCCATCGCCTCCCGTAATAATATTCGGCGGGCCTAACTGTTTTGGCGAAATGGGTATGCAGTGGATGAAGTCTTTTCCATGGATTGATTATGTATGCACCGGAGAGGGAGAAGAAGTGTTCCACCGGTTTATCAAGCAGGTGCTCTCAAATGGCAGCGCCGCATCCATCGCAGGGATTTTACGCCAGGGTCAGGCCAGGGGACTGACTCTACCCAGGCTGATACGTAACCTTGACAGAACATCATATCCCGATTTCTCAGATTACTTTCTGCAGTTGAAGCGATCACCACTAAAACATGTGACCGGACTCCCGGCGCTACCCTTTGAAAGCTCGCGAGGCTGCTGGTGGGGCCAGCATCAACAATGTACTTTCTGCGGGAACTTCGGTCATACAATCCGCTACCGCAGCAAATCCCCCCGGCGAGTTATCAACGAATTGAGGTATCAGACCGATAAATATGAATTCAGAAATATCTCCTGTGTCGATGACGCAATTGACACATCTCACATAAATACAGTATTCCCGGAGCTTAAAAGAAACGGCCCGTCTATTCCGATTTACTTTCAGACAAGAACAAACCTTTCGAGAAAAGACGTAAGGACTCTAAGAGAAGGTTCAGTTACTGTGATCCAGCCCGGCATAGAGAGCCTCGGTGATAATGTTCTCAAACTCATGAAGAAGGGCGGAAACGTCCTGCAAAACATTCAGTTACTCAAATCGTGCGTGGCTGAAGATATGGCGGTCAGTTGGCGAATTCTCTTTGGAATTCCCGGCGAGCCCCGGGAAGAATATCAGAAAATGGCAGAACTTATTCCACTGCTCACCCACTTGCAGCCGCCAATCGCATGTGTCCCCGTTTCACTGAAGAGATTCAGTCCATACTGGGAAAATCCTGAAAAGTTCGGAATTAATGACGTTAAACCATGGGAATCATATAAGCACATTTACCCTCTCTCCTCTGATGAACTGTCACGGCTCGCCTACTTTTTTGATTTCCGCTTCAGCGACGAAAGAGATCCGCTCAACTACAGCCGTCCCATGAGAACAGAGGTCGGTAAATGGATATCGTTATGGCAATCACCTAATAACGCCAAGCCGCGGCTTGACCTCATATCGACAAACGGGGAAAGTATAATACGTGACACAAGGCCGGTGTCATCTTCAAAAAGACATAATCTGTCACCGGAAGAAAAGGATGTTTATATTTTCTGTGACAGCGCCGGAAGCCTGAAAGAGATTTCAGATCATCTTCAACATCTCAATACGGACCTGATAAATGAGATTCTTACTAAATTCCTGAGAAAGAAACTCATGATCACCAGGGGAGGCAAATATCTCAGCCTGGCAGTCATTCAAAAACGACAATCCCTTTAATCCTGCATTATATAACCGGCTTCGGCCTCTCGGTAACAAGGCAGTGGATGCCAGCCGCGGCAAACACGGGATAGGCATTCAACGGCACTTTGGTAGCAATCACATTTTCTGCTCCTACAATGTCCCCCAGAAGCTGCAGCATTTCGTCGCATCCGCCGGAGACAAGAACCTTGCCGTTACTCAACTGTACTGCCGCCGTGCCATAGGGAACCGTCAGACGTCCGGGACTTACAACCTCAATCTCTGCGTCCTCACATATCCGGCGCAGCCAGTCGACAGATTTACTCACCGGGAGCGGATCAAGCAAAGAGCCGGTTCTGTAACCCGGATCAACTACCAGAAAGAGCCCCCCTTCCCTTCCCCTTATCAGCGAGGCACTCCTGTCGATATGATCATCAAACAGCAGAGTTTCCGCACGGCAGGCCCTCTTTCTCGACAAATGAAAAGATACAGCCATGGGCAAAACTATCACCCTTATACCGGCCTCCTTCAATACGGCAATTATCCGGGGAATTCGCTTTCTGTCCATAGACTCCGGATGACGTGATGTGATAAATGTATCACCGGAAAAAAGGACCCTTCCGCCTTCCGCAAGAGGTGAATGGATGATTCTGCAGCCCTTTTTCCATTCATCTGTTATTCTGAATAGATCCTGATGCACCAGTAACAGTTTGTACGACTCCAGATAAACAAACATATCTCTCGGAAAAAGCAGCCACCTGTTCCCCTCTTCTTCCGGGAAATCCGCACCAATGCAGCCCTTCCTGAAAAGCCATCTCTTCATACGCGGATCACCATTGCTCATGTTCAAGACAGCAAACGACTCTCCAGCCCTCAACAGTGCATCTGCCACAGCCCTGTATTCATGCTTAAGTCTCGTGACCATCGCCTGTCTGCTGCGTATCTTCTTCATAATCCTTACCACAATATCATTCTGTCCGGCAGGTATGACAACAGGTGAGTTTTCACGAAAGGGCATCTTTTCAAAAAGCGGCATCCCGAGCAGGAAGTCCGTCTCACGATCTTCCCGGTCTGTCCCGCCATCGCATCTAAATGGATCCAGTGCGTTCCTTATTTCATCAAATCGTAATTTCTCATCCGTTTTGATCAGTTTTATTTTAGCCATGCAATATTTTACTCGAACCAACCGCCTATCTTCTCAACTTCTGCCTTTTTACCATGCCCCTCATTTCCTGCCCTTCGGGTACTTTTCAATTTACAAGAGGGTTCTGATATGATATAAATAATCATATTAATCAATTTGAAAGGGAGAAAATGCCAGGAATCAAGATTGGAGCTCTATAAAGGCATCATCATCCCGGAGACCAATATAAAAGGAAGCTGACAGCTTCAACAAGGAAAGGAGATGTTTAAAATGGCAAAAATCAAAATCAGGGACCTGCCGAAGAATAAAAAAATCAACAAAAAGGATATGAAAAACATTCAGGGCGGCTTCAATCCCCAGCCTGAACCGCCGGCGTACTTCGGCAGCTTCATGCATTACTCAAACGTTGGAGTTGTGCAAAAGTCATATTACTGATTTTAAGCGCTGTGCCGGGTTCGAACCCAGTGCTTTTTTCGCATTGAAATTACTGCGAAAGGAGAGAATTATGGCAAAAATCAGGATCAAGGATTTACCTCGGGGACAAGAAATCACAAAGAAGGATATGAAGATGGTCAAAGGCGGAAGTCGTCAGTATCAAACAATCAGTAATGCGCTAACGGCAGGCTACAGCACGAAAACAGATAATCCATCATTCAGAACCCCGCTGAGTTTCGAAGAAAGCAAAATCACATAGAAATAGCGAACTGCAGCCTGAAATCACACCTCGTAGGTGTGATTTCAGGCAAGCGGCTTGAACATATGTTTGCCGCCTCCGCAGACTGGACATTTCCAGTCATCAGGCAGGTCTCCAAACTTTGTCCCCTTCGGGATGCCACCCTTTCTGTCCCCCTTATCCGGATTGTAAATATATCCGCAATTTACGGTCTGACACTGATACATCTCTTCTGGTTTTGCCACCTCAACTGTCTCCCTTCCGGTTTTTTGTAACGATTTTTCGATACGAAAAAATGCAATGTAATGGCTATTATTAATACATTTCCCTAATATAAATTTCAACCCCTCCCAATGCTAAAAATCTCTGTTTTTATTTAATTTTCTT
>CAZZGC010000030.1:0-6622 GCA_964653915.1 uncultured Thermodesulfovibrio sp.
GCCTGAATAACCTCAAATCCACCCGCCTTTATGTAGGGCAGGTACTGAAGATAACCGAGTGAATATCCGGGGCTAAGAGATAAATTGTCTGCTGCCTACTAATATTTACCCTTCAAGTGCAGCAATAATTACGTCCGCTACTTCATGGGCCGTATCATGCGGCAGCTCCGGGTAGATGGGAATCGAAAGGACCTCTTTTGCAGCGGCCTCGCTCTCGGGGAAATCTCCCTCATGATATCCCAGATAAGCGAACGCTGGCTGAAGGTGCACGGGGGTAGGGTAGTAGATCACAGAGGAAATATTGTTTTCGGCAAGTGCTTCGGTGACGTGCTGCCTTCGGTCTGTCCTGATCGTGTACTGATGGTAGACATGACGTCCATAGCCGGTCTCAACGGGGCAGCTCACAAGGCCGTTGAGCCTTGATGTATATATGGCGGCAATATCGCGTCTGAGATCGTTGTAGCTGTCGATATGTTTCAGTTTTACCCTCAGTACAGCGGCCTGAATTTCGTCCAACCTGCTGTTGTAACCGATGAATGCATGCTGGTAGGGACCTACAGTTCCATGATTTCTGAGAAGCCTGACTTTTTCGATCAGTCCGGCATCGCCGGTTATGATCATGCCTCCGTCACCGTATGCACCGAGGTTTTTGCTTGGATAGAAACTGAAGCATCCCGCATCACCGATGCCTCCTGTATGAACGCCTTTGTAGGAGGCTCCGAAGGACTGCGCACAATCCTCTATTACCAGGAGATTGTACTTGCGGGCGACGGACATGATGTCGTCCATCCGGGCCGGCTGTCCGAACAGATGCACAACCAGAATTGCACGCGTCTTTTTTGTTATCTTCTCTTCTATCTTCAGCGGGTCTATATTCAGTGTATCGGGTTCGATATCCACGAAAACGGGCACCGCGCCGACATAGGTAATCGCCTCTGCAGTTGCAATGAACGTAAACGGTGCGGTGATAACCTCGTCATCTTCACCTATCCCGAGTGCCTTGAGACATAAATGGAGTGAATCCGTGCCTGAAGCGAGGCCTACCGCATGACCGACTCCGTGATAGGAGGCTACCTCTTTTTCAAAAGAGGATACATTGTCTCCCAGGACGAACCTTCCGCTTTCTATTATTTCCTTTATTGATTCCTTTATCTCTTCTTTCAGAGGGAGATACTGGGCCTTCAGGTCGAGCATCGGAACATGCCGTCTTTTCACGCCGGGGCGGAGCCCGTTTTTCATCTTAAGCTGTGAGTCCATGATTTACGAGTTCTGAAATCCTGAGCGCAACCTTCAGCGCTTCTCTCCCTTCATATCCCGATACAAGCGGCCTGGTTCCGTTTCGTACGCAATCTATGAACGACCTGATCTGTTCTTGCAGGGGCTCTGTCTGTTCGGTCTTCTTCACGATATGCTCTATATCGCCGTTCTTCTTCTCGAAACAGGATAATTCCTGAGTCCGGTAGTCGAGGTCCAGGCAGGCATTATGCTGAAAAATCTTGAGCTTCCTCACCTTTTCTTCCGCTATTCTGCTGGTCACCGACTCTGCGACACAGCCGTTGGCAAACTCTATCCATGCGTGGGCAACGTCTATGTTTTCGGTCAGGACCTTTGCCCCCGTCGCCCGCAGGTCGGTTATCTCGGAACTGACCAGGCTAAGTATTATATCTATGTCGTGTATCATTAAGTCAAGTGTGACATCCACATCTATTCCCCGGCCAAGAAACGGAGACAGTCGTCTTGATTCAATAAAACGGGGCTGATCAACCATCCGGCTGATCAGCATGATACCGGAGTTGAACCTCTCGAGATGCCCTACCTGAAGCACAAGCCCTCTTTTTTCCGCCTCGGCTATAAGGTCGTCGGCCTCCTGCACCGTAGTTGTCATCGGCTTTTCCACGAGCACATGCCTGCCCCGCTTAAGGAGTTGAAGGCTTATTTCGTGATGTAATGAAGTCGGAGCTGCTACACTGAAGGCATCGGCCAGTTCGATGATATCTTCCCAGTGGACAGCAGCCCTGCAGCCGTACTCTTCGGCGAGCGCGCGAGCCTTGTCCATGTCGCTATCCGCAACGGCGGTGAGTTTTGCCCCTTCCATAGAGGAGTATATCCGGGCATGATGCCGGCCTATTGATCCGACACCTATTACCGCCACGTTTATCATCTTTTTACGCCTGTTACCGAGATCCCGGCTTTGTCGGCTTCTCTGAAAAACCTGTCCCGATCAACAATTATGCATTTCCCGGCCTCGATCGCCAGGGTGCCGGCCTTGACCGCCTTCATTGAAGCAAGGGTCTCAAGTCCAACGACTGGAACATCAAAACGCATGTCTTGCCGGGGTTTGCTCACTTTAACGACTACGGCGTCTCTTCCGGCCAGCAGGCCGCCCCGCCTGATCGCCTCGTCTGTTCCCTCTATCGCCTCCACCGCCATGACGGCACGATTTTTTACGATCACAGTCTGTCCTATGTCTGCTCCGCCGATCTTTTTAGCGACGTCCCAGCCGAACTCGATGTCCTTGAGCTCATCATTTTTCGGCTTCTTTTTTGTCAGCACCCCTTCAGGTGCGAGCATATCCCCCGTAAAATCCGTTGTCTTCCTGACCTTGATGCCGTTTCTTTCGATCTCCCGAACGACAGCCTTCATAATCGTATCATCAGAGCGGTCCTTAAGGGAGAAGAACAGCTTCATCGTCTTCATGTCGGGGATCAGGTCTTTTTTACTTTCATAAAGAAGGGATTTCGGCACCTTGCCGGCGAAGACGACATCTCTGACCGAGTGTTCCCTGAGGATGGCCAGGAGCCGGCCGAGTTTTGCAACGCTGACTTTGTGAAATTCGTCCGCAATTGATTTGAGTGATTCATCGGCGGGAGGCTGCAGGGCTATGCCTACAACTCTTAAACCTTTTTTCTTGGCCTCGGCGGCAAGTGCAGCCGGAAGGCCACCCTTGCCGTAAATGATGCCGATAGTGCCCGACTTCATAAGCTGGCAGAGGCCCTCAGCGGCATATACCTCTTTTGTTCTTTTCTATGAACTGGATGAAGAGCATGACATCTTTGTTGTCGCCGAATTCGTTCTTTACCTTACTTATGGCGTCTTTGAGTGTCAATTTGCTGCGGAAAAGAATTTTGTATGCCTTTTTGAGGTCCTTTATCTGGGCATCCGAAAAATCTTTTCTTTTCAGGCCGATCGTGTTGAGGCCGTACAGTTTGGCCCTCTCTCCGGCCGCTGTAGTATAAGGGGGGATATCCTGGGGTATGGCGCTGAATCCACCGATCATTGAATAGGCACCTATCCTCGTAAACTGGTGTACAGCCACAAGTCCACCAATAAATGCGAAGTCTTCAATCACCACATGCCCGGCCAAGGTAGTGGCGTTTGCCATTACTACATGATTGCCTATCTGACAGTCATGGGCTATATGCACATAGGCCATCAGGAAGTTTCCGTCGCCTATGCGTGTCACTCCGTCACCGCTCACAGATGCACGGTGAATCGTGATGTACTCCCTGATTATGTTGTTGTCTCCGATTTCCACCTTTGTATTTTCCCCGTCGTATTTGATATCCTGAGGCGGCAGCCCTATCGACGAAAAGGGATAGACCACGCAGTCCTGACCTATCTCGGCGTGCTCGATTACCACATGGGACAGGAGTTTCGTGTTTCTGCCGAGCTTCACCCCCTTGCCGACCACGCAGAAAGGACCGATCTCGACTCCATCGGCAAGTTCTGCTTTCTTGTCAATGATCGCTGTCCTGTGTATCTTTGGTTTAGCCATTTTCGAGCCCCTTATCCGATACCATTGCGGTAAAGTCAGCCTCGGCCGCAACCCTGTCGCCCACCTTGGCAACGCCTGAGAACTTCCATACATTGTTGCGGTGCTGGAGTACGCTTACCTCGAAAAGGATCTGGTCACCGGGTACTACAGGCTTTCTGAATTTCGCCTTCTCTATACTCATAAAATAAACGGCTTCGCCCCGGGCGCCTGACTCGGAGGCGAGTATCCCGGCGACCTGTGCCATGGCTTCCACCAGCAGCACACCGGGCATGATAGGATAACCGGGGAAATGTCCCTGAAAGAACGGCTCGTTTATAGTTACGTTTTTCAGGCCAACGGCCCTCTCGTTCGGTTCTATTTCAAGAACCCTGTCGACCAGCAGAAAGGGATAACGGTGCGGCAGGATCTTCTGTATTCCCGGATTGTCAATCATCTTTTTTATCCTCCTTGTTGCGGCTTCTCTCTATATCCTTCAGGCGCTTCATAAGTTCAGGCAGTCTGGAATATACGAATTGTGCCCTCAGCCATTTTCTATGCGGCATGGCAGGGCTGCCGGAATAAATCTGACCATCAGGTATGTCGGAGCCCACGCCGGACTGTGCTCCGACAACAACACCTTTTCCGATTGTTACATGATCCCTCACACCAGCCTGTCCCGCAAGTATCACACCTTCGCCGATCTCGGCACTTCCGCTTATGCCTACCTGGGCCACAATTATACTGTTTTTCCCGATCGTTACGTTATGAGCGATCTGTACCAGATTATCTATCTTCGAACCGCTACCTATAATAGTATTTCCCACTGTCGCCCTGTCAATAGTGACATTGGCGCCGATTTCAACATTATCTTCTATGATTACACTGCCGACCTGGAGGATCTTGCGGTGCCCGTCACCTTCTCTCAGATAACCGAATCCGTCGGAGCCGATTACAGTGCCCGAATGAACCGTAACGTTATTGCCTATTACTATGTTGTCTCTTATTGTGACATTGGGGTGTATGAATGCATTTTCACCGATTATGACTTTTCTGCCTATGTATGCCCCTGATGATATCACCGAACCCCGCCCGATTCTTGTACCGCCTCTGATGACCGCAAAGGGCTGCACAGAGACTTCTTCACCGATCTGTACCTCCTCTTCAATATGTGCTTTTTCACTTATATAAGGGATCTCTTCATGGGGGGGGTGAAATATCTCGATGGCCTGTGCAAATGCCAGGTGGGGATTGTCTGCAATAAGAAGGGGGATGGTTATGTCGCTTTCACGGAGAGCCTCGTTTTTCATTTCGTACGAAGTGATGACAGCGCCGGCTGATGTGGAAAAAAAGGCTGAAAGGTTCTTTCTCTTTATAAAAAACGTTACATCGTTCGCGCCTGCATCCTCAAGACTCGAGGCGCCAGATATTTCAATCTCCGGATCCCCCTCTAAAGAACACCCGAGGGCCGTTGCAAGTTCTTTTAGTTTCATAATCGGGTAACACTCGCCTCCTACTGAAACTGCGAGCGCGTGTTGTCTATTTTTTGTATGACTTATTGAAGCGTTCTATGACCTTGTCGGTTATGTCGCTGCTTGATGGCATATACATGAGTCCGCTCTGCGCCTTTTCGAATATGGCTGCGTAACCTTCCTCTTCTCCCATGCGTGCCACCACCTGCGATATCTGCTTTATGATCTTTTCCATGAATTCATTACGCTTTTTCTGGATCTCTTCCTCCGAGTCCTTGCGCATCCGCTGGTATTCCTTCATGAGTCTGTCGTGCCTGTCCCGCTTTTCCTTAAGAGCGTCATCATTAAGTATGGATGACTGTTTGACTATTTCTTCCTCGATCTTTTTAATCTCTTGCCGTTTCGCCGTAATCCTTTCCTGTCTTTTCTGGATCATGCCTTCGAGCTCCTTTACAGCGGCCTTGCCGGCATCGGACTCATTCAGCGCCTTGTTAAGATCGACGTAGGCCATTTTAACCTCGGCCGAGGCGGCTGCCGCAGCAAAGAGCGTAATGGTCAATATCACGATGATTTTTTTCATTCCGGATTCCTCCTGATTTTTTCTTTTCTAAACTTCATATCTTCTTAACTTCCGCTCTCCTGCTCTGCTCACTTAGAAAACCCCACCCATCGAAAATTCCAGCCTGCTGTCGTTTTCATCTTCCTTCCGGTCTATATTATAACCCCATTCAAGGCGGATCGGACCGAACGGAGACATCCATCTGAGACCGAAACCCGCGGTCTGCCTGAGATCATTAAAACCGAACTTATCGTCTTTGTCGAAGGCCGCGCCGTAATCAAAGAATACCACGCCCTTGAGCTTGATTTCCTTAACAATGGGGAAAATAAGCTCCACATTGGCTATCATCTCGAGGTTTCCACCTATCTTTTCTCCCTCTGCATTTCTCGGCCCCCCTTCGCCGAATCCAAGACCGCGAATTGTATTGATTCCACCCACATAGAATCTTTCGTACAGAGGTAGTTCCTTCCCGGCGTAGCCGTCTGCATATCCGAGCCTGCCCCTTATGCTGAATGTCGTCTTTAGAGGAGCCGGGAAATACCAGAGCGAATCGGTGAGCACTTTATAATAATAGTTGTCGCCACCAAGCCCGGCGACCGTTGCGTAAACCGCGTTCTTGGAGCCTCTCGTAGGGTCTATGTAATTGTCACGCGAGTCTCTCCAGATCGACGGGCTTATGCTGCTGGTGAGCTTTTTCCCTTCCTGGTCCTTTATAAGCGAGGAGGCACCGGAATCGATATCGAATATCTCGGCTTCTTCGATGTTGTATACGATCCTCACCCCGATGTATTCGGTAAGCTCCTTGCCGAATCCTACCGATCCACCGGTGGCTTTTTTCTT
>CAZZGC010000030.1:6722-18072 GCA_964653915.1 uncultured Thermodesulfovibrio sp.
ATTCTGTAAAGGTCGCCCTCGGTGATCCGAAGGTTGATATTTGCAAGCTTCTTTTCCCTGTCAACGGTTATGTCGGGATTGATGTCGGCACGGGCATATCCTTTTTCCATGTAAAGGTCTATAATTCTGTCGATGTCCTTTCTCAGTAACTGCCGGTTGAAAATGTTTCCTGTTTTGAGCTCCATTTTCTCTGACAGAAGATCGGTAGAAAAAAGCCTGTTTCCACTAATGGTCAATTCCCCGATGGAGTACTGGTCGCCTTCTGATATGTTGAGAGTAAGATAGAGGCTCTTCTTGTCTTCGCTCAGCTCTATTTCCGGTTCAGAGACCGTAGCGTATATGTACCCGTTTCTCTGATAGAGCTCTTTTATGCGGGCAATATCCGCCTTTATCTGTTCCCTGCTGTAGACTCCCGATTGCGTGAGAAACGAAAATATCCACCACTTGCGGGTCTTCATTGCCTTTTTTATCTTTTTGTCCGATAAGGCATGATTGCCGTTAATCGTTATCCTGCGAACCTTTACCTTGGGCCCCTCATCGATTTTGTAAATAAGGGAAACAGAGCCGTCAGATACCTTTTTGATAATAGGAATGACCTTTGCAAGCCAGAATCCCTCACTCTGGTAATAGGCTTCCAGGCTCCTGGCATTGTCTGTTATCAGCGTGAGATTGGCGACGGCGCCCGGATTGATGGTTATATGTTCTTTCAGGTCATCTTCTTCTATTTCTTTGTTCCCCTCGAAGCTTATGGCCGAGACGGATGGTTTTTCCCTGAATCTGTATATCAGCTTGACCCCGCCTTCGAACGGCTCGAACTCTACCCTGATGTCATCGAAGTAACCTATCGAGTATAGATTCCTGATATCTTCCTGAATCGTGTCCTTGGACAGTTGTGTTCCCTCTTTGCTCTTTATTCTGGACATGATGACTGCCCCCCCGATGTTTCTGTTGCCTACAAGCTCGATCATCTTGATTTCCGGGGCGGCCTGAGCAGCTGCAGTGACCGGTAATATCAGTGGCAGGACAATCAGGGTGACGATACTCCCGATGAAAAGAGCAGTCAGGCTTTTCGAAAAAGAGGTTGAAGAGGTTTTGTATTTTCTAAATGTGACCATATATGCTCAGAATCTGCGGGCGGATAGCAGATATTATCCAGTTCTACCGGTGACGGCCCGCCCCTTTACAACAGAATAACGGATGAACCTTACCGGGGCAAAATTAAGTCGTAGTATAGCACTAAGTCAAAATGAAAATCCATTATTTTGGTGTGGCAGTTGTGTTAAAATACAGAACTTTACCGGCATGTTGAATCGTTTTGATTGTTTGGAGGTGACGGTTGGAAGAGAAGTACGTACCGCGTGATGTTGAAAAGAGATGGCAGGAATTCTGGGAGAAGGAGGGGATGTTCTCGGTCACCGAAGATCCCGAACGGCCCAAGTTCTACTGCCTCGAGATGTTTCCCTATCCGTCGGGCAGGATACACATGGGGCATGTCAGGAATTATGTGATAGGGGATGTAATAACGCGGTACAAAAAGATGAGGGGTTTTAATGTGCTGCATCCGATGGGATGGGACGCATTCGGTCTGCCCGCCGAAAACGCCGCAATAAAACATGGTGTGCATCCCTCAGAGTGGACCTACGGGAATATCAGTTACATGAAGCAACAGCTTAAGAAACTCGGGCTTGCCTACGACTGGAGCCGCGAGGTGGCAACCTGCTCGCCTGAATATTACCGGTGGAACCAGTGGTTTTTTCTGCAAATGCTCGATCGTGGACTGGCTTACAAGAAGGCATCTTCGGTCAACTGGTGCCCTTCCTGTGAGACTGTTCTGGCCAACGAACAGGTTATTGACGGCGCCTGCTGGAGGTGCGACTCATCGGTTCAGCCCAGGGAACTGGATCAGTGGTTTTTCAGAATAACACAGTATGCCGATGAACTGCTCCGTGATGCCGGCCGTCTTGATGGCTGGCCCGCCAAGGTCGTTACAATGCAGAACAACTGGATTGGACGAAGTGAGGGTATAGAGGTGGATTTCCCGGTGGATGGTGCTGATCTGTCCATCCGGATATTCACGACGAGGGCGGATACGATATTCGGCGCTACATTTATGAGTGTGGCGAAGGGACATCCTGTTCTTAGCCGGCTTGTGACTGATGATGATATACTCCGGCAGATAGAATCGATGCCCGAGGACCCGGAGGATAAGGCGGGAGTATTTTCGGGGATCCATGCGATTAATCCATTTACCGGTGAGAGGCTGCCGGTCTATGCCGCCAATTTCGTTCTTATGGAGTACGGGACTGGAGCGATCATGGCCGTGCCTGCGCATGATCAGCGTGATTTTGAATTCGCAGGAAAATACGGATTGCCCGTGCGCACCGTCATTCGGCGTCCTGATGCCGATGCGGTCCCCGGAGAGGCACTCGATGAGGCATACGAAGAGGACGGCATCCTTGTTGAATCGGGGGAGTTTACGGGCCTTTCAAGTGAAGAGGCACGGGAGAGGATCGCAGATCTTGCAGAAGCAAAGGGCATTGGATGCAGGAGAGTCAATTACAAGCTCAGGGACTGGGGTATCTCGAGACAACGCTACTGGGGAACGCCGATTCCGGTCATATATTGTGAAGATTGCGGCATTGTGCCGGTTCCGGAGGCGGACTTGCCGGTGATCCTGCCGGAAAACGTGAAGCTTCAGGGTAAGGGGGCATCACCGCTTGCTGAGCTGGAGGAGTTTGTCAGGGTCCCCTGCCCGCGATGCGGCAAAGATGCACGGAGGGAGACGGACACGATGGATACCTTCGTTGACTCGTCGTGGTATTTCCTCCGATACTGCTCTCCTGCCGTCAAAGAATCACCGATCGACAGCGGGGCGGCTTCATACTGGATGCCGGTCGATCAATACATTGGAGGCATCGAGCATGCGGTGCTTCACCTCCTTTATTCAAGATTCTTTACAAAGGTAATCAGGGATATCGGCCTTATATCTGTTGATGAACCGTTCAGCTGTCTCCTGACGCAGGGCATGGTCATAAAGGACGGAGCCAAGATGTCGAAATCCAGGGGCAATGTAGTTGACCCCGATTTTCTTACTGAGAAGTATGGAACTGACACCGTCAGGGTCTTTTGCATGTTTGCGGCACCGCCCGAAAGAGACCTTGAATGGTCTGACCAGGGAGTTGAGGGCGCTTACAGATTTCTTAACAGGGTATGGACGTTCATTTACAGAAACCGCGACATACTGGACAGCACAGACCGGAGAGAGCCGGTTGATGCCGGACAGCTCGATGCGCGGTCTGCCGGGTTGCTCAGAAAGACCCATCAGACCATAAAGAAGGTGACCGGCAGCATAGAACGTGAATATCATTTCAATACGGCCATTGCCGCACTCATGGAACTTGTGAACGAGGCGACGGCATTTGAGCCCGGGGATGATCCGGGAAAGGATGTGTTGAAGTTCTGCGCCGTGACCATCCTGAAGTTGCTCTCGCCCTTTGCCCCTCATATTGCCGAGGAGCTGTGGCAGCATACCGGAGGAGACGGGAGTATATTCGCGCAGCCCTGGCCTGAATGGAATGAAGAGGCGGCGAAGGAGGAAGAGATTGAACTTGTCGTACAGATTAACGGGAAACTCAGGAGCAAAAAGATGGTGCCTGCCGGTCTGGATGACGAGGCTTTGAGGAATGAGGCCTTTTCCGACTCCAGAATAAAAGAGCATATCGGGGACAGAACCCCGAAAAAGGTGATTATAGTCAGGGGCCGCCTCGTGAATATAGTCATATGATCAGGTTATTTCCCTATATGGCGGTGCTGAAGCTATGAACCGCAGGAATACAGAAAAAATCTTTTACGCCCTCAGACTGCTTTCCCCCCTGATTTTGGCCGTCGCCGTAGTCTCCTGCGGTTACAGAATGACGGGTTCGACATATCTGCCGTTTGATTCGGTGAAGATCCTTCCGGTCAAGAATATGACCTATGAACCGCGTCTTGAGGATATCATGCATGAAAGTCTCGCACGGGAGTTCATCAATCAGGGGATAGAAGTGCGGATAGAAAATGCGGATGCCGAAATAGAGACCGTAATCAGGTCGTTTCAGCTTGGAGCCATAGCCGCCATCAACGAGAAAGTCAAGGAGCAGGAGCTCTTCCTGAACGTCGACTTCATGCTTAGAAGCGGCGGAGAGACAGTTGAGTTCAGATCTATGAAGTCCCCTATCAAGATAACCTTTCAGACCGCCGGCAGCGTTACCCGGAGTGTCTCTGAGAAGGAGGTGGCTACGGTCAAGGCATGCAGGGAGATCGCAAAGGAGATAGTCGGCAGGATCATTCTCAATTATGCTAAATAGATCTTTTCAAAGAGAGCTCGAAAAGGGATTGCCGTCATCGCTCTACTATATCTGGAGCGGAGAGGAATGCTTTTTAGATGACATCCGGCTTTCCGTTATGGACCGTGTACTCGGTGAGGCGGAAAGGGATTTCAATCTGGATATATTCGACCCGTCGGCGGATATAAACGCCGTTATTGATGCTGTAAATACGCTGCCTTTTGCAGCGCCAAGACGCCTGGTGATCATCCGTGATTTCGATCGCTTGAAGGCTGATCAGGTGAGAGCGATTCTCAGGAGCTTTGATGGAATTCCGCCGACTACCTGCGCTGTTGTTTTGGCAGGCAAGGCGCCGAAAGCAGCATGGAAGGCAGGCTGGAGTGTTTTCCCTGTAAATATCCATGACCGGGAGATTCCGGCATGGTTAAAGGCCGCTGCATCTAAAAAGGGCATCAGGCTCTCCACGGATGCGGTGAACTATCTGATAGAAAATATAGGCTTTGAGCCCGGCATGCTCCTTGCGGAGCTGGACAAGATCGTGACAGCGGGCATCAAGAGCGTTACGGCCAGGGACCTTGCCGGTGACACCGGGATGATGAGAGAGTTTACCCCTTTTGAACTTGTGGATGCACTGATAGCAGGCAATAAAGGGAGGGTCTTCAGGATACTGAATGAAATATTTTCAAGAAACGCTATGGAGGCGGTGTCGATCATAGGAGTACTGAACTGGCACTTCAGACAGTTCTATCTGCTGTGGCGTGGCAAGGGCAGAAGGCTTCCCAGAATGAATGAAAGGACGTTCAGGAGTCTTTCGAAACATCTGAACAGATACAGGGAAGAGGACTTCGGAAGAATTTTCAGTTTCCTGCATGATGCCGATGTCGGAGTCAAATCCTCAGGCAGGCCCGATCTGGTGGTGGATCTGCTGATGCTCAGGCTGCTTCAGAAGAGGACATCGATTTGACAAGTCTGGTCAGTCTGGAAACCCTCCTGGCTGCGGTGTTGCGATGTATGATGCCTTTGCGGGCTGCCTTGTCGATCGCCGATACCGCTTTAAGCAGTGCAGCGGATGCTTTCTCGGCATTGCTGCTTTTTACTTCCGCTTCAACGCTCTTCGAGAGGGTCTTCAGCATATTCCTGACTGATCTGTTTCGGGCCTCTCGAGCCTTAGCCTGCCGGTTTCTTTTTATTGCTGACTTGTTCTTCTTGACTGGTGCTGCTCCGGCCAATATTCTACCTCCGTTAACTGCGTTTTCTATCGGGAATCTGCCGAAACGGGCAGCTCCACTGAATTTGAGACAAGTACATTTTTAACATTAACTACCGGAGAAAGTCAAGGCTGTGAAAAGGGAAAACAGGCAAGTGGCCAGGGCAGCCGGCCAGATTTCGATAGCAACTGCAGCAAGCCGTGTGCTTGGTTTCATCCGGGATATCCTCCTTGCCAAGATATTCGGGGCAAGCGGCTTCACGGATGCATTTTTTATAGCTTACCGCATTCCCAATCTCTTCAGAGAACTCTTCGCGGAAGGCTCGATGTCGGCTGCCTTTGTGCCGGTATTTACCGAGACCCTGTCGATAGAGGGAGAAGAACGGGCAAAAAGGCTTGCTTCGGCAGTGCTTGCCTTTCTCCTTATAGTCCTTTCAGCAGTGACAGTACTTGGAGTTCTGGCCGCGCCGTGGGTCGTATCGATTATAGCTCCGGGTTTTCTCGATGAACCGGAAAAGTTTTCATTGACTGTACGGCTCACCCGCATCATGTTTCCATTTCTTTTTTTTATATCCCTTGCGGCCCTTGCCAAGGGCATACTAAATGCGATGAAATCATTTTTTATCCCGGCCCTTGCGCCGGTATGTCTGAATCTGTCCATCATCACTTCCGCGCTGTTTGTCGCGCCGGCATGGCCTGTTCCGCTTGCAGCGGTTGCGCTTGCTGTGTCCGTGGGAGGCGCTTTGCAGGTTGCTGTGCAGGCTCCGGAGCTGTTTAAAAGAGGTTTTATTGTCAGACCTGTGGTGAACTTTGCGCACCCCGGCCTCAAAAAGATACTGAAGCTGCTGCTGCCAGCTGTTGCAGGAATGGGTGTGGCACAGATAAACATTTTTGTAAGCACGATTTTCGTGTCATATCTGCAGGGAGGCGCCGCTACCTATCTTTACTATGCGATGCGCTTCGTTCACCTTCCGATAGGTATATTCGGCGTGGCTATGGCCACTGCTGTTCTGCCGTCGCTTTCCGAATATGCGGCCAGGAGTGATATGGATAACCTCAGGGAGACCTTTTCTTTTGCCCTCAGAATACTGTTTTTCATAACTCTGCCTGCGATGGCGGGACTGATCGTCTTTGCCGGTCCGATTATAGATATACTGCTCAGGCGTGGTGAGTTCGGCACAGCAGCGGTTGAAGAGACCGCTTACGCCCTCGTGTTTTACTCGACGGGGTTATGGGCCTTCGTCGGTGCGCGTGTGGCGGCATCAACATTCTATTCCCTCCAGGATACCAAAACGCCCGTGAGGGTTGCGGCGCTCTCGGTCATCGTGAATATTCTTTTCAGCCTTCTGCTCATGGGGCCCATGAGACACGCGGGTCTGGCATTCGCAAACTCGATTGCCGCAACAGTGAACTTTCTTGCGCTGTTTTATCTGTTGCGACGCAGACTCGGAAGACTGGATGGAAGAAATATAATCGCTTCTTTTCTCAAAACGGTCCTGGCTTCTGTCATAATGGTCTCCGCCGGTGTGGCGGTAATGAAAATGATATTTCCTGCCGGTGGCGGGTTGGTGGAAAGGGCTGTTGCACTGGCTGTGGTCATCATATCGTGTGTTGTGATATATATATTTATCTCTTCGATGACGAAAAGCCGTGAGCTGGGTTACCTGGGGGACGTGCTCAGACGGAGACGGGGTGGAGGCGGATAACGGTAGGGAGGTAAACAGTAAGCAGTAAGCAGTAAACAGTAGGCAGTAGGGGCAAGGCGGTGCCTTGCCCGGAAGCGGGAGAAGGTCAGCAGGCGGAGGAGTATGAAGCAAGGAATTTTGATCATAATTTGCTGCATTAGTCTCGCGGCATGCGATATTCAAAATGAAACACGTTCAGGAGGTGTGATGATTATCAAAAGAATAGTAGTCGGGCCACTCGAAGAAAATACCTATATCATAGGTGATAAAGAGTCAAAGGAGGCGATAGTTGTAGACCCGGGTGACGAGCCTGACAGGATTATGGAGGAAATCAGGGGGAGTGCCCTGAGAGTTGTTGCCATTGTTTGTACCCATGCCCATTTCGACCATATAGGGGCGGCAGGTGATATCAGGAAAGAGACAGGTGCAGAGATCCTTCTGCACAAAAATGATATCGAGGCCTATGACCTCGCAAAGGATCAGGCCGCACTATGGGGTTTCAGTATAGATGACCTGCCCTCACCAGACAGATTTGTCGATGAAGGTGATGAAATTGCGGCCGGAGGCCTGAAATTCAAAGTGATGCATACGCCGGGCCACAGCAGGGGAAGCATAAGCCTCTACGGCGAAGGGATAGTCATCACAGGGGACACGATGTTTCAGGGCTCGGTAGGTCGCACCGACTTTCCGGGAGGCAGCATAGATGAACTCAGGAAGTCCTTTCGGCGCCTCATTGAATTGCCGGATGAAACGAGGGTTTATTCAGGCCACGGCCCCGAGACCACGATAGGCCGGGAGAAAAGAGAAAACTTTTTCATGGGCGAGATCTGATGAGATCACAATAGATCAGCCTGAACGGCTTTTTATGACGGAGGAGAGCAGGCTGTGAAGGTCTTTTATGTCGTAAGGCTTTGATATAACTCCGATGAAACCGTATTTTCTGAAGTCGGACATGAGCGCGTCATCTGAATATCCGCTTGAGACGATCGCCCTGACTCCCGGGTCTATCTTGAGCAGTTTTTGTATGGTTTCCTTGCCGCCCATGCCTTCTGCTACTGTAAGGTCGAGTATGACGACATCGAACGGTTTGCCGTTACCGGCGTATTTTTTGTATTTTTCTACGGCCTCATTCCCGTCGGATGCGATCTCGACTTCATAGCCCATCTGACCGAGCGTCCGGCTAATTGTATCCCTGAGGCTGCGGTCGTCATCCATCAGCAAAATGCGGCCTTCGCCGCGCATACATAAACTGCTGCTCTTCATTGCGTCTTCAACTGCATCTGACACCGCCGGCAGATAGAGATAAAATGCGGTGCCGGATCCGGGACTGGAATCAACGTCCAGGTAGCCGTCGTGATTTTTCACTATAGAATAGGCGCTGGACAGCCCGAGTCCGCTGCCCTCCTGTTTTGTTGTAAAGTACGGGTCGAATATCTTTGGCAGATGCTCCGGAAGGATGCCGTTCCCCTGATCGCGGAAAGTGATCCTTATAAAATCTTTCTCGGGAAGTGGAAATCCCCTTAAGGCGCCGGACTCGATATTTTCCGCTTCGATGAAGAGGAAGCCTCCATCCGGCATGGCCTGCTTTGCGTTTATAACCAGGTTAAGAATTACCTGATTGATCTGTGCCTCGTCAACTTCTACGGGCCAGAGATTGTCGGTGATGAAGAACTGGCACCTGACACGGGATCCCTGCAGTGCAAACAATGTCGAATCCCTGAGCTGGTCCCTGATGGACATGACCTTCTTGACCGGCGAGCCTCCTTTGGAGAAAGTGATGAATTTGCTGGTAAGATCATTTGCATGATTGCAGGCCTTTTCGATCTCCGATATGATGTCGCATATCCTGGCGTCGGAGGAGGCCATTCTCACACGGGTTAGATTGATCATGATGGAGGTAAGAATATTATTGAAGTCGTGGGCAATACCTCCCGCAAGGATTCCAAGCGACTCGAGTTTTTCGATCTTTAGTTGCTCCTCTTCCATCTTCTTGCGGAGAGTGATGTCTACGACCATCGTCATGATCTGCGCAGGCCTGTCGTCAAGGTTCCTCATAAGGCTGACATGCAGGTATCCCCAGAAAATATCACCGTTTTTCTTGATAAACCTCTTCTCCATAGTGAAACCTTCCCGCCTTCCTTCAAGAAGCATCTCCAGCATCTTTTTCTGTGCCGGGAGGTCATCGGGGTGCGATATGTCATTGATGGAAAGGAGGTCCATCTCTTTTCTCGTGTATCCAAGAGAAGTATGGAATGCAGGGTTGTAAGTTGCGCTGCCGAGCTTCTTCTTCAGCGGATCAGGACTCACAGAGTATATGATTATTCCAAGAGGTGACATCTCAAAGAATGACCTGAACATCTCCTCGCTTACCCTGAGGGCCTCCTCGGCCAGGCGCCGCTCGCTTACTTCGCGCCGAATTTTTTCGTAGCCCTCTTTCAGGGTTTCGCTCATCATGTTGAAATGCTCGGCAAGCTCGCCGAATTCTGTACTGTCATTGTACTGAATCTTTGCCCCCAGCTCGCCCGATGTTATGTTTCGTGTCGCATCCAGAAGGGCGCCGACCGGCTTTGTCACGGAGCGCGTCAGGTGAATCGCAACTATGATGCCGAGCAGGAAAGTGATTGTTATGGTTACCAGCATAATGGTTTTTACATGGTCGAGCCTTTGCATGCTCCTGCCCGTCATGAATGCTATGTTCTTCGTGGCGCTGTGAGACATCTCTTCGGCCATCCTTAAAAGCCCGTCTCCGGTATTTGCGGCATTCTGCTTGAGCCGGTTGATTCTTGATGCATTGGCTGATGCTGTTATGAATGCACTGAGGTCGTTTTCATAGCGGTTCACGAGGTTCTGCATCTTCTTTATTTTCTTTTCAAGAACAGGTGGATGATGACAACTGAGGCACGAGCGGGAAGTCTCTTCAAGGTCCATTACCTCGGCGACGATAAAGTCCATATCCCTCGCCAGAGGGGTGCCCATTGCGTAAAGGTCGGTTTGGACGTTCTGTAATTTTATAATGAGAGAACGCCTGAGCTGCTCGACCTCATGAAGCTGGATCAATTTCTTTAGTTCGCTGATATTGCTGCTCATATAGAATACGGCCGTGACCGTACCCGCCGTGAAGAAAATAAAGAGCGCAAACAGCGATGCAAGTATCTTTCGTTTCAAAGGTTTTAACTTCTCCTACTCATTGATATATTGATACTCTTTCAGATTTATTCCAGCGTCTTCAGCTATCTCAAACACAGGCTGGTAGTCTTCCCTGGTGGTTTCGATGAAACGCAGCACACCGAACTCCTTCAGCACTTTTCTGCCATCCGGGTCCTTGTGCATTTCAAGAATCGTCTTTTTGATATCGCTCTTAATGCTGAACTGCATGTCCCGGCGGAGCCCCAGGCCGTTGGAAGGGACATCGGGGGAGCGGGCAAGAATAAGCAGGTCTTTCTGGAGGCGGGGATCCTTTTCCGCCATGATTTCATAAACCGTATTCTTTGCGCATGCGATGTCCGCATCACCGGAAAGGAGCGCATTTATAGCGGCATCATGGCTTCCGGTGAAATAATATTCCTTGAAGTAACCATCTATGATCTTCACTCCATTACGCCGGAGGAATGCCAGGGGGAAGATATAACCGGCTGTTGTTGCTTTTTCCACGAAGGCTATGGTTCTGTTCTTCATATCCGCAACACTGCGAATATTGCTGTTTTTTCTCACCAGTATGTAGCCGTGATAGGTCGAACTGCCGTCAGGGTTGACTGGCCTTGCAATGGGCTGGATACCGAGTCTCCTGATGGCCATTGCACCGGTAAAGCTGCCCCAGAAGGCGCCGTCCAGCTTCTTGCTGTGAAAACTCTTGATAATGTTTCCGTAGCGGGAGAGTATCGTGAATTTAATCTTTAGCCCTGTCTTGGCTTCTATGTAATCACCCAGCGGTCTGTAGCGTCTGACCTGTTTGAAGACATTTTGCTCGGGAATCAGACCTATCCTGATATCCCTGGCATGGGCAGGGAATGAGAACAGGATAATTAATGAGATTATAATCGTGATTACTTTCATATAGTGAATCCTGCTGCGGTTGTACGGGAGATCCCGGCACTGAAGTATAATAATATATTTTAACTTATTTGGGGAAAGGC
>CAZZGC010000030.1:18172-20408 GCA_964653915.1 uncultured Thermodesulfovibrio sp.
ACCTGCGCCGTATAAACCGCTCATCCGGTATGAGGTATTCTCTGAAACGGGCACTATTCAGGCTGGGGCCGACGGGCTATCCCTTCGAAAAGTACTTCAGGAGCATACTGGAAAATCAGGGCTACGATGCCGAGACGGGCCTGATAATGGAGGGGCGGTGTGTAAAGCACGAAGTTGATGTCTTTGCGCTGAATGAGAGGGATGTATGCACGGTTGAGTGCAAGTATCATAACAGGCCGGGGATAAAGGTGGATGTCAAAGTGGCAATGTATGTTCATTCCCGATTCAGGGATCTTGAGGCCGCCATTGCTGAGACCCGTCCGGACAGACAATACAGGGGGATGCTGGTCACAAACACAAGGTTCACATCTGATGCGCTTCAATACGCGGAATGCAACGGTCTGGAGATACTTGGCTGGAGGTATCCGGAAAAGGGCAGCCTCGAACAGATGATAGAGAGCAAGCGTCTGTACCCGATCACCATAGTTTCGGGAATCAAGGCGGGTTTGGCGGAGCGGCTGATTCAGTCCGGCATAGTGTTGCTCAGAGATTTGACGGAAATGGATGTCGGAAGGATCGCTGCCATCACCGGCCTTACGGACAGGAAGGCGGATATGCTGAAAAAACAGGCCGTTGAGCTTTGCCAGTGTGATTATCAGAGCTGACTGGTAAAAAAATTGGGGGAACTCCTGACTCTCTGAATCCTTGTAAATATGAATAAATATTGTTTAAAGTAATGATTATGGCTGTCCTTGAGATAGTGAAATATCCCGCAGAGGTGCTGAGGCGCAAGACAGAGCCCGTAACAGGCTTCGATGAGCGGCTTCAGCGGTTGATAGATGACATGATCGAGACGATGTATGCTGCTCCCGGAGTCGGTCTTGCGGCAAATCAGGTGGGGGTGCCTCTTCAGCTTACAGTTATAGATGTGAGCAGCCGTGATGAAGAGAGCAACCTGATAGTTTTAGCCAATCCTGAGATAGTCCATACCGAGGGGGAAGAGGCGGCAGACGAAGGATGCCTGAGCATTCCGGAGTACACAACTGTTGTTAAAAGGGCCAAAAAGGTCTGTGTCAAGGGTCTCGACCGGGAAGGGAAGCCGCTCGATATCGAGGCAGAAGGGTTTTTAGCAAGAGCTTTGCAGCATGAAATTGACCACCTCAACGGCCGTCTGCTGATTGACAGGATCGGGCGGATCAAAAAGGAGTTCTTCAAGAAGCGTTATGCCCGCCAGGCTGCAGGACCCCGGTAGTTTTATCTTTGGAATCGGCCTCAATATTGATGGTGTTTATTCCGGGTAAATTATCATCTCTTCCCTTTTCCACCTGATTCTGTTAGGATTTTATGTCATTTGTAAAACCAACGGTATTTTGGAGGCCCTTTTTTCATGACCGATCAGCAGGCGAAATCATTGATCGAGGCGATCCTGTTCATGGCCGGCGAGCCCCTTGGGGTAGACGCCGTCAGAAAGATCATAGAGGTGGACAAGTACAATACGGAGCGGCTTATAAGGGAACTGATGGATGAATATGCCGTCAGGAACACCGGACTGCTGATAGTGGAAGTGGCAGGCGGATTCCGGATGGTTACAAATCCTGACTGCGCCCCATGGATAAAGAAGATGCTTTCCACCGCTGTCCCCAAGAGACTCTCCCAGTCTTCACTTGAGACGCTCGCTATAATCGCCTATAAGCAGCCGATTATCAAGGCGGAGATAGAGGCGATAAGGGGGGTTAACTCAGACGGCGTCGTCAAGACTCTTCTCGAAAGACGGCTGATAAAGATACTCGGCCGCAAGGAGGCGCCGGGCAGGCCCCTCATGTACGGCACTACTCAGGAGTTTCTCCAGTATTTCGGCCTTAAGGATCTCTCGGAACTTCCAACTCTTAAAGAGTTTGAAGAAATGGAAATCCCGGAACTCCCGGAGGGCTCTGCCGGCGGCGAACCGGAGGATACTCCATCGGGCGATGATGCTGAGCCGGCGGAATCGGCCGGAGAGACCGGCACGCATGCAGAGGAGAATGAAGCTGCAGCTGCCGGAGTCACCGAAGAAGCATCCCCGGAAGACCTGATCGAGACGGATGATAAAACTCCGTGACGTTTCCTGCATTATCGACAACCGGCATATCCTGAAGCATATCGACTGGACGGTCCGTAAGGGGGAACACTGGGCCGTCATCGGGCTAAACGGCGCGGGAAAGACCACCCTCCTGAACATGCTCAACGGATATGTCTT
>CAZZGC010000031.1:0-1601 GCA_964653915.1 uncultured Thermodesulfovibrio sp.
AAATCGGCTGGCGTGCCCTTTTAAATTCCCCCCAGAATACCAATTGGCGGAGAGGCAGGGATTCGAACCCTGGGTCCCGGTTTCCCGGGACAACCGCTTAGCAGGCGGCTGCCTTCAACCACTCGGCCACCTCTCCTGATATGGCTGAATTCGCGTTAAAAAGAGGGCAGTCCGGACCATGTCCGGATTATGCCCGTGCACCCTGAATATTACCCAATCAGACGCTTATTTGTAAAGCAGAAGAACTCTCAGATGAGATACTCTGAAAGATCAATTCCGAACCTTGACGGATCGAGAGTTCTGGTGATCCTCCGCCTGAACTCACCGTTTTCATTCTTTTCGGAAAGGTCGGCCTCTATGTTGTCGAGGCGGTTGCCGTCACTGTCGGCGATGAGAATAACAACTGGGTTCTCCTCCAGTTCGGGCTCCGCATGATTCCGGATGACGATGCCCATCTCATTGGTATCAAGCATGACAAGGCAGCCAACCGGATATATCCCGAGCATCCCGGAAAATACCTGCAGCAGGCCAAAGTCCAGTTCACTGCCGGACCGCTCGTACATTATCTGCAGTGCTCTGTCGGGTGGGATGGCACGCTTGGCATAGACCCTGCATGAAGTCATAGCATCATAACGGTCAGCAATCGCTATGATCCTCGAAAAAAGATCAAGTTCCATGTCATGTCCGACATCGGGATAACCTGAATGATCACAGTTCATATGATGTTCGAAAGCCGGGATCGCTATATTCATAGATGACTCGTTGATACCCTTCAGACTGAAAATCTCGGCCGCTCCCCACCATGGGTGATTGCGCATCAGTTCCCAGTCCTGATCAGAAAACTCCTCCGGCTTGTTCAGTACTTCAATGGGGATATGCACCTTGCCGATGTCATGAAAGAGAGCGGCCAGGCCGAGCTCAGCGAGAGTCTTTTTGGACAGGCCTATCCTGTTACCCAAGGCAATCGAAAGAATGCTGACGTTTACTGAATGAAAATAGGTGTACTCATCGTAGTCTTTTATCGTGGTCATACCTATTAGTGTCGACTGCAGCTCATCTTCCATTATCTGATCAACTATTGTGCTTATGACTCTCTTCGATCGCGCAAGGTGGACCTTCTCACCCAAGCGGACCCGCTCCATAACGCCCTTCATAACCGATACCGCACTGGAGTAGCTTTTCTTAATCAACCGCTTTTTCTCGTAATCTTCCTCGTTCCTCTTGATCTCTCTGAGCACTTTTATATCGATCTTATCCTGGCCGGCCAAGGACTCAACCAAATCGATGAACGGGTCCTCTGAATCCGGGCATCGAAGCAGCGCAGCAATAAAGTCCTTGATATCATGCACTTGAAGCGGTTCCAGGAAGATGATCGTACCCAATAATCGTTTCTGCATCTCAACGGCAAGAAAGTCGAAATTCGATGCATATTCGCTGCTGTATCTGACTCTGCCCGCATTTACATAAAAATTGTCACCCAGTAGCTGCAGACAAAGCGACTCTTCCGCAATCAGGGGATTTATGATTTCCACAAACTTCCTGACTGACTTTTCGACCGCGACATTGTGAAGATCGTGAATCTGTGCGGTCTTCAGGAGAAG
>CAZZGC010000031.1:1701-19979 GCA_964653915.1 uncultured Thermodesulfovibrio sp.
ACTTTTCGACCGCGACATTGTGAAGATCGTGAATCTGTGCGGTCTTCAGGAGAAGGGCGAGGTGATTTATGCACGATGGTGCTGCTTCATCTATGCGGCTCTTCTCTCTGTCCGTAATCATTATGCGCTCAACTTCCTGATTGCCTCTGTAGACATCTTCTTAAGCTGGGAATTGGATGATTTCATAGCCTTTTTAAGAACAGGGATCGATTCCTTCATTTCGAGAATACCGAGTGCATATGCTGCACATGCCTTTGTTTCTTCATCCCGGGCCTTCCTGAAAAGCCGTCTGCGCCCGAGTAACTTTAGACAGAACTCTTTGACATCGGAGTCCTTCCACCTCGCGAGAGCACAAAAAAACTCTTTTTTCTCGATCATCTCCCTCGAATGAAACTGTTTCTCCATCATCTCCCGCATAAGCGCCTTTTTCCCTTCATCCGTCCCTGCATCCGCGATAGCCCTCGCAGCGGTGATGCGCACGTGTACGTTCGCATCATGCAGAGCATTAATGAGTCTATCCAATGTCGTTGGCCCGCCGGAGGAGACGAGCGCCTTTATGGCGGCCTTTCGTACACGGCTGTCTTCATGTGTAACGGCACGATCCAAGTATGTAACCGCCTCGGCCGAGCCGATATTTCCCAGTATCATTGCTGTGTTCCTGACTACAAACCACCTGTCGTCGGCGATGAACCTGCCTATAGCGTGTATATTCATCCGGCCCGTAATCGACAGGGCTCCAATCAGAATTCTCCTGGCTCTGAGATTTTCCTCGAAACCCATTATCTGCATAAGATGCGGGATCGCCCTTTCGTCGAAGAATTTGGCATATCGTAAAAAATCCTCTTCGACTATTGAGAAGCCCGCCTTCAGGTGCTCTCCTATCGCACCGATCAGACGCGGGCCGTTTACCGCGCTGACCAACCGAGCGACCGGGGAGTGGCCGGTTGCCGCACCCGGTTCAGCGGACGCAAGCGTCTGCTCAAGAATATATGCGGCGCTTCCGAAGTCTCCGCATGAGATCGCGTGCCTGATCGTTTCCTCCAAAAACCGAACGACCCTCTCCGTATCCTTGCCTCTTCTGAACATCTCCGCAAGGATAGTGGCTGTCTTTCGCGTACGGGGCCTATTGTGCTCCCTGATATCCGCCTTTATCGCTTCCAGGGCTTCTTCATCGATACCGGCCGGCCGCCAGGGTTTTGATTCTTCCGCCATCATGCCGGCGGCATGGGCATTCTTAATCGCGTCATCCGGGATCGCTCTGTTTTCGGTTATCTCCCAGTCACTGAGAAAGTTCTCATCTACAAGATATTTGATATGCTGGAAATCGGCCTCCCACAGAAGCGTTACTATGTCATCATCCTCAGCCTCCGCGTCAATATCTGTATTCAGTATCCTGACGAATTCTCTCAGCTCGTTCTCGGTAAGACCTTGCCGGAAACTTAGAGCCCTTAGCCCATCCCTGAAAAAAAAGAGGGCAAGGTTGTCTTCCCGCTCCTCTTTGTGATAGATGGTCACGCCATCGCAGGTTATCGAATACTTGTCGATCTTCCACGTGAACTCCACATGCTTCTGAACGTAAGCACTGAACTTGTCGAAGAGTTTTTTGGCGGCCTCCTTGTGTACGGGATTATTTTCAGGATAGATATGCATCTGCTTTCTGGCTCTGAGAAGCTCATCTATCAGCTCCTGACAGCCGCACGAGGGGTGCTGGTGGCTTGAGCGCACTGCTCCATCTGATATTTCCATAACGATTTTTTATCGTAATTTATGGAGAGTATCTTTAGCGGCCCTGCCTGTTTCTTTCTGCCTATTTCAAGATTTTTGCAAGTTGAATGCTACATGTGAAGCCTTAGCAACAGAGGATCAAAGGGGTAAAAAATGTGTCATTCGCGCTCGCTCAAGCTCTTGATCGTCTTTTTCAGCTCGCTCAGATCGGATGATTTCACTATATAGGCCTCGGATGCCCAGACCGCAAAGTCATCCCTGTAATCATAAGCCGTGGACATGATAATCGGGATATCAGGCCGTTTTTCCTTCATCTTTCTCAACAGGCTTATTCCGTCAATGTCCGGCATCAGAATATCGAGCGTCACTATGTCTGGATTCTCCTTTTCGAACATCTCGAGCGCATCCTTGCCAGTGCTTGCTATAACTACCTCGTAGCCCTCTTCCTCCAGCTCTTCTTTGTACAGCCTCTGAATGTTTGCATCGTCATCCACGATGAGAAGTTTCATATCAGGCCTCCTTCCCTCCTGCTAAATTAATATCATATACGTTTCAAGATTGCAATTATGCCGAAATCACTCATTATGTTTTTCCTTCAGCGGCAGATACACCCTGAATGCTGTACCGCTGCCCGGTGCCGTCTCGACATGGATCCGGCCTTCATGCTCCTCGATAATCTTGTGAGTAACCGCGAGCCCCAGGCCTGTACCCTGCGGCTTGGTTGTGAAAAATGGATTGAATATATTTTTCAGGTCTTCTTCCCTGATGCCGCAGCCAGTATCTGTAAACTCTATGACGACTTCTCCGTTTTCAGTGCCTGTTCTGACAGTTATGATCCCATGATCAGTCGCCTGTAAGGCATTCGTCAGTATGTTCAGCACCGCTTCTCTGAGACGATCGGGGTCAAGCATGGACACAATCGGTCCGGGAGCGAAATCCGTTTCAATTCTGTTTTTCCGTTCTTCAATTTGAGGAGTTATAAACTCCACTACTTCGGAGATGAATTCATTGATTTCCACCTCGGTTTTGTTTACTCTCGAGCTTTTTACAAAACCAAGAATTTCTTTGAGAATGTTTTCGAGCCGCGCCACTTCATTGACTATTATCGCGGCATATTCCTGTATGTCGCCTGAGAGTTTCTTTTCGAGCCGCCTCGCAAAGCCGCCTATCGAAATAAGGGGATTCCGGATTTCATGGGCGACCCTTGCCGCAAGCTCACCGAGCGCCGCCATACGCTCGGCCTGTATCAGCTTCTCTCTGAGATCCCGAAGCTCCGTAATGTCACGAGATATATGAACCGTACCCACAAAATGGCCGGTAGAATCGAATATCGGCGAGTTAGAAACAACAAAAGTTCCCCCTAAGTGCGGGTCAAATATCTCGCCTACATACGGTCTTTGCTCCGTGACCGATACATGATGAGGGCATTCCTTCCAGGGCTCGGACATACCATGAAATATCTCGTAGCACTTTCGGCCGATTATCTCCTCTTCTGAAAGACCGATCCTTTTTACGACCGCCTGATTCACCCGCCTGATAGTGAGATCTTTATCAGTGTAATAGACGAGATCAGATATGGACTCAAAAATATTCTTTAATTCGGCTCTTGCGAGAGACACGTTCTCAAACAGCCTCGCATTCTCGATAGCTGATGCGATGTGACTGGAAAAGCCCATTAAAAAACGTAGATCTTCATCCTTGATCGGCCGGCCTGTAAAAAGATTGTCAACCCAAATCAGTCCTATCACACGGTCCCGGGCCATCAGCGGAACGATGCCGAAGGCATCGGCACCCAGCATCTGAATTATATACGGAGTCACGAGCGGTTCCTCTCTGGCCCGCCGTACATTTATCGGCCGTTTTTCACTGATACAACGTGTCAGTATATTATCCTCGTCAATGCTGATGCTTAGCCGCTGGCACAAGAGATCGAGATGTGAGTCCATCTCGACAGGGCCCGTCTCGATCTCCTCGATGATGGCTCCGAGACTCTTGCCCTCCATCGAAAGCCAGATATCCTTCGCCTCTTCAGGGCTCGCCGGGCCGACACCCATCTCGCCTTTAAGAATGTTGGCCTCCCTGTCCACGAGAAAGAGAATCGCCCGGTTGAATCCAAGGCCATCTCCCATCGTAACAACCGTAAGAACCATCTTCAGAAGACGGTCAAGTTCAAGTGTGCTCCTTACTACAGAATTGATGAAAAACAACCGTGACAGCTCCTGATTTTTCCTTATCAGTTCCTTTTCCACCATCTTTTTTTCTGAAATGTCTCGTGATATGCCACTTATTCCCGTCACATTCCCGGACGTATCTTTAATCGGAGAAAGCGTGAGGCTGACCTCTATGAGACGGCCGTTTTTCGTCTGACGGATCGTTTCTGTGTTGCGAAGAGTCTCACCCCGCAATATCTTTTCCATGATCTTTTTTTCTTCTTCAACAAGGAACTGCGGGACCATCGGCAGGAACTTACCGATAACTTCATCTTCAGTAAAACCATAGATCTTGACCGCCCCGCTGTTCCAGGATGTAATATTGCCGTCAGTGTCGGTTGTTATGATCGCATCCGCAGAGTCTTCGATAAGGCTCTTAAGATAGTCCTTTGTCTGGGTGACTTCCTGTTCTCTCTCAATCTCTTCGAGATAAAGCCTTGCGTTTTCTATAGCAATCGAAGATGCGGATGCAAATGTTATCAGTGAATTCAGATCCTTTTCTGTAAAAGAGGTGGTGCCCCACTCATCCTGCTTGTCATAGAGGCCAAGTGTGCCTATGACTCTGTTCCCGATCGTAAGTGGCACGCATATCACCGAGGTAACATCGACTCCCGGCACACGGAGATTAGCCGGCATCTGCGCGGCATCATCAACCAGCATCGGTTCACCCGTCTTGGCCACATGACCGGCGATACCCTCACCGAGACTAAGAGGCATTCTGTCCTGCATTGTATCCGGAATCCCGAATGAAGCCTTTATATTCAACGTGTCTCCCTCAAGCAGTCTCAGAATGCATCCGGTCACATTGTAGAATTTTGAAACCTGCTCGCAGATATACGGCAAAAGTTCGTCTATATTTAATATGGAGGTGATAGCTTTGCCGATCTCGTGAATTATCTTCAGTTCGTCAAGCTGGGACTTCACGTTCCGGTACAGTTCAGCGTTTATGATGGCCGTGCTTACATTATGAGCAATAATGGTAAGGGTGTTGATCTCGACCTGACTGAATTCATGCGGCTCCCTGTCCTGAACAAGAAGAGCTCCTATGATATCGTCGTTGCTGAGAATAGGGACGGCAAGGAGAGCCCCCGAATCCATTTCAGGACTTAGTACCGAACGAACCGCGGGATCCGTTTCTAAGTCGGCGACCATTAATGGGTTCCGGTCTTTAAAGATACTTTCTATCACGCCTGCTTCATCTCTGACACAGAAGACATTGATACCTCCGCTAAGTTCACGTCCAGAGGACTCTATACAGATAACCTTACCTTCATCTTTCAGCAGACAAATTGAGCAGAGGTCTTTCTTGAGACGTACCTGAATCTCCCGGACTATCCTGTCCAGAATCTCTCGAAGTTCAAGTTTTGAGCTTGCGATACGCGCAATCTCTATGAGTATCGCCGTAGCGAGGGCGTCTTCAACCTGACGGTCTCTGTTTGTGAGTTCAGTCATATAGGCTACCGCCCTTCCTGCTGCACGCTCAGATATCCGCTTCTCTCATAAACTCAGCGGCCTCCTCCGGCGGTGTGGGATTGATATAAAAGCCCGATCCCCATTCAAAGCCGGCTATCTTGGTAAGTTTGGGAATTATCTCGATATGCCAGTGATAGTATTCGTTTTCTTCATCCCTGAACGGTGATGTGTGGAACATCATGTTGTAAGGGGGTAAATCGAGCACTTTATCCATCTGCTTCAGTGTCTTCTGAAGTATCTCGGCAAGCAGGGTAAAACTGCTCTTCGGTGCAAATTGGGATTCATGTCGCCTCGGCAGAATCATTGTCTCGAAAGGGGAACGCGGGGCAAAAGGGGCCAGGGCCAGAAAATCCTCATTCTCGGATATCACTCTCCTGCCGCTTTCCGATTCCTGACGGATTATGTCACAGAAAATACATCTTTCTTTATAACCAAAGTATTGCTTTGACTGGGATATTTCCTCCTCGACAAGCTGGGGAACAATCGGCAGGGCGATTAACTGTGAATGAGTGTGCTCAAGAGATGCTCCGGCAGCGTCTCCCTCATTTTTGAAAATAAGAATGTACTTAAAGCGCGGATCATTTCGCAAATCCGACATCCTGAGATGAAATGCCTTCAATACAGCCTCAACAGAACTTAACGGCATCGTAGACAGCGTCATATTATGATCAGGACATTCAATAAACACCTCATGCGCTCCCACCCCGTTCATCTTGTCAAACATACCCTCTCCCTCCCTGTTAAGCTCTCCTTCAATATTCAGGGCAGGGAATTTGTTAGGGACCACCCGCAATGTCCAGCCAGGGGTATTAGGTTGTCTTCCATCAGGGCCAAAGGCAAATATCTCCGGAGGAGTTGTGCGTTCATTCCCCTCACAGAAAGCACAGAAACCGCCTTTTTTGGTTGATACCCTTACACCAAAATCCGAAGGTCTCTTGCCCCTCTCTATCGAGATTATGACCCAGCGGCCGGATATAGGGTCCTTTCTCAGTTCAGGCATTCACACCTCCCTGTATAATGTTTATAGAAAAACCGAAAGCCGTATTCTGATCAGTGCTAGACGGAATTCGCTCTGAATTTGTAGATATTATATCATTAATGAAGTGATATTTTTTTTGAAATTGAATGAAATCATCCTTTGACATCCGGCCGATAAACAGGCCTTTCGACGATCCGGGCATATATATTAGGATCATGAGGGAGGGACGTGCGCTACTGTTCGATCTGGGGTCAAATGAATCGCTGTCAAGTAGGGACATATTGAAGACCACTGACATCTTTGTCACTCACATGCATGTCGATCACTTTATCGGTTTCGACCGGGTGATACGCACCTGTCTCAGAAGAACTAACCCGCTGAGAATATTCGGTCCTCGTGGACTAATTGAATGCGTGACAGGCAAGTTTCTGGGTTATACATGGAATATTGTCGATGATTATCCCCTGTCGGTAGAAGTTACAGAGATTAAAGATAACAGTATTGAACGTGTCCTTTTCCGTGCGTCGGACCGCTTCCGTCCAGGCAGACCGGAGATAATCCCTTTTGACGGTATCGTGATGCGAGACCCTCTCTTCCGAGTTGAGGCCACGATCATTGATCATAAAGTGCCCTGTCTGGCTTTCAGCCTCATCGAAGACAGGCATATCAATGTTGACAAGGCCGCCCTCAAAAAAATGGGGCTGGAGGTGGGGCCATGGCTCAGAGATCTGAAATATGCCATACGCAGAGGCGACATCGAGGCAGTGTTCGATGCAGGCGGACAAGCCATCAGATATGATGAAGTGCAGCATGTGTGTCATGTCACACGTGGACAGAAAATATCATACGTCATGGATGCCGCCGGTACAGATGAGAACTTTCAGAAAATTGTGGAACTGGTCAGACATTCGGATATTCTATATATCGAGACTTTTTTTCTCGAAAGAGACAGGGCACTCGCACAGGACCGTTTCCATCTTACCGCCTCTGATGCGGGCAGAATAGCAGCAGAAGCAGAAGTCAGGCGCATAGAGCCGATGCATATTTCACCACGCTATATGAACGAGTTTAATGCCGTTTTGGAAGAGTTGGAAAGGGCATCAATAAAACTATCTCCGCACAGCCCCCCCATGGTCAGCAGAGCAGGACTTGTTGAGTAGTTGTCTTGCCGAGGTTCGACCTCGAAGTAATCCTCGGCCCCTTATATTTTTTTGCATCTTGCAACTTGGCATCATTTCGCAATAAACTATGGACTACTCAACTGTCGAAAGGAGAAGCCATGAAAATCGAACTTGAAGGAAGCCTGCTCAGGATGACCCCGGAAAACGACCGTGAAAAAAAGGAACTCAATCAGCTCTGGACCATTATTATCGGTTGCGTCAGCGAAGGGAAGAAACTTGTACCTGTTGGAGAATATATCCCCGGCTCCAAAGAAGTGGCCGTCTTCAATATAGAATAGGCGACTATACTCTATATCCGGGTTACCTTGATCTTCTCTATTTTCCTGCCGTCCATCTCAAGGATAAGGAACCGGAGATCATGGTAGCGAAGCTGTTCACCGACCTTCGGCAGGTGACCAAAGAGACCGAACAGGAAGCCACCGATCGTGTGGAACTCCTCGTCCTCGATATTGACATTCAGCAGCTCGTTGATTTCGTCTATGCCGGTGGAACCTGATATGACGAATGTCCGTTCATCGAGAATTTCGACCTCTTTTTCTGCCTCAATAGCTTCGAACTCATCCTGGAGGCTGCCAACGATCTCTTCCATGATGTCTTCGAGAGTTATCAGCCCCGCTGTGCCACCATGCTCGTCCACGACAACAGCAATCTGAAATTTATTCTTTTGCATCTCATCCAGCAGGGCAGTAACCATCTTGCTTTCAGGAATGTAGTATGCATCCCTGACAAAACTTCCGATGGGGGTATCAGGCGGCACCTGTTCTTCAGCCATCTTCCTGACTATGTCTTTGATATAAAGCAGGCCGGTAATGTTGTCAACATTTTCACGGATTACAGGATAACGTGAATACCCTTCCTCAGCTACGAGTGAAAGGGCATCCGCCACTTTGGCGTCTTCGGGAATCGAAACGATCTCGGTTCGCGGCACCATCGCCTCTGTGACCTTTTTGTCTCCAAACGCAAAGACGTTGTGAAGCATCTCCTTTTCTTCCCGCTCGATCGCGCCCTCTTCTTCACCGATCTTGATCATAGCCTTCATCTCTTCTTCAGTAAGGAGTTGCGGGGCCGGTTTCACCTCGCCTCCCAAAAGGTGGATTATGAAGTTCGATAATTTGTTCAGAACCACAACTGCAGGCGAGATCAGCTTCATGTAAATCTCTATAGGTCTCGCCAGTGCAAGGGAAATCTTCTCGGCATGAGAGACAGCGAAGGTCTTCGGTGCGAGTTCCCCGAAGACGACAGTAAGAATAGTCATAACTACTGTTGCCACAATGATGCCGATATCCTCGCCAAGAAGGGAGATCGCCAGCGCAGTGCCAACGGACGTTGCGAGAACTGTAAACAGGTTGCCGGAGAGTATGACGGCGCTGAAGAGACGGTCATGTTCGTCCCTGATCCTTTGGGCGATCTTTGCATTTTCGTTACCCTTCTCTATGAGATGGCGAAGACGAATACGGTTAAGAGAGATAAACGCCACTTCCGAGCTGGACAGAAGGGCGATAAATGCAAGGCAGACTATGATTATTATAAAACTTAACGGGTCAGGGTCCATATACTAATTGTTCATTCTGGCTATTATCGCATCCGCCACTCCGGAGGTTGTCGCTGCGGATGGATCGTCCGGCGAGGGTTTCATGTCATATGTAACATCCCTGCCTTCCCTGATGACATCTGCAATCGCAGCCTCTACCCTGACTGCGGCTTCCACTTCACCCAAATGCCTCAACATCATCACCCCGCTTAACATCATTGCCAAAGGATTAACTTTGTTCAGGCCCTTGTATTTCGGGGCGCTCCCATGCGTCGCCTCAAATACCGCAACTTCGTCCCCGATATTGGCGCCGGGGGCGAGTCCCAGTCCCCCGATCAGGCCAGCAGCCAGGTCGGATACTATATCCCCATACAGGTTAGGCAACACAAGGACGTCATAAAGTTCAGGCTTCTGAACAAGCTGCATACACATATTATCGATTATTCTATCCTCAAATTCAATATCAGAATAGTTTTCGGCTACATCACGGGCGACCTTGAGAAACAGGCCGTCAGAAAATTTCATGATATTTGCCTTATGAACGGCTGTCACCTTCCTGCGGCCGTTTTTCCGTGCATACTCGAAAGCGAACTTTACTATACGCTCTGTGCCGGCTACCGAGATTGGCTTGATGCTGATCCCCGAGTCCGGACGGATATCCCTGTTTGAGATGCGTTTGACAAGAGAGATGATATCTTTAGCACCGTCGGAGTCCTTTTCATACTCAATGCCGGCATACAGGTCTTCGGTGTTTTCCCTCACTATAACGAGATCAATGTCGTCATATCTTGTCCTTGCACCCTTATACGACTTGCAGGGTCTGAGACAACTGAACAGGTCAAGTTCCTGCCGAAGCGAAACATTTACACTCCTGAAGCCGGTTCCGACAGGGGTCGTAATCGGCCCTTTGATCGCAACCTTATTTTTCCTGATCGATTCAATTACACGATCCGGGAGGGGCGTTCCCTCTTCCTTATACACCTCCTCGCCTGCGTTCTGAACCTCCCACTCAAATGAGACGCCGGAAGCTTCGAGGACTCTCGTTACTGCTTCAGTAATTTCAGGTCCTACCCCATCACCGGGGATGAGCGTAACTTTGTGTGTCATATGCACCTCTATTTTTTTCAGAATATCAGTATGCCAGAACCGAATCGTAAGACCGGGCCAATGGTCGGCATCGACAGAGCGTGACTACCGATGTTCAGTTCATAAACCGTTATTTAACCATACCCACCCGATTATTTACAATTGCCGGAGTTTTACTGAATCCAGAGGAGTTTTCGGAAAATCCATCCCGAGATACCGAACTCGTCTACCACCTTGACCCATGAAGATTTCTTCTTCAATACCTTGAAGGAGTCATATTTGACGGCAGGCTCGGAACTCTTGCTGTACTGCGTGCCGGGGCCGCTCCTTATGTTGGCCTTTTTTGCCTTTACTACGGCACAGCGAATACGGGAGGTCACCAATTTCTTATAAATCCAGTGCCGGTCACCATCGACATCTTCGACCTTGATCCAGCTACCCTGCTGTTTTATCTTTTTGAACGGCATGTATTTATATACCATCCAGGTCTTTTCATATTTAGTGCCGGGGCCACTTCTGAGGTTGGCCTCTGGGACATTGACGCACAGGGCTGCCGCTTCCTGTGTCAGACAGGCAATCGTAAAGAAAATGACCATTACAAACAGCTTTTTCATTCAAACCTCCCTCTCTGCAAGACTACTAATGTTTTAAAACATCAGCATTTAAAATTCAACTGGACTCTGAAGTGACGAGTTATGATAGAAGGCACAAAGTAACAGGCACGGACAGGACTGCGTAACGTATTTGGTCTACATGACTATTAGCCTTTGCCCATGCTGCAACACTTGTAAGTCTGTTGAAGCCCCGTAACTAATGATAAAAAATATGTTGACAAATTGATATTAATATTATATTAATATACATGTAATAGCAACTTCTAACCCTGGGAAGGGGGGAGCGATGCTGCTGTTCGTTGCGGGACTCGTCGTAGGTGGAGTGCTCGGGTTGCTTCTGATGAGTATCTTCGCGATCTCTGCCAGAGACGACCGTCTCAAAGATGAGTTGATGAAGAAAGCCTGAGTCATCTCATCATAAGATTTTATTTTATTTTGCAGCCGGACGTATGCGGCTGCAAGGGGAGGGTCGTTACTCCTTTTCCAAGACGTTCGTTGATCATCAAAATTTTCTTTAAACCGGATATCAGACTCAATTGATGTATGTAAAGTGCCTAAGCAGATAGGCGGTATAAGGCTCTATTCCATAAAGGACCTTCATGAGGCCCTTGGCGTGAACCAGCGCACACTTCGGGCCTGGTTCAACTCCGGCAGGCTCAGAGGGGTGAAAATCGGCACAAGGTGGCACATTACTGAAGAGAATCTGCGAAAATTTCTCAATGGCGAGGGCGGGGAAGGATAGTCGATTTTTCTTTGCACATGCGCGCAGGAGTGCTATAATATATTTGTCAGTATAACGCCCGGTATAATGAAAGGAAACCGACAATGGACGACCCTGACGACCCGGTTGTCACCGGAGACAAGGTTCCTTCATATAATGTAATTGAACAGAAGATAAAAGAGATCGACAACACAATCATTGTATACCGTATATACTATCTCTTCAATTCGTTCATTTACAGATTCCAGCTCATAAAGAAGGATAAGATGTGTATAATCGAGATCCCCAGGATTCTGCTGGAAAATATCGGTAAAGACGGCTCCTCGGCTGAAGAGGAACTGAATCGCCTCGTTCTGGATAAGATAGAAGATGCGGAATGCTGGTCAGACATTCAGGGCTGATGACTGAATCCTCTCACCGTCCGGTTGACCGGATGCCAATCGTCTTAATATAATATGAGTTAAGCTGAAAAGGCCCCGTCAATGGCAAAAACTAAGCTCAAAGTATACTCCATACTGCTTGCCGGAGGAACCGGTTCACGATTATGGCCCATCTCTCGTGAACTCTACCCAAAACAGCTCGTCAATCTTGTAGGGGAGGAATCTCTTATCCAAAACACTATCAGGCGGGTCATGCCGGACAGCAGCGATTCCGGCCTGAGGATTGTCTGCGGAGAGGATCACTTTTACGAGATCGCCAGACACCTTGAAGAGATCGGTGTGCCCTCGGATGGAAAGATCATCACCGAGCCCTGCGGACGAAACACAGCGCCTGCAATTCTCCTTGCCATTCTGGATATACTGAAGTCCGAAAAGGATGCTCTCATATTTGTCTTCCCCTCCGATCATGTAATCGAAAACCTGCAGGAGTTCAAGGGTCAGATGGAAAAGGCAATAGCCATTGCCGCGCAAGGCAAAATCGTTACTTTCGGTATAATGCCATCGGCTCCTGAAACGGGCTATGGTTATATCGAAGCGGGCCGCAAGCTGACGGGCGGGGCACGCGCTATCAAACGATTTGTGGAAAAACCTGATGAGAATACCGCAATAAAATATATAAGAGATGGCAACTTTTACTGGAACAGCGGCATGTTTGCTTTCAAGGCGTCGGTGATGATAGGGGAGTTCAGGCTGTTTGCGCCAACCATGCTCAAAACAATGAAGAGACTTGTGTCGAGAGGTGATGATATCACGCCCGACGAATATTGTGAGATGCCCGATATATCCATCGATTACGCCGTAATGGAGAAGACCGGCAAAGGGGTAGTGCTTCCCTCCGATTTCGGATGGAGTGACATCGGCTCCTGGAAATCCCTTTATGACTTTCTTCCCAAGGAGGAAAACGACAATGTCATCGAAGGCGATGTCATCTGCAGAAACACGCGAAATTGTCTCATACGGGGAGACAACAGGCTCGTTGTTGCCAATGACCTCGAAAATATCGTAGTCGTAGAAACCCCTGATACGGTCTTCGTCTCCGGGCTTGATCAGAGCAGGGATGTCAAGGCGATCGTAAACGATCTGAAGGCTCAGGGGCGAAAGGAATACAGGGCACACACAACGGTTTACAGACCATGGGGGACATATACTGTTCTTGAGGAAAACGGCAACACGAAGATAAAACGCATTGTTGTTTATCCCGGGGCCAAACTGTCACTGCAGATGCACTATCACAGGAGCGAACACTGGATAGTGGCACAGGGGACCGCAAAGATCACCAACGGCGACAAGGTGATAATGCTGAAGGAAAACGAATCTACATTCGTGCCGAAGGCCACTGCGCACAGGCTCGAAAACCCTGGAAAGATCCCGCTACATATAATCGAGGTCCAGATGGGAGGGTATCTTGAAGAAGACGATATCGTCCGGTTTGACGACGACTTCGGGAGGTCCTGATTCAAAAGAGCCTGACATGATCACGCTGGCCTGATTCTCAGAAATCGTCTCTTTCCCACCTTAAGCAGATGTTCGCCAGACGGAAGTTTTTTATCGGGTGACGGCCACTTCTCACCATCCACGCTGACCCCACCCTGCCTGATCAGCCGCATAGCCTCACCAGTGCTCTTTACAATGCCCGACTCCTTCATAATACCGGGAAGCCAGAGCTCCTCCTCAAGCGTGACATTGTAAACAGGAATATCATCGGGCAGCCCTCTGTTACTGAAGACCTTATGAAATTCTGCAGCAGCCTGATCTGCCTCGTCCCGCCCCCAGTATCTCTCAACAAGTTCATGGGCAAGGGCCTTCTTTGCCTCCATCGGATGAGTGCTTCCATCGCTGATTCCTTGCTTGAGCAGCTCCAGTTCAGTGTTGGAAATATGACTCAGAAGTTCATAGTAACGCAGCATAAGACTGTCACTTATAGACATGACTTTGCCATATATTTCCCGGGGCGGCTCGGAAATCCCTATATAATTGCCGAGACTCTTGGACATCTTCTTTACACCGTCGGTGCCTTCAAGCAGGGGCATTATAACCAGCACCTGCTGCGCCTGACCCTCCTCCTGCTGAAGTTCGCGCCCCATCAGAAGATTGAATCGCTGGTCTGTTCCGCCTATTTCGATGTCAGCCTTCAGTACAACAGAATCGTGGCCCTGAAGCAGGGGATAAATAAATTCATGGATGCCGATCGGATTGTGACTGGCAAACCGTTTCTTGAAATCCTCTCTTTCAAGCATCCGAGCAACGGTCTGCCTGGACTGCAGCCGGATTATATCGATGGCACTCATCCTGCCGAGCCACTCACTGTTGAAGCGGACCTCTGTCTTTTCCCTGTCAAGGATCTTGAAGACCTGCTCCTGATAGGTCTCGGCATTCCGCATCACCTCTTCCTGGGTCAGTGGTTTTCTGATCTCCGACCTGCCGGTCGGATCGCCTATCATGCCGGTAAGGTCGCCGATTATCAACAGGACCGTATGGCCGAGGTCCTGGAACTGCCGCATTTTCTCAAGCAGTACAGTATGGCCCAGGTGGATATCCGGCGCCGTGGGGTCGAAGCCGACCTTTATGCGCAGGGGAGTCTTTGTGTCATAGGACCGCTGAAGCTTCTGAATCAGCTCTTGCTCAAGCAGTATTTCAGCGGTGCCGCGTTTGATGATCTCGAGTTGTTCTTCCGGTGCAGGCATACTCATGACACGAAAATAATAAGGGATTTAAGGAGTAAGAAGCAAGAAGCGGCAAATGGATGTTTTTCGGAGCGGGATGTACAATTATAGTTGGTTTCATAATGAAGGAACACCGGGCAGGCATACAGATACCGATAGTTTCCGTTACCGGCGCCCACAGCGGCGTTGGCAAGACATCCCTGTGCGCTCTTTTGCTCAGGCTGCTCCCCGGCTTCGGAGCGATCAAGTTCACAAAGACCGAAATGTACACATCTGTCATCGATGACCCTGAACAGATCATGGAAGGGCAAAAAGACACTGCCGTGATGTATGCCGCAGGCGCTGAAAGTGTGGTCTGGGTCAGAAGCAGACCTGAAGACCTGAAGTCAGCATTGAATATAGCTTTTCTTAAACTCGCCGGAGTCAAGGGAATCATCGTTGAAGGCAACAGCCCCTCGATGTTGCTCTCCCCTGAACTCGTAATTTTCGTGCTGGGACAGGACTGTAAGATAAAGGACACGGCTGTGCCTGTTATGGACAGAGCGGACATTGTGATATTCAATGCCGTTGCAGACGCCATTTTGCCTGCTCATATTTTGCCCCGGAATATTCCGCTTCTGACTATCGATCTCCGGCATGAATCTGGAGAAATTGACAAATTAATGGGTTTTATCAAAAAATATATCTCGCGTGCCTGAACAGGGTACCTCAAGAGGCGCCGGAATGAATCCGACAAGAATGATGTCTGAAGAATCATCCGACAGAAGCGAGATTTTTTTCTCAGTGAGGAGACGGGACATTGCAGATCGAAACAAATGTGCTTCTTTTTGAATTAGCCCTTACTTTTTATTTTCTTGCTACAGTCTCCGGACTTATCGAGATTTTCCGGAAAAAGAAGGTGACCTCCCGCGTGGCCCTGTACCTTTCGGTCGCGGGCTTTGTTTTTCATACGGGAAACATTATAGTACGCTACTACGAGGGCGGGCATATTCCTGTGACCAACATGCACGAGGCCGCATCCTTCTTCTCATGGTGCGTCCTTCTGCTGTTCTTCTTTCATGAGTTCAGGTACAAACTGGGGCTTCTCAGTTCCTTCATCATGCCGATAGTCTTTCTGCTGATGTTTTCGTCATCTATCTTTCCACGAGAGATCAAGTCCCTGAGCCCGGTGCTTCAGAGCTACTGGTTCGGGATTCATGTAATACTGGCCTTTTTAGGCGACGCTGCATTCGCAATGGCATTTGGTGTCGGCATTATGTATATTCTTCAGGAAAGGTTCGTAAAATCCAAACGTCTTACCGGACTCTTTCAGAAACTGCCAAGCCTTCAGGTCCTGGATGAGATCAATTATCACCTCATCACCCTCGGCTTCCCACTGCTGACCCTTGCCATGATATCGGGAGTCATATGGGCCAATGCGGCATGGGGCACATACTGGCGATGGGATCCCAAAGAGGTATGGTCCCTTATTACATGGCTGATTTATGCGCTTGTCCTTCACCTCAGAATAACGGTAGGATGGCGCGGAAGGAAGGCCGCTATACTCGCGATAGTAGGATTTATCATTATTATATTCGCCTTTTTCGGTGTTTCTCTGATTCTGAAAGGCCGCCACGTTTTTATGTAAGGGAAGAAACGTTGCATAATTTTTTATGGTTTGTCATCCCCCGGATGCCCTATGGATCGAGAGTAAGACCATTGATCATGTTGTGACGAATGAAATGAATATACTTGTTGTCGGACTTAACCACAAAACAGCTACTGTAGAGATCAGGGAGAAAGTGGCCTTTGACGGCCCCAAACTCGGTGAAGCCCTCACGATTCTCAAGGAGACCGAGGGGGTGCGCGAATGTATCGTCCTTTCTACATGTAACCGCGTTGAGATATATGCAGGAGTCCCGGACAGGGAAAAAGGCATTGAAAACATTAAAGGGTTCATCGCTGCGTTTCATGATGTCCCGCGAGGCCCTCTTGATCAGGCCCTGTATATATACGAAGGACATGATGCTGTAAAGCATGTATTCCGTGTTGCATCGAGCCTGGACTCGATGGTGGTAGGCGAGCCTCAGATCCTGGGGCAGCTAAAGGACGCTTTCGAGTTCGCATTGAAGAACAAATCTACCGGTGTTTACCTGAACAAATTGATGAAAAAGGCGGTCTCGGTTGCAAAGAGGGTCAGAACCGAGACCAGGATAGCTGAAAGCGCGGTCAGCATCAGCTTTGCGGCTGTAGAACTTGCAAAAAAGATATTTGAAGACCTTTCGACCAAGTCCTTCATGCTCATCGGGGCGGGCGAGATGGCAGAGCTGGCGGCCAGGCACCTGATCAACAGTGGGGTGCAGGATGTCCTTGTGACCAACAGAACCCACGAAAGGGCGGTGGAACTCGCGCGGGAATTCGAGGGCAGGGTGGTTCCGTTTGAGAATTTCGTGGATGAACTGACCCATATCGACATAGTCATCGGATCCACAGGGGCTCCAACCTACATCCTTCATAAGGACCAGGTGCAGAGAATAATGAAGGAGAGGCGGCAACAGCCCATGTTCATAATCGATATATCTGTGCCTCGAAATATTGACCCAGAGATCAATAATCTCGACAACGTATATTTATACGACGTCGATGACCTTCAGGGAGTCGTCGATACGAACATCAAAGAGAGAAGCAAGGAAGCTGAGAAGGCGGAGCGACTTGTGGAATCAGAGGTTCATTCATTCCTGAAGTGGCAGGAATCCCTCATAGCAGTGCCTACGATAGTGGCGATTCGGGAGAAGGCCGAAGCTGTCCGCAAAGAGGAGCTCGAGAAGACTCTCAGAAAACTCGGCCCTATCGAGGAGGCGAAAATCAAGGCTATAGAGCAGCTCTCAAATTCGATCGTCAACAAGCTGATTCATGCGCCGACGGCTGCACTTAAATCTGAGCATGACGACAGGGATGTAATGGTCGATATGGCAAAGAGGCTGTTCGGCATAGAAACAGAGGAGAAAAATGAAAAAGAATAAGGTAACGATAGCAACCCGGGGCAGCAAGCTGGCGATATGGCAGGCCGAATGGATCCGATCACAGCTTCAGGAAGGGAACCCCGGTCTTGAGGTGGAATTGAAGAAGATCAAGACGACCGGAGACAAGATACTGGACGTGCCGCTTGCCCAGGTGGGAGGAAAGGGGCTGTTCGTCAAGGAGATCGAAGAGGCAATGCTTAGGGGTGATGCTGACCTTGCGGTCCACAGCATGAAGGATGTCCCTACAGAGCTTCCGGAGGGACTTCACCTGTCGGCGATATGCAAAAGGGAAGACCCGCGGGATGCATTTATAGCCGCAGAAGGCATAGAGGGTTTTACTGAACTGCCGCAGGGCGCCCATGTCGGCACCAGCAGCCTCAGACGGATATGTCAGCTCATGAACAGACGGCCCGACCTGAAGATCACCCAGTTGAGAGGGAATGTAGATACAAGACTAAGAAAACTCGATGAGGGTGAGTTCGATGCGATCATTCTCGCAACCGCAGGGGTCAAGAGGCTTGGCCATGCCGAAAGGATTACAGAGATACTGCCGACCGATCTATGCCTGCCAGCCATTGGGCAGGGGGCAGTCGGGATAGAATGTCGCATTGATGATCAATTTATAAATGGTCTGCTCGGAAGGCTTGATCACA
>CAZZGC010000032.1:0-1663 GCA_964653915.1 uncultured Thermodesulfovibrio sp.
ATCTTCAGATAAATGCGGTAATGGGTACTCTTGTACCAAGGGAAGCGATGATTGTCTGTGCCCGGTTGAGGACGATCTCAGCGGAAGGGTTCTGTTCGTATCGGAAAATAATAGAAAGGCCTGTCCGTACAAGATGTCATACGGCTATTCTCATATATGCAATTGTCCGGTCCGTATAGAGATTTTCAAACGTTACAACCGCTGACTCAATCCCGGAAAACCCTTTTCACCTCCTCTATCAGCACCCCATGAATGACGGGGGTGCCTGCGACTACATTACCGGAATCGAGGTAGTCCTCGCCACCCTTGAAGTCCGTTATTCTTCCGCCGGCCTCCTTAATAATAAGGCTCCCCGCTGCAATATCCCAGGGACTCAGAGCGAGTTCAAAGAAAGCATCGCAACGCCCGGAGGCAACGTGAACCAAATCAAGGGCGGCTGAGCCGGCCCGTCTCACATCGCTGACTTTCAGCAGTACGGCCCTGAAAAGACGCAGGTAATCGTCTATCAGCTCTTTACGCCGAAAGGGGAATCCGGTCGCAACAAGGGAGGACTCTCTGTCTGATCTGCCTGAAACCGATATCGGCTTGCCGTTCAGAAAAGCCCCTTCATTTTGTATGGCGCTGAACATCTCGTTTCGAAGGGGATCATAAACAGTTCCGATCACAATGTCCCCTTCATGCTCAAGCGCGACAGAGACCGCAAATACGGGATATTGATGAATGAAGTTTGTGGTGCCGTCAAGCGGATCGATTATCCACCTGTATCCACCAACATATTTCTCATGATGTGATTCCTCTGCGAGGAATGAATGATCGGGGAAACTTTTCTTTATCAGCCCGACAATCATATTTTCGGATTCCCTGTCCACCCTTGTGACGAAGTCGGCTGCCTGTTTCGAGTCTATTTCATCCGCTTTTAATCTGCCCAGATTGGCTATGATGTGAGCCCCTGCCAGACGTGCGGCTTCTTCGGCCTTCTCAAGATATTTCGTATTCATTACCGTACCTTTCTGCCCCAAACAAGCAGGTGTCTGTCGCTTACCATATGGACATGAAGATAGTCGAGAGACGCCTTTTTCAACTGATCTCTGACCTCGGTCAAGGTGTATGCGGCAAGCAGAGAGTTGTAAAAGTCTTTTTGCAGAACAGGAGGCTCACCTGCTGCATATTGTGCTACAAGTGTGCCGGCCTTTTCACGGTCAGCCGGACGGTGGAGATCCATGATGTAAACCGGAGAACCATCAGCAGTACATGCATCGACGGCGTCCCAGAGGGCGAAGGGATTCTTAAGGTGATGCAGCAGACTGTTCGAAATCAACGCATCAAATTTTTCTGCATAGAGCTGTTCGTCAGGCAGGTAGACATGGCGGGCCTCAATTCTTGCTCCCAAATTATTTCTCTGAAAATCTTTCCTTGCGATGCTCAGCATGGCCCCGGCGCCGTCAACTGCTGTTATCCTCACCCGTGGGAGTCCCACGGCAAACCGGATGGTAACATCACCAGTGCCGCATCCCAGATCCAGGACATGTCCTGCCATGAAGCCAGGGAACCGCTCCATAAAACCACGGACAAAGGCATCATGCGGCTCCGAAAAATCAGCCGCTGCATAGGCCTCCGCCTGTTCTTTGTCATCCATCAAATCAGGTTCAGGAATCCGCTCCAT
>CAZZGC010000032.1:1763-8090 GCA_964653915.1 uncultured Thermodesulfovibrio sp.
GCCATTGACTTTGTATATCATACGTTCCATGACGGCGAAACCGCCTTTCTACTTTGTTCAGATCGTCGCCCACCAGGTTCTCTACCGAGTATTCGCCCATCTTCTCTTCGTTCTGCAAATAGTAAAGGTAACCGATTTCTTCAGGTTCGAAGCCGATGAGCCGGGCTCCCACGCCGTCGGCCTTGACAGGATCTGCCGAAGCTATAGCGACTTTCATCTCGACTGCGCTGCCGTCAACAGGGCCATCGCCCTCCATGCAGACAAACCCGTCAAGCACGACAAGGTCAGGCCATGTCCTTTTTGCAAACTCGACTATATTCCTGTGAATCATCCTGACGCTTTTTCTGTAGGTGGGGTACTGCCTGAAGAGAAAATTGATCAGCCGGTTCGGCAAAGTGCGCCTGGCGCGTGATACCGTTCCTGCAGGAAGTCTGTCAAGCAGGGTCTTTGGTGCATCCACCTCAATGCCTCCCTTCATGCCATGGATCATGGCCATATCCTGCCTGAGAACCAGTCCCGCCATGTTCTTTATTCCGAAGGTGGCAACTGCAAAGTTGTGGGTCTTTGGAATCGAAAGGGAGATCCTGTAATCGAATTCTTCTATTCGTTTTGTGATTCTCAGATGAGTATCTCCCACTACAGAATGGATCGGGCTTTCGATTACATCATTATCATTGTCGAAATCGGTGAGCTTTACATTTTGATACTTTTTTTCAAGGCGGTAATAGTCATAGTCCTCAAAAACTTTAGTGGTCGGAAGGCCACGGTAAAATGCCGTCGCTGAACTTTCTCCGATGGTTACCGGTGTTTCTGGAACGATTTCCCTGATGAACTCTATAACCGCCTCTATAGCCTCGACATGCGTATTGGCGAAATCAGGTTTGAGAGCAACGAGGTTCGGTTTAATGAGGATGTTGCGGGCTGTCCTGACAGGCTCAACCTCATCCCTGATACGTTCAAGACACTTCTTTATATTTTCTTTTCTATTCTCACCCCTTATGAGGGCAACCTTCTTTTTTTTGCTCACAACAATCCTCCATATACAAAACTTTTCCGCATCTTTTATCTTTAATTTTTAATTTTTTAAAACAAGCATCTGCTTTTTACATAATCCAGTGAGCCGTCGTTGACCCAGTTGTCAAGAAGAGCAGGTTCCTTAAGCTGCTGCCCCCGGAATCTTGAGACCGACACATAGCCGGTCTTAAGGTCTTCAAGGGCGGACATATCTCCCCAGAGTTTTTCGAACTGCGCAACGGGATAAACATCCTCCTGTCCGCTGCCCCAGACGTGGCGCACATTTTTTATAGTGACATAAGTCGCCATCTTTTTCTCGATCTCGTGTATGGCATCAGCGATCTTCTCTCTGCAGGAGTTATCATGAGAGGCATCGATAATCATCTGTCTGTCCAGACCCAGATAGTCCAGGAGCCCGTCAATCGAGATCCAGTTGGTAAGAGTATTGTAGTAGCTCAACCTGAACTCGTCCTCTTCGCAGGGCAGGGCCATTCCCTCAACGAGACGCATTTTCCCGTTCACTATGGCAAGGCCGCCGCCGGCATCCTCCATTCGCCGCGGCGTCACCTCAAAAGTAATGCAGTTTCCCATCGATATATGCGCTCCCAAAACGGCCGGTTCCACTGAAACACCCATAGTGTCTATGTTGTGACAAAGTATATAATTAACATTAGGATAGCTACTCAATATATTTGATAATACGCCATTTTTTAGGAGATTCGGCACTTCATACCAGTGGCCTGGCGGATTGAATCTCAGGATAGGGATGTTTTCACTGTAGTCTCCGGCCTCACCCCGCGACTCAGTCCATTTGATCAGGGCGGCACGTGTGTTTTCCATAACCTTCTGAACGTTGTCATCCATCTTCTGCTGAAACTGCTGCTGCCAGAAGAACTCTAAATCGCGCTTCGTGGGGTAGACCCTGTGAGCGATTGAACGCCCCTGCGACAGGAACAGATCTGGGGAGTATCCGAAATAGTCAAATTCCTTCAGGTATCTCTCTATGGCATCATGCGTCAGGTAACTCGTCGTGAAGATGTGAGGAATATGGCATCCGAAATCGGATGATGTCTTTCTGCTCTTTGCGATATGTATTTCTATAAATGTACGGTACCTGCCGCCGATTCTGATAAAGGGGTTTATGGATTTGACAACAGTAGATCCATGACTCCACCTGCTGCCCATTCCACCTGCAAAGGTTACTACGGCTGTTTTGCCTTCCATGATCGCTTCCACGCCGGTCTGGAACAATTCATCGTCCCGGCGGACATCGCTTTCGCAATGGACAACAGCCTCATACGGGACATCTTCGATTTTTGTATCAGAAGGAAGCCGGTTTTTCGCCAGGCCGATATCGCCACTCCTGAGCAGGTTCTTCATGTGATCATGAGAACGGGCATCAAAGCCATACTTCTTCTTGATTTTCTCTTCACTCATTTCATCCAAAGAGCTGCTTTTTGAAAGTCCTGTCAGGGTAGCAGAAGAGGGCACGAACTTATCTTCACCACTCATGATGACAGATGTGATGCCGCTGTGATTGAGTTTGAAATCATATACAAGCGGATCTATGATAAATGGAAGCGACCGTTCATATCTGTCCTTTAGTCCTTTCATTATCACCCCGATGCGGTACTTGAACTCATCCCGGACCGAAGGATCCACGATAAATGCCATTCCCCCTCCGGACATACCGCCGAGCATGAGAAATCCCCAGTACCTTTCGCCGAGCTCCGACCGGGCACGCTTTATCAGCTCATCGGTAAATGCATTGTTGACCCACGGGATGACATTCTGTATGGATTCCTCCCAGTCGATTGTAGTGAGCCTGCCGAGCTCCTTCATGTTTCCGGCCCTTAGTGCATCCACAATCCTGTCGAACAGCTCTATTCCCTTAAGGCGCGCTTTCCACTCTTTTTCGTACTTCAGTAGATATTTTTCCGTCACCATCTCCAGTACAGGGCCAACATCCTGGGATATTCCGCCATGGACGAGCACCAGGGAGTCTACTATCTTCCTTTCGATATCATCGGGCAGCTCAGATCGCTTCAGTACGTTGTGTTCTGGCAACAGACATCCACGGCTTACCCCGTATTCGGGGTGTTCTTTTTCCGCAAGCCTGCCGGTTATTACCTTGATTCCGGGCCAGAGACCTCCTGAGTCCTGCCATCCGCCGCCTGAGCCGCCAAGCCATTCGCCGAGTATCGCTCTTGAAGCGACTATACGTCTGTCCGATTCGCTTATCGTGCCTTCCTGATTGCTGATCTGGCCGCTGAACCGCATGAGCCTCGTTATTATAGTCGCAAGAAGTGTGGTACTGACAGCAAGGCGGGAACCCTTGGGTATATCATTCACTTTAGTGACCACCTCTATGCCGCCGGACCTTCCCGCAAGGCGAATGAGCAAATCCCTGAGATCGATTCCGCTGCCCTCAAAACAGGGCGGAACGATACCTGATGCAACCACCCCGGCCTTGAGAAGCGACAGGTAGTCGTTGCCAAAATTGAAAAGTTCCGCTATGGAATCAATATCTTTTGAACACCCGAGGTCAATCGACACAAGCCTTATTACAGGTTCTTCTATGAAGCGGCTGTAACATTCACATGGCGGTTTTATCGGATTTCCGCTTCCATGTACGGCAAGGTCAACTGAGAGGTTGACGACCCTCGCACCCTCAGGGAAGTCCATCCCTAAAAAGAAGATGTCGGACCAACCGCTATGGGATGGATCAAGACGCACTGGTGATGCATCCATGCCCACCGGATAGCTGCCGGATACACTATCCCGTCGCAAATAAACATCCTGGATCCTGAACGGGTAATCATCGAGACCGTTTATGCAATAGATCTGATTATTTTCATTGCATTGGCTCATAGAGAGCTTTACCTGATCAAGGAGGTACTTGAAAGACAACTTGTAGTATGCATCCGCAACCGCACTGTAAAGGGCGCCGTTACTGCTGTTATCAGAGAGATATATGTCGATGGCCTTTTCAAAGTCCCGGTTGCATGCGGCTCGAACGCCGTCGAGGGGAATGATCCCATGACGGGACACATCCGGGTGTTGCTGAAGACGGAATCTGTAAATATAGAAAAGAAACAGCGCCGCCCGAACCTTGTGATACAGATTGCCCGATCTCCTGCGGAAGGCCTCGAGTTCAGCGGCGTCGCTGATCAGTTCGTTCAGGTTTTTCCCATCAAGCAGTGATGTAACAGACCTGTTACGCAGCGAGTCGTCATCCGAAATTATCGTTTCAATAAGCTGGTTGGACATAAAAAGATTTTATATTTTAACATAGAGACTCAAGAGATATTGCTAACCCTTGTAATTCACAAATCTGGCATTTGCAGAAGTCATGTCAGTAAAAAGATATGTGGTAAGTAGTAAGTGATAGGTGGTAAGTCAAAGGAAGAGGGCTAAATGAGGATATTAATTCAGAGGGTATCGGAAGCGAGTGTTTCGGTCGAGGGCAGGAGGGTGGCTGAAATCGGCAGGGGCATGCTCGTCTTTGTCGGGATCGGCAAGGATGATTCTGAGGACGATTTGCGATATATCGCCCGCAAGGTAACAAACCTCAGGATATTCGAGGATGAACATGGCAAGATGAATCTGAATATCCAACAGTCCGGCGGCTCTATTCTCAGTGTATCTCAATTCACGCTCTATGCTAATACGAAGAAGGGCAACAGGCCGGGATTCGACGGTTCCGCCCATCCCGATATCGCGGAAGGGCTGTGGAGAAGATTCAACAAGCTCCTGAGAGATAACGGTCTCAACGTATCAGAGGGTCTGTTCGGCGCCCATATGGAAGTGGCGCTCGTCAATGATGGCCCGGTTACAATCTGGATAGACTCGGAAAGAAATCAATAGTACCACCACCAGGGGTAGTTATACCTGTATCTGTAATATGGAGGGGGAAAATAGTAAGGGGGCGGATAGTAGTATTCCCGTTTCACCGGTTCTTCCCAGAGATAGAATTCCTTTATCTCAAAAAGAGGGAAGATATAGTCCGCATCGTCGATCTTGCCCTTCCGGGTTCCGATGAACTCTCCGGCTATGGTGATCTCCCGGTTTTTCCTGAATATCATGGGGTCAAGTATCTTGCTGCCGCGATAAAGGGCGAGAACTCTTTCGCCCGTCCCCCGGTAACCCTTCAGGTATCCTCTGTCATTCACCGGTGAGTAGAGCGCTTCGATAAGTGAGCCTTCCTGCGTGACCCTTACTTTGACAATAACCCCGCCCAGAATGTACATGCCCCCGCGATAACTGTCAGGATTCTGCCTGAGACTGTCGAAGTCAATCTCATAAATTCCCCTGCCCATTATTTCCGGGCTCAGGACAGGGGCGCATGAGGCAAGCATAAACATCGCGATAATGACAAGGATCGCCTTTCTCATCTGTCACCTCACTTCCATCCCTCATAGCTGCGCACTGTCTTCAGTATAACAGATACTGTTTATCAGTCAAGGCAACAATATGAACCTGCATAATGCACGCAATTGGTTTATCCCGGCAATTAAACCTTCAACTGCCGGCCAAGCGTAAAAGACAGCCTCCTGACGATACCGAGCGCAAGTATCGTGGACAGGGCCGTTGACCCGACAAGCAGAAGCATTATGACGATCTGGTACTTTATGGCGATCATAGGATCGGTTCCTGCCAGCATCTGTCCCGTCATCATTCCCGGTATCGATACGACCCCAACCGACATGAGGGCATTAATGGAAGGAATCATGCCGGCAGTGACAGATTCCCTGAAGTTGCTCTCTGTGCTTTCGGACGGGCTGGCGCCCAGGGCAAGACAGAGCTCGACTCTGTCCCTGTCCTTTTTGATGCCTTCAAACCAGTTGTTCAGTGATATGGCGATGGCATTCATTGAATTGCCTATTATCATGCCGCCGATGGGAATGAAATAGACTGGGCGATACCAGGGATCGACATTGATGATAAACTCCATAACCGTAAAGTTGATGAGCAGGTAGCTGAGAAACATCGAAGCCAGTACGGGTAAAAAGTAGGGGATCCTCTTTTCCCTGACCCTTCCGGAGATTATCCGGGCCGCAAATGCTATCATGAAGATGAATAGCAGGATTATTACCCACGGATTGTTCATCGAAAAGACGGTCTTCAGAACGTATCCAAGGAGGAACAGTTGGAGAAAGGTTCTCAGTGTGCCGATCAGAATATCTTTTTGCAGTCCTAAACGCAGAAGGACCGAGCACAGGCCGGCTCCAAAAATGAAAAGGGTAGCTGCTGCAACGCTTATCCAGGGTATATTTATGATGCCGCTGCTCACGAAAGCTCCTCCACCCTGCG
>CAZZGC010000032.1:8190-12821 GCA_964653915.1 uncultured Thermodesulfovibrio sp.
CTTATCCAGGGTATATTTATGATGCCGCTGCTCACGAAAGCTCCTCCACCCTGCGCTTCCGGACCATAAACCGGCGGCACTGCGGAAGATCAAAGCCTGTAACTCCATGGGAAGCCATGACGATGGTAAATCCGGCATCAGACACGAGATAGACGATTTCCTTTTCGATAAGTGATCTGTTTTTCTCATCAAGCGCGGATACCGGCTCATCCAGGAGCATAACATCCGGCTCAAGGAGCAAAGCCCTGATAAAGGCTATTCGCTGTTTCTCGCCGACAGAAAGAAGTCTCGCGTCGGCAGACAGGTCAAAGGACAGTTCAAAGCGCCTTAACCATTCAAGCGCCTTCGATGGTTCATAACGCTTTCCGGCGTTAACAGCAAAGGAGAAGGGGAGCCTGAGATTGTCCTCGACCGTGCCATCTATCATCAACGGAATCTGGGGAAGGTATATTACTGAACTTCGCAGTTCCTCAACGGGATAATCATTCAGCAGGCGGCTTTTATAGAGAATTGTGCCTGAGTCGTATTCACAGAAGCGGTTGAACAGCCGCAGGAATGTGCTCTTGCCCGCCCCTGATTCACCCTGCACCAGAGTCAGGCTGCCTGAGCCGATCGAAATCGAAATATCTTCCAGAACAGCGCCCCTGTCCGGATAAGAAAAGGAGACCCCGGACAGCTCAAACACTGAGTTATTCATTGCATTATTCTACCAATCTTTCCGAGGTCGAACCTCGATATACTGGATTTCCCGAGTCTGTACCACATTATCAAATTCCCTTTGATGTTGATAACATAAGGATCAGAAATCCCGGTTTTTATCCGGGCCGGGGGCGCATCTAATATACACCCCTTACCACGGGTTGCAGCACAGAGATTTTTTTCCGTCCTTGCCCATATTATCCCGTCTGAGGACGTTGCGTATCCGATACGGAACTTGTTGTCTTTTTTCGCCTGCCCCGCATACCACATATGGAACATACCATCAGACTTTATTACAACTGGCTGCAAAACCCGTACTTCGTCCCATGTACCTTCTTCGCCTGTATCAAAGACGCAACCGGGGCCATCAGGATAGCCGCGGCAATTGTTGCCGCCATATCGTTTCCATGTTATGCCGTCCGGAGATGTTGCGTAACCTATTCTGCAGACATGTTCAGGAGAGACATTGTTATAGACGCATCCTTCATACCACATTCTGTATCTCTCTGCTGCAGGTGCATCGCTGTCAATTATTACTGACGGGGCAGCAGCAACTACTTCGTCCCAACTTCCTGAAGTTCCGGCATCAAAGACACACCCCGCACCCTTTGAATAGGACAGACATTTATTGCTCTCATATTTTATCCAATTTATGCCGTCGTATGAAAAGGCATAACCTGTCCGCCACCTTCCATGCTCAAGCGACACAGCGTTCATGGCCCCTGTGTACCACATCTTATACAGCTGTCCGTGCTGATCATCCTTATCAATTACCACAGTCATTCCATAGACTTCGTCCCTGTCCCACGCAAAATCATTTCCCCTGTCGAGAACACACCCGTTACCTGATGAAATACTGGGACAGTTGTCACCCTTATATTTTGTCCATTTGATTCCATCAGAGGAAAAGGCAAAGCCAATCCTTTTTTTGCCTTTGGGGCCAGTTCCTGCATACCACATTTTAAAAGTACCGTCGAACAATACTGAAGGACTTTCTATTTTCCCGGATTCCCATTCCGCAGATGAAGCTGTAAATGCAGGGTTGCCGGTATTTGCCTTAAAAGAATGTGACAACGAAGGGAACGGAATCTGAAGAGAAATCATGAACGATAGACAGAAAAATAGAAGTTTATATTTATGATTGCTGCCTTCAGGGTTCATTGTTGCATCAATATACCACAGCGTCTGTGCCTTCACAATCTTATTTTATGCCATACTCCTGTTTTTTGTTATGGTAAACTATTTTTAACCCGTAATCTTTCCGTCTTAACGGACATTAGCTGCAGCGTGAGATTGAGAATGAGCAACAGGGATAATAGAAACAAATCTTCAGCAGGCCGGTCCCGTAAAACAGCCGAAGGGAGATGCGCCGATAGTTTTTTCCCCGATACGTCCAAAGTATATCAATACTTTTTCGATAATGCAGGTGATGTTATGTGTGTGGCTGGCCTGGATGGTTATCTGAAACTCGTAAACCCGGCATTTGAGAGAATCCTTGGGTATTCACGGGAAGAACTTTTTGCCAAACCATTCGTTGAATTTATACACCCTGAGGACCGTCAAAAAAACATTGAAGAAATCCGTCATCTAAAAGAAGGAAAAGCCCTGACCACTTGTGAACACCGGTATATATGTAAGGACGGAACGATCAAATGGCTGAGGTGGACCTCAAGTACCGATATCACTCAGGGAGTTGTCTTTGCGCTTGCAAGAGATGTTACGGAGACAAGACTCCTTGAGGAAGAGCTGGGTTCTATCAGCCGGAGTTTCCTGTCGGGTGAGATCCGGCATAGGGAAATATTTTCTTCTATCATCACAAACAACGATAAAATGAAGGCTGTCTTTCACTATATTGAGGGGATCGGCCTGTCGAAACGGCCGGTACTGATTACTGGAGAAACAGGAGTCGGCAAAGAGCTTGTTGTAAAGGTTCTGCATAAGATAAGCGGGGTAAAGGGTGACCTTGTGTCAGTGAATGCAGCTGGCCTCGATGATGCAGTATTTTCAGATACGCTGTTTGGCCACAGGAAAGGCGCGTATACGGGTGCTGACAGGGATCGTAAAGGATTAATTGTTGCAGCATCGGGTGGCAGTCTCCATCTTGATGAGATCGGAGACCTCAATCCGTCATCCCAGGTAAAGCTTCTGAGACTGATAGAGGAGGGCACCTACTATCCACTTGGGGCAGACATGACCGAGCAAAGTAATGCACGCATTATCGCAAGCACCAACAAGAATCTGCAGGAGATGGTTAACAAAGGGCTGTTCAGGCAGGACCTGTACTACCGACTCAGTACCCATACCATTAATATCCCCCCGCTCAGGGAAAGAAAAGAGGATATACCGTTACTGCTTGACTACTTCATTCAGGAGGCCGCAGAATCACTGAACAAGCATAAGCCCACACTGTCACGGGAACTCATTAATCTTCTTTCCAATTATGATTTCCCAGGTAATGTCAGAGAGCTTCAGGCCTTAGTGTACGATGCCGTTGCCAGGCACAGAAAAGGAACACCGTTCCTGGAAATCTTTAAAACTCTCATAAAAGAAAAGGGCCTGTCACCCGTAAGCGATCTTTCTTTCACTGCGTCCGCGGATACGTCAATCGATAAGTTTTTTGGTCATTTCCCGAAACTGAAGGAAATTGAGGAGTATCTCATTACAGATGCTCTGAAGCGCGCTGAGGGGAACCAGGGCATTGCCGCCTCCATGCTCGGGATATCCCGTCAAGCCCTCAACCGTCGGCTGAAAAGGAAATAAGATATCTTTGGCGGTTGAAACAAATGTTGCACATGCAATAACGGTTTCAGTGAATATTTAGGCTTATTCTGCATTCGGTTACGCCTTCTTTAACTGATTCGGCGTCGCAAAGTTTTACAATCCAGTCTAAAAAAAACAGTCTTCCAATCCCTTGTTTATTAAGTAATTATACGAAAATCAGGCTGGCAGGATAGTTGCGAAAGATAATTCATGAGAACATTAAACAGGAAATCAGATTACTGAAAGGGGGATGCCATGAAGAAAGCAATCTTCATAATCATGATTACAGTTTTCTTGAATGTCGCTTTGACAAAAACCGTACAGGCGCATGGTCAAACCATGTATAGGGCAGTTCATCATCCTAATAACGCTCGTCACCGTTACACCCCTTTTGTTCCCCCCAAACCGCCGGGATGGCCCCAGATTCTCTTCGCCAAGGATATTATCAAATCGTTTAGAGAAAAGGGTTGGATAACTGTTAATACTTCTGATGTCCGGACGAGCGAACTAAAGACGCTGCCCGGAAGGACGTGGGAGTCAGTTGGGTTCATAGTGCCCTTTTACAATACCGCTCTAAAGGGATGTGTCCTGAGTTTCAAAGAGAAAAAGGAGTTCGAAAAGATAAAGAAATATTATCTTGACCTCAACAAAAAAGGGAAGCTCTACTCCTGGTCATTTTCCAGGGATAATATCCTCGTTGTCCTTGACGGGGCTATGCCTGCCCGCATGGCGGATGAGTTCCAGTCTATACTGAATCAGGTAAGGGCGCAACATACTCATTAAGATTCACTTACTCCTTTACATTTCCTTCATTGGAAATGTTTTTTTGTTTCCTGTGAATCACAAAAACGCTGAAGGCAATGTTGCTTACCGCAGCTTATGATCACTCTTCTTGGATGAATTTACAGTATGGGAGCACCTAAAGTATTTTCTGGTTTATTACTCGTTAAGCATTTAATAAACAGGAATTATCCCGCATAATTCGCACAGTTGGGCTATCCCGGGAGGCATGTCTCAAAAAAATATTGAACACAATGGGATTATTCGAGACGCATAGCGTGGATGGAACATACAGACTGTGCATCATTCAGAAACCGTCAAAGGTATCGCCAATATTTTTTTCCACCAAATCCCCCGGGAATCCATGAATAGATAAAGAGGGTTAGGAATCG
>CAZZGC010000032.1:12921-14627 GCA_964653915.1 uncultured Thermodesulfovibrio sp.
TTTTTCCACCAAATCCCCCGGGAATCCATGAATAGATAAAGAGGGTTAGGAATCGTGCAAAAAAGAGTAAATTATGTAAAAATATCCGGGGATAATGTCATGGTTAAATTTCCCTTCTTGCAAAGATACTTAGCTGAAAAAATAACCCTCCAGAAAATGGGCGGTTCTATGTCGAGATTATCTTCCGTACTTGCAAAATCATCCATTGAGTTAAATCCCCATCAAGTATATGCAGCTCTTTATGCATTTAACAGCCCTCTCCAGAGAGGTGCAATCTTGGCGGACGAAGTAGGTCTTGGGAAAACAATCGAAGCCGGAATCATCATTTCCCAGCTCTGGACTGAAGGGAAAAGAAGAATCCTGATCATTACACCAGCATCATTAAGAAAGCAGTGGCAGGATGAACTTTCTAATAAGTTTGGCCTCGACTCAGAAGTATATGATGGTCCATCATTTAATGAGCAAATCAATAATGGCGAAAGAGTTCCTTTAACCTATGAAGGCATTTTTATTGTCTCTTATCAATTTGCATATGCACGTACTAAACTGATCGAGAAACAGCCCTGGAATGTTGTAATTATAGACGAAGCCCACAGAATGAGACGCGTATATCGAGGACGCGATGCTTCAAAAATGGCTTATGAAATCAGAAAGGTTATTACAGATAAACCAAAAGTCCTGCTTACAGCAACGCCTCTTCAAAATAATCTTATGGAACTTTACGGCATAGCAAGTTTTATTGATGACAAATTACTCGGCACTCCTTATGGTTTTAAGACCCGTTATGTTGACCCTCTTGCCGAGATTACCGAATCAAACAAAAGGAAACTCAAGGAGCTGCGTTTGTTAATCAAAGGCGAAGAGAATGATGATCCTGCGAGTGTTTCTGGAGTTCTCACGAGAACTCTCAGGAAAGAAGTGCTTGAATATGTGCGATTTACTGAGAGGAAATCAATGACTTTTGACTTTACTCCAACTGACGAGGAAGTAGAACTTTATGAGAAAGTCTCCTCATATCTCCAGCGCGATGAGATAGCTGCAATCAGCACTACACAACGAAACCTTATGATTCTTGTATACAGAAAACTCCTCGCAAGTTCCTCATTTGCCATTGCCGGCACTCTGAAAAAATTGATCGAGTCACTGGAAAAAGAACTTAAAATTAGAGCCAGAGAGGATAACTTCAAGGTTGAACCTCAAATTACAGTTGAAGAGGCAGAGGATGAAGGAATAGAGGAAGAACTTGAGGAGACGGAGTTTGAAGTATCAGAGGAATCCGTAACAGCCGAGAAATCAAGGATTGATAAAGAGAAATTCAGTGATGAAGATATTCTAAGTGAAATAGAGGAGCTTAAGGACTATTACAAGCTGGCTATATCGATAGAAAAAAACAGCAAGGGTGATGCGCTTATAACTGCCCTCAAATCTATTTTTAACATAGCAAAGGAAAAAGGCTGGCCCCAAAAAGCAGTAATCTTCACAGAGTCAAGAAGGACGCAAGAATATATATCAGGCATTCTGAAGGCTAATGGAATTACCCATACACTTTTTAGTGGCTTAAACAATACACCAGAAGCAAGAAAGGCTTATGAGAGATGGAGTAAAGAGTTCCCGGAGATGTCTTCTACCGGTTCTTTTTCTGCTAATGTGAGGCAGGCTCTGGTTTATGATTTTGAAAAGAACTCACAAGTGCTGTTAACTACAGA
>CAZZGC010000032.1:14727-15938 GCA_964653915.1 uncultured Thermodesulfovibrio sp.
TCCGATGAAATTCTTGGAGCACTTGAATCAGGAGTCGATTTTGAAAAAATGATACTCGAAATATATCAATCCTGTAAGACCCCTGAGGAAATAGACTCTGCCTTCGATAAACTGCAAAATGTTCTTCAAGACAAAATATCCGATAATATATTAAAGCTCCGTTCCTACCTTACAGAGTTTGATGATTCCGTGCAGGGTCTTTTTAAAAGAACAAAATTTGATACTGAAAATGCCTTGACAGAGTTTGACAATGATCTCTTAAAACTATGCTTTATGGTTTTCGGTGACAATATAAAGAAGACCGATATAGAAGGTGTATATGAATTATCCTCTAACGGTAATAAACAGGCAGTTGCTTTCCGAAACCTGAAGGAAAATGAAATCGGTAAAATTCCACGTGCACATAAAGAACATCCGGCTATTAATGCGGTAATTAATGAAGCTCTAAGAATTGAAACAAACCCGATACCGTCACTCACTTTTAATTATTCACGTGAAAAGAAAAAGATCTCACAAATAGAGACTTTTTTAAATAGAGATGGTTTCATCTTTCTGTTTAAACTTAGAGTTAATGGAATAGAAACAGAAGAAATACTGGCCCCTCTTGCATTCGTAAAGCATGGCAAAACATATAAACCCCTTGACCTCCCGATAGCAAACCAGATACTTTCCATTGCTGTTATTCAAGACAGTTCTCCAGATGTTGAAATATCAGGGCTTCCTTTTTCAAAAGAAGAGCTTTTATCATACTGGAAAAATTGGAAGTCACAAGCTTTAGGAATTTATCAAAAGAAAAATGAAAGACTCTATGACAGGGAAATCGATCGCATAAACCGTTACTATCAGGACTATGCCTTAAAGGTTGAAGATAAAATTGCCAAACTGGAAAAGGAGTTGACTGAATTAAATAGAAAAAGAGATAATTCGGCAGACCTTACAGAACGCAGGGAATTACATAAAAGAATTCAAAAATTAGGGCTCGATATAGAAAAATTAAGAATAGAGCAGATAAAGCTTAAAGAAGAAGCATTTGCCAAGAAACAAAAAGACTTTGAAGAACTTGATGCCAAATTTGAACTTACAACCGAGGAAAAACTTATTGCCATAACACATTTTAAAATCATATGAAGACACTGCAGGAAAAGAAAAGAAAACAGGATTTAGGCATATTTTACACAAGACCGGAGATTGTTGATTTTATCTATGACATT
>CAZZGC010000032.1:16038-19720 GCA_964653915.1 uncultured Thermodesulfovibrio sp.
GGATTTAGGCATATTTTACACAAGACCGGAGATTGTTGATTTTATCTATGACATTCTGCTTGTATGGAAAGAAAAAGAGGATAAAGAAAAGGGAAGGTGGGATTCTCACAAACCCAAACATTATCCATCAGTTATTGATCCGGCATGCGGCGAAGGAATTTTTTTGAAGAAGGCTATTGAAAGAAAATTTACAAAGCCTGACTGGGTTTTCGGGATGGATATAGATGAGGAAGTTGTTAATAGATGGTCAACCATAAATCTTCTTAAAGAATTCAAGAATGATGAAACAAAGCTTAGAGCGCATTTCTTCCACCAGAACGGGCTGTTGCCTATCGAATGGGAACAGCATAAAAACAGGTATTACGGCAAGCTGAAAAAGAAAGATATTACAAACGAGCAATTCAACCTTGTAATCGGCAATCCACCATACGGCGGCATAGGGATTGATCTGTCAATTCATCCGACTGCCTATGCCGGAAACCTTCTAAACTCATTACGCACATTTCGAATATTTTCTTACAAAAAAAATAATGGCAAGGCGCCAAAACTTAGTTTATTTGACAACCTGGTTGCTGAGCCTGTTGCAGCATATTCAAGCAGTATTACTCCAAAGGAAGCTGAATCAATCCCTGTTGAAGTGCTTTTTATTGAGCGGTTCATTCAATTATGCAAAGAAGGGGGATGGATTGCCATAATAATCCCTGACGGGATACTGGCTAATGCCAATATGCATTATGTAAGAACTTTTATTGCTGAAAATACAAAAGTTGAAGCGATTGTTTCCCTGCCGAGAGATGCGTTCAAGCATGTCGGCACAAGCGCCAAGACAAGTATATTATTTCTGAAAAAGATAAAAATGAAAGATTATAATTATCCGGTTTTTCTTGCATCACTTAATAAGATGGAAGTTGAGGGGCTGAAGATTATGTCGGAACAATATAGGGAGTTTTATTATGAAGCAAAGCTTAAATACATCTAAGACTGTTTACGAATGTAATTTCATACAAGTGCGGGTTGATAAACAAATGTTGGATTTATTTGCCGAAAGGCCGGCAAGCAGATGGGATGGCCATTATTGGCAACCTTCATGGGAATTTATAAATGAAATGGCTTTACCTTTAACCGAACTCGGACAGTTGATTCAGAAGCAAGGGATTACATATGGACAGGTAGGGAAAAGAATATTTTCTGATAAAGGAAGTGTGCAATATTTGCAGGTTATTAATTTGCGACCTACAGGAATCGATTTTTTTATAAGAAACGATAAGGTTGAGGAAGGTTCACGCAATGATCCTGAAAGAAGCAGGTTGAAGCCTGGACAAATACTACTTTCAAGAACAAGCTTTCCTGAAATGGATACATTAATTGGAAGATGCATAGTTGTTCCTAAAACAATTGGTAAAGCTAATGTCAGTGAAGATATTGATGTTATTACTCTTAAGGATGAATTTAGTCCTGAAGCCATATGCACGTTCTTGAAAACTAAATATGGACAAGGCCAAATACATCGCAAAAAGAAAGGTGTCAAATCTATAAAAATCAACTTTGATGAAATATGTTCCATAAAAGTTCCTCTCTTCTCTGATACTGTCAGCTCCCATATTAAGACTGAATATGAAAAAATGGCTGGATACCACAGCAAAGCAATGGAAGCCAAAGCAAGTGGCAATGAGACAGGATATAAAAGGAATATCAAAAAAGCTGAGGCGATGTTAAAAGAATTGATTGCAAAAACTGAGGCAGTTATCCGTGGTGAGAGGAAGGACATTATATAATGCCTGAACGTTCTGAAGACTCATATATAGTACACGATATTATCCCATTTTTCGAAAAACTCGGCTATCCGGGTGTTGGCGATCATGAGAGAGTAAAGATAAAGGAAGTGCCTATATATCGTCCAAGTGGTGGTATAGCTGGTACGATGGATTTGGTCTATTATCATGATGGCGAACCTGTTTTACTGGTGGAAGCAAAAAGGAAGTATAAATCACCTGAATTTGCACTCAGAGAGGCAGAAAATTATCTCAGGAATTTTCCGATAGATGACAACAAATTTGCGCCTACAGGGAAACGTCCCCGTTATTTTGCAATATCCATTGGCCGAGATATTAAATTTTATCATCATCGGGTTGCAGTTTTTGATGATGGTCAGTTTGCTCAAATATCTGAACCTATAGATATTTTAAGCTTTGACGAGCTTCTTGATAAATGTGGTCTCATTAAAGGATATAAACCAAAAGTTCTTGATGCTTATACATTCAAAAAAGAATTTCTTGATGAGTTGGCGTCTGCTTATAACGTTGCAAAAGACCGCAGAGTAACTCCAGAAGTAGTAAAGAATGTTGCAAAACATATTCTTAACTATCTTGAAAACAAACACACATATGATACACGTGCTCCTTTTATTGAACTGAAATCTACACTTGCCAATCAGGAGTATATTAAAGACCTTCATAGAAGGTTTGATTTGGTAGGATCATTATGTCCCGAAATTGCTCAAGAATTCAGACGTTTTATATTGCGATCATTCCAGGGTAAAGAATTTAATCAGTATCTTACCGAAGAGTGTATCATAGTCTTTATGTTAAATCTGATCGGGGCAATAAATAGTCAATGGAAAGTACTCGATTTTGAATGTGGAAGCGGAGGTTTCCTATCGGCCGTACTTAAAAAAGGTTTGCAAATGGAAAATATATTAGGCATTGACATTGATAACCTTCCTTTTACTATTGCCAAAACATATCTTGCATTATACTTCTCCAAAACTGGAAAAGAAATTTCTCAAATCCCCATTAGAGAGGCTAATGGTTTATTTTATTTAGGCAATAATTGGGATTTGGTTGTTGGTAATCCGTCGGGCAGCCATCAATACAAAAGAAGTGATTTGAAAGAAGTTTTGAAAAACCTCGAAAGAGACCTTAACAGAGACAATAAGGATGATAAATTTTCCGAATATAATTTTTCAATTCAACAGGCTGTGAGATCCTGTAAAGTTGGGGGGAAAATATGTCTTTTTCTGCCTGATGGCTTCTTCTCGAATCATCGAGATGAAATCTTAAGGAAATACGTAGCAAAACATTGCAAAGTGCTTGCCTTAATTAGTCTGCCAAGGGGTATATTCAGAAAAGGCACTTCAACTAAAACCATAAATACAGGGAGTCAGAGTTCTTCACAGAAGATGGCAATTCTTTATGCCGAGAAGATTAAGCCTGTGATAGACGGTGAGGGTCTTGAAATTGATAGCGGCACTCTTCAGTATCCTGTCTTTATTGCAAATATTACTAAACCTGCATCTACAGCCAGTGCAATATGTGATTGGCTTGAACCGAGGCTTAATTTAGTTCTCGAAGAGTGGAGGGCATGGCAATCTTCCCACTGTTTAACAGAATTAGATCAAGAACTGATAAAAGAAGCTGAAAGCTCAAAGATAATAAAGCAAAAGAAAAAAACAAAAAAAGATGATAGCCAGTTGAAATTATTATCAAAGGAACCTGCCACAGGCAAAAAGCCTAAAACGGTTAAATCAGAAGTCAGTATTAGTGAAGAATTGGATGAGTTGTTTAGGAAGAAATAAGCAGCTATTTCTTCAATGAGGCTGATATTAAGAAAAATAAAGATTGGAAATTCTCGAATAAACTACCCCGCCGCAAGCGGACGGGGTATTCAGAAGAGTGCCAGTTGG
>CAZZGC010000033.1:0-19384 GCA_964653915.1 uncultured Thermodesulfovibrio sp.
CCGCTGCTCCGCAAGGAATTCCCTATGCCGCAAGACAGAAGACAGTTTAATCGTTTCGATGCATTGCTGATAGTAGAGCTCTCATCCAGGCTGGATGAGTCGAGGTATTTTTTCGGTCTTACAAAGAATATATCCTTTGAAGGCTTCGTGTTTGAATCACAGAACTATGATCTTGAAAAAGGCCGTGTTCTTGAATTCAGACTGAAGCATCCGCACAAAGATATATCGGTAAAACTTACGGGGAAAATACTCTGGAAGAGAGAGACCGGCTTTGAATGTGAAACCGGGGTTAAATTTATAAAGGTTGACAGCGACGCAAGGAGCAAAATATTCGAGCTCGTCTCGACAGACAAATCTCTGCACCAGGCGTCCTCATCCATCTCATCTCCTTCAATGCCTGTCAGGGAGGCTGAACCGCGTGAGCAGGCCGGCACAGGATACCGTAAGAACTTGGAAGTTCCGATGTCCGATACCACAGACAAGCCCCTCTTTCAGAAAGCTGAACAGCCGCCATCTGCTCAACCGGACACCGGGCGGTTACACCAGGACGTTTCACATGCAAATAAAAAACCTGCCTCTCATATTTCTCTTAACGAGATTAAAGCTCCTGTTGGACTCCCCGGAAGAGAGACAGAAATCGCGTCCGGTATTGATGCAGCGGAAAATGATAACGAGCCTGAAAAGGGCAGAAACATCCTTGTAGCTGTTTCCATATTCATTATTGTAACGGCAGGCGTATTTTATGGGCTTGTCACGGGCGAGATTGACGATCTTGCCGGATACCCCATCTCCGCGATTATACAAAATATTTTCTCAACTGAATCTTCACGCAATACTTATACTCCGTCATCCGGTGAGAGAAACGCTGTTACAGAAAAAAACGTCTATTCAGGTCAGTCTGAGGAAGATATACGCGATAATATCATCCTCTCACCGGTTGAGATTGTCATGCAACCCAAACAGACAGACGTTACAGTTGCTCCCCCTGCACCGGAAGAAAAACCGGTGGCCGTACCCGCCCGTAAAGCATCCATCCGAGAGATCAGGGAAGCCGGCCTCGGAAAACCTTCAACGACGGCCCGCGAAGAAACTGTATCACCAAAGGCGTCAGTTCAGCAATCCCCTGCTGCACGGGGTGTAACTTCCATGCCGGCAGAAAAAGCCGCTAACTCTGAACTTACCCGGGAAACATCTGCGTTGGCTATAAAAAAGATAAAACATCCCAATACCCTGATATCACAGCCTCCTCGACCAAAGGAGAGAGGCAGGGCCGAATCAGACCTTCCGGCCGCAAAAAGCGAGAAGCGCAAAACAGTTACAAAAACCCTGGGTAAATCTCCATCTGCACAACCTGCCAAAAACGGCAACGGTAACACAATAACAACAGACTCATCGGGGGAAATGCAGCCTTTGAAAAAAACGGTTGCTAAAAAAAGCAAGAATGCCGGTAAAAATCTCAGCTTATCTGAAAAGAATGCCATGACTGATGAGCACAAAGTTGCAGAAAAAGAGCATGAGGGTGCTTTATCTTCCGGAAAGGCGGCGGTCAGCACGCCTGATCCCGGGATACTGAAACGGTTTTTCACAAAATATGAAGAGGAGTTTAATGACAACAGAAACGGCTGGGATATCTTCAGTGTCGGAGCTGCTTCGGCCGATATACGACGAGGAGAATACAGAATCAGCAATTTGCGGAAGGAAGGAACACTCGCTGTACTTCACCATGCCGCTTTCCCCCATGAGAGGGGATTTATAATAGAGGCATACATAAGGCCTGACAAACTATCACCTGACTGCAGTTTCGGTTTAATTTTCGGGGCAAAAGATGCCCTCAACAACTTTTCATTCCAGACCGGGCCGCAGAGTCTTTTCATGATAAGACAGTATGCCGATGGCGTTGCAAAAACATTGATAAGCGGAGGCACAGGCATCGACATATCTTCATCCGGCGAGGCCTACTTGCTGAAAATCGTGAATCTCGATGACAAAGTGGCCTTCTTTGTTCAGGACAACTATCTCGGAGCGATAGAAAGGCCTGATTTTGCCGGTAACAAGATTGGCTTCATCCTTGAGGGAGCCTCCGATATATCCGTTGAAAGGACACGGTCATACATAAAAACCGGGGAGATTCAGGGGGGCAGGCAGTTATCAAAGTAACACGAGCTGTCTCGCGGGTTCTGAGAATCAGGTGCGGTCTCTGCACAGCATGCTGCTGCAAACCAATTGTGGAAATTACCCACCTTGATATATTCAGACTGGTTAAGCACAGCGGCCTGCCTGCATCGAACATTGTAAGGTTTTATTCCCCCTCCGAAGTAGAAGACGACGATGATCAATCATGGATAAAGTTTTCGTACGGCAGAAGATTTCTCGGACTTCGAAAAAAGAGGGGGCCGAAATGCTTCTTTCTCGATAATGAGGGGAAATGCACCGTTTACAGTGCAAGGCCCATGACGTGCAGAATATTTCCCGTGAACTTTGTGGTCGATGACGATGACAGACTCGAAAGCATCGAAATAGCAGACATCGTTACAGACAAATTTATTAAATGCCGCTATTACTATGGAGATAAACGTTCAGTCAGTTATTACGAATCCCTTGCAGTTCGTGCCGACAGAGAGTTAACTCAGTTCAGAAAGAAGATAGAAGAGTGGAACCGGCTAAGATCGGGAGGACGCAAAGACGACTTCCTTGCGTTCCTTGGATTGAAGGTTTGAATCCGGAGTGGAGGCAATCACCACCCGGCCTTTTCTCCATCCAGTATATCTCTTAACACAGATTTTTTAATTATCCTTATCATCCGTCCCCTTACCTCAATGACGCCGGCATCACTCATCTTTTTCAATATCCTTGAAAGCGTCTCCGGAATCGTCCCGAGAAGACTCGCAAGCTGTCCTTTAGAAATATCCATCTCGACTATGTCACTGCAGCCCTTCTTCTCACAGAGATAAAGCATATAGGCGGCAAGTCTTCCCGGCACCTCCTTGAGCGAAAGATTCTCGATCATACGCGTGAAGTGCTGAAGCCGGGCGGATAAATTTGCCATCATATTCATAACGATAGACGGCTCTCTCCGGATCAGATCGAAAAAGTCGTCACGCCTGAAGAACAAGGCTTCTGTCTTCTCAACCGCTTCGGCATTTGCCGGATAGGGTGTACCTGAAAAGGCCGAGACAGCGCCTAAAAGCTCTCGTGATTCTACTATATGGAGAATCTGTTCTTTTCCATCAAATGAGAGCTTGTATACCTTCACCCGGCCTTTGACAACGATGTAGAACCCATCTGCGATCGAGCCTTCACTGAATATCCCTACACCTTTCCTGAAGACCTTCTTACTGAGAAGAGACGCAATATTAGAGAGAATGGAATCCTCAATCTGATGGAACAGCGGGATTTCCTTCAGGATATCTGTTTCTTTGTGTGCCATATTCATCGAACAGTCAGCCTTCAGAGAATATCACAACTGACAGGCAAAAATCCGGCCCTGGTGCAAAAATAACAGACAAACCCCTTAACTCCATACTCACTCCTCCAACTCTTGACTTAAGTCAAGGAATATCCTTTCCATTGCATATATCATAGGTTCATGATCGAACGATACGTTCAACAAAACATTAAAAAAACGAAAAGGAGGAACAAAATGTTCTGCAACCAATGTGAACAGACAGCAAAAGGCGGTGGATGTACACTTATCGGTACATGCGGCAAAAACAGCGAGGTGGCCGCCCTCCAGGACCTTCTGGTACACGCTCTGAAAGGTCTCTCATTCTATGCGGTGGAAGCCGGAAAAAAAGGAATGAATCTAAACAGGGTGGATGAGTTTACGGCATCCGCGCTTTTTTCTACACTTACAAACGTCAACTTCGACCCGGAGAGATTCGCTGTCTTTATAAGAGAATGCACAGACATGCGCGATGAACTGAAGAGGCAGCTCAACACAGAGAATGAAGCGGAATGGCCGGATGACGATGCCCGTAATTTCAGACCTGCAAGCGATGTTGAAGGCCTTGTAAAACAGGGCAATTCGGTAAAACTGACGCCAAATGAAGTAGATGTCGACATTTCCTCACTTCAGCAGACCACTCTCTACAGCATTAAAGGGATCGCCGCATATGCATATCACGCACAGGTGCTCGGCTTCAGCGATCACGCAATATATGCCTATCTGTATGATGCTCTCAGCTCGATGATGAGGACAGACATGACGCTTCAGCAGTGGATCGACATGGCCATGAAATCAGGCGAAATAAATCTGAGAGCCATGGAACTCCTTGATCAGGCCAATACTTCAACCTACGGCCATCCTGTACCCGTCAAGGTAGCATTAGGGGCGGCAAAGGGCAAAGCCATTCTTGTTTCGGGCCATGACCTTAAGGATCTTGAAGAGATCCTTAAACAGACGGCCGGCAAAGGAATCAACGTCTATACCCATGGAGAAATGCTGCCTGGGCATGGCTATCCGGAGCTAAAAAAATACCCGCACTTTTACGGACACTACGGTACTGCCTGGCAGAACCAGCATGTAGAATTCGCAAAGTTCCCCGGCGCCATCGTTATGACTACCAACTGTCTCCAGAAGCCGCATGATTCGTACAGGGCCAATGTGTTCACAAGTGGAATCGTTGGCTGGCCGGGCGTGACGCATATTAAGGGTCATGACTTTACACCTGCAATAGAGCGGGCAATGGAACTGCCCGGATACGATGAAGATCGGCCAGGGAAAGAGGTAATGACCGGTTTTGCACGAAATGCCGTGATGAGTGTGGCGGATAAGGTGATAGAGGGTGTCAAAAACGGTTCTATCAGACACTTTTTCCTTGTTGCAGGCTGTGACGGAGCCAAACCGGGGAGAAACTACTACACAGAATTTGTAGAGAAGGTCCCGTCAGACTGCATAGTGCTGACCCTTGCATGCGGCAAGTTCAGATTCTTTGACAAGGACCTTGGTGATATCGGGGGCATCCCGAGACTTCTCGATATCGGACAGTGCAACGATGCATTTTCGGCAATCCAGATCGCCGTTGCCCTGTCAAAGGCTTTCGGGGTCGGGGTCAATGAGCTGCCTCTTTCGATGATACTATCGTGGTATGAACAAAAGGCGGTAGCTATACTGCTGACGCTCCTGCATCTCGGCATAAAAGATATAAGACTCGGGCCGACGCTTCCGAGTTTCCTGTCACCTAACGTACTGAATCATCTCGTATCCAGCTACAATCTCAAGGCTATTACCACTCCGGATGAAGACCTTGCGGCAATTCTGCAGGAAGATGCAGTCAGCGCCTGATTCACATTCAGGAAACCGGGGTCGAATCTCACAGAGAGGTTCGATCCCGGTTTGCCTTCAATATGAATTATCCGGATTAAATGTGATATTATTCATCAGAATATCTGATGAATAATATGCGTGCTGATAATAACAAAAATATACTCTTCTTCATCATGATAGCCGGCGTCCTGTTTCTGACCGGCTGTGCTTCGATGCACGAGCAGGAAAGGCTTGATGAACTCGATTCAGTGACAGAAGCGTACGGCATGGCCATCAGATGGGGAAAATTCGCAAGCGCCATGCGATTACTCGACACATCCGTAATGCCCGATGATGCCTATATCAGAGCAATCGGCAGAATAAGGATCTCATCCTACGAAGTCTTACAGCGAGAACTGTCCGAAGACGGTTTCGAAGCCACCCAGACCGTTGAAATCGGATATTACTATGTAGACAGGCTCATAGAAAAAAAGCTGATCGACAAACAGCTATGGAGGTATGAGCAAGACAAAAAGAAGTGGCTCCTTCACTCCGGATTGCCCCGGTTTGAATAACCCGGATAATTCACAAATCAGGCTACCCGGCGAGCCATGGCGGTCATAGGTCTGTGGTAAGCAGTAAGTGACAGGTGATAAGTTATCCAGGCTAATAGGCAGGTGTATGTTCAACCCCCCTCGTCCATCTCTGAGGCAAAACGATCTCGAATGTAGTGCCACGACCCATCTCGCTTCTGACATTAATCTCTCCCATATGTTCTCTTACGATCCTCTTTACCAGAGGCAATCCCATGCCGAAGCGTTTTTCCTTGGTACTGAATATTGGATCAAATATCTTACCCAGATTCTCTTTACTGATTCCCGGTCCGGAATCCTTTATGGAAAGAATGACCCTGTCCTCATCCACCCCGATTCCGACCGTGATCAGTCCACCGACAGGAGAAGCCTCTACCGCGTTTTTTAAAAGGTGCGACAGAGCCATCTGAAGCAGCTGTTTCTGCGAGTTCACCCTGATTTCTCTATCCAGAGGTCTGTACTCAATGAACTGCCCCTTCCTTGAAGCCATCTCCTGTACAACCGGAATTATGCCCCTGACAATATTATTTATATCTTCATACTGAAATGTGGCCTTTCTGCTTATGAAAACGGACTGAAAGTCCCTTACCGTTTCGTCAAGCTTGCGCGCCTCGGTAATCAGGTCATCTATATCGGACCTCAGTCCATCGGGGAGGTTATCCCTGCGCGCCATCCGGCTGCAGAGCATGCCGATCACCGATACCGGATTCCTTATCCTGTCGGCGAGTGTAAGAGCCATAAGGCTCATGGTCCTTTCGCTGATCAGGGACTCGATATCCCTGTTGTATTCTTCGAGCAACTGCTTGTAGTCCTTTTCTGTCTGTACGAGCCTGTTGTAGTTGACCGCCTTCTCAACAGAATGTATCAGCAAATCTGCTGTAAAGGGCTTTACTATGAAATCGAAGGCGCCCATCTTGATCGCATAGATCACCTTTTCGAGATCCGCATAGGCGGTCATCAGAATGACCGGCAGTTCCGGACGCAAGGCATGCAGGTCCCTGAGAAGATCAATCCCTGAGCGTGCCGGCATTACAACGTCGGTGACCACAACATCTATTGTCTCACCACGAACCAGACTCAACGCCTCATCAGCACCGGAGGAAGGAATCACTTCATAACCGTACTCATTCAGGATGAGTGACGACGACTCCAGAACGGCAGGATCATCATCAACCAGAAGAACATGCCCGCTCGCTGCATTTCCCATCAACAAATACCCTCACTACCTGAAAGTATAGACCGTATCAGCCATCACTGCAACCCCCTTTACAAGTGGCAGACAGCAAGCAGTAAACAATAGGCAGTAAGCGGTAGACAGGGGACAGGAGATGAGTCGTCCCCCTTGAATCCCTGCCCCCTTGGATCCTCGAATCCTGCACTCTCACAGTTAAGGCAAAGACAGGGAGTTCACAAGCCGATAGAGACAGGGATATTCATCTCCGGCCTGCTCGACATCCTCCTTGAGCAGCCTCAATCCCTCGGGCATGAACTTTCTGAAATACTTTTTCCCTTTAACTTCAGAGAGAAAGGCGTAGGCACCGAGCGCCTGCATATGCCTCTGCAGCCTGCAGGGAATGAGTGATTGGGCAAACTCATCCTGATCGAATTCGATACCGCGCTCAACAATTGTCGAAACATAACAATCCAGCAAGCGCTTTTTCACACCTTCATCGAGCCTGTAATAAGGATCATGGAGAATCGATGTCACATCGTATGCAGGGGGACCGAGCCTTGCACCCTGAAAATCAATTATCCTTATATCACCGCCCGGCAATATCATGACGTTCTGTGACTGGAAGTCCCTGTGTATGATCCTGCGCGAAAACGATGATGCGACTTCAGCCAGCCTGTGAAACTCTTCTTCAATGGCTCCATCGTCTCTCCTCCCGATCTCCAAAAAACCACGGATGAATCTCTCCATGAAGTACGAAGTCTCCCACCGGAAATAATCATAATCAAATGTCCTGAAGAGCGTGCCGGCATCAGAGGTGGATATGGAATGAATAGCAACGAGTGCTTCCATGACCTTCCTGTAAACGGGCTCGATTTCATGTTCGGAACGGGGGCACCGGAGCCAGCTGTACAGGGAGATATCTCCCGCATCTTCGAACAGGGCCGCTCCATCCGCTCTGTCAGCCTCGACGAGCTCAGGCACAGGCACTCCATTTTTCCTGAAGAACATCGAATAACCGATATGAAGATCATATTCAGAATCTGCGCTTTCGCACTTCATCAATATGAATGTCTTCCCTTCCTGCTGCATTCGGAAATACTTACGGCCCGATCCACCTTCCCCCGCAGGTCTCATGCCGCTTTCATCAGCAGGAAAGACATCACTCTCAGGAAAATCTACCCTGAAGCCGGGTCCGATTATGCAGTTTTCTATCATCTCCGGCGATCCCGATGATGTTACCGTAGTACCGGGAAGGATGATGCAGTTTCTAAGAGAGGGACTGCCTGCAACTGCGCATTCATTCTCAATCACGACATTGCCGAGTATATCGAGTTCAGAACATGATCTGAACGATTCATCCAGATGCACCGTCTCACCATCCCTTCTGAGTAACGCGAATACCGCTGCGGCATAGGAAGCCGGCGTGCCTATGTCAGCCCAGAAGGAGCCGTCTACTCTGAATGAGCCAATCCGTTTTCCATGTGAGGCCGCCCTCAGCCAGCCATCCACCACGCTGCCGTTACCGTAGGGCAGGTAATCAAGGAATTTTGCCTCATATACTGCGATGCCGGTGAATGCTGAAGCATGAGTACCGGTCTCGTGCCTGCCGACCGATACGAGTTCACCGTGGTCATCCAGATAAACATTATTGAACTCTGGCCGGTCGTGTACCGCAAGCGTGGCTATATTACCGGAAGAAAAATGATATTCTGTCATGGCAACGATATCGATATCAGATATGACATCTCCGTTATGAACCACGAAAGGGCCTTCGTCGAGCAGACTCGCGGCGTTCTTCAGTGCACCTCCTGTGCCGAGGATTTCTCTTTCTTCAAAGACAATAATTCTCGCTCTTTCGGCAAGCGACCCGATCCATTCCCGGATCATCTCCCCTCTGTGATGCAGATTTACGCCGATCGTTCCGAAGCTGCCATGCCGGAAGCGGCTCAGAATCCTTTCCAGGGCAGGTTTTCCCAGTATCGGAAGAAGGGGCTTCGGGATATGTTCCGTAACGGGCCTCAGCCTCTCACCATAGCCGGCCGAAAGTATAAAAACATTAATCCCCTTCATTCAAATCCGAAATGAGTATTATAAGGGTTAAATTTTTTCATACAGGAGGTACTTAGTTCTCACATTCCTGTCGAATGTCCGGCACTGCTGTCTCCACCACAACTCCATCTCCTTCAGGCTGCAACCACGCTGAATATCATAGCGCAACCGGTCTGTGCCGGCAAGGATATCTATGGGCATTTTCTCGTATTCATATTCATACGGGGGAGGATTCCACCTGAATTTCGCAGGATAAAGATCATGGATCGCCTTCAGTATGGCAACGCCGGTCTTAAACGGTCTGAATTTATCCCGGTCGGTAACATGAATCTGGGCTCCGCCACAAAGCATCCCCTTGTGCTTTTGAAATGCCGGCTCAAAGAAGAGGGGCCTGAATCGAACACCCGGAAGCCTGAATTCGGAAAGTCTCTTTGCCAGCCTGTCCGGTTCGATAAATGGAGCTCCGAAGATCTCGAACGGCCGGGTTGTTCCCCTTCCCTCGCTTACGTTGGTGCCTTCAAGCAGGCACATGCCCGGATATACTATCGCTGTTTCCAGTGTGGGCATGTTCGGTGATGGCAGAACCCAGGGAAGACCGGTCCGGTCGAACCAGATATCACGAGTCCATCCATCCATCGCCATCACATGAAGTTCCACATCCGGATGAAACTCACCGGCAAGATAAAGTGCTATCTCCCCGATCGTCATCGCATGGCGAACCGGCAGCGGTCTCAGACCGACAAATGACAAAAAACCTTCCTCCTGCACAGGGCCTTCCGTGACCCGGCCACCAACAGGGTTGGGCCTGTCGAGCACCACCACCGGCTTGCCGGTCTCGCTGCATGCTTCCATACACAGCTCCATAGTCCATATAAACGTGTAGTAGCGTGTTCCGATATCCTGAAGGTCAATAATAAGAATATCGATATCTCTCAGCATACGGGGAGACGGTTTCCGCCTCTTTCCATAGAGACTGTAAACCGGCAGCCCTGAGCGTGAATCACGGAATCCTTCCCACTCGACCATGTTATCCTGAGTCTGGCCAAGTATACCGTGCTGCGGGCCAAACAATGCCCGAAGCCGGACCTTTCGGCTCTTCATTAACACGTCTGATGCATGCCGCAGACCCCTGTCGACCGATGCAGGATGAACAAGCAGACCGGCCCTTGCCCCCTTTAGCGCCTTCGGCCACTTCTTTTCAAATATATCCAGCCCTGTTTTCACCATAGCGACTCAAAGAGAAATCTACCAGATTTCTTTCTATTTTTCAATAAATTATCGAAGTTGAACTTCGATAATTCCGGATTTTGATACAATGATGGAATGAGGAGGTCCCTTTATATACATATACCATTTTGCTCCAAGAGATGCATATATTGTGATTTTTTATCCAGTATTTATGATCGGGGCAGAGCAGTGGCATACATGAACGCGCTCGAAAGGGAGATAGCTGGACTGCCCGTGGATACCCCCATTTGCACCTTCTATATAGGCGGCGGTACTCCTACTATCTTGCCGGCAGTTATGCTCGAAGAACTGCTCCGGACCATACAGCGGCACCTGAAATTTACGGAGGATTGCGAGGCAACGATAGAGGCAAATCCCGGAACAGTGGATAAAGAAAAATTCCGGTCCATGCGCGGGGCTGGACTCAACAGGGTCAGCATAGGCGTCCAGTCCTTCAATGAAGACCAGCTCAAGTTTCTCGGAAGGAGACATTCATCAGCCGATGCTGTCAAGGCGCTCAAAGAGGCCCGTGACGCGGGGTTTGAGAATATTGGAATTGATCTCATCTACGGGATTCCCGGCCAGGATATGGATGACTGGCTGCATGCACTCGAACTGGCCGTAAGACTCCGGCCCCAACACATCTCGACCTATGAACTCACTATCGAGGGAGGCACGCCCCTGTCAGAGATGCTCAGGGCAGGGAGTCTGTCGAAACCGTTGCCGGATGAAGAAACAATAGTCATGATGTATGACCGTACGATAGATTATCTTTCTTCCGCAGGTTATCATCACTACGAGATATCCAACTTCGCCCTGCCCTCATACGAGTGCAGACATAACATCAACTATTGGGACCGGGGAGACTACCTCGGTGCGGGAGCAGGAGCACATTCACTCATCAGGGGCCGCAGGATCAGAAATCATGCATCAATCGACCGGTACATTGATGCGGTGCAGAGAGGAGAAGTGCCGATAGAGAAGTCAGAAACGTTATCAGCCGGACAGGCCCTTTCGGAAGCCCTCTTTCTTGGGATGCGTAAGACAGAGGGCGTTTGTGTCGAACGGATCGCGAGGAGATACGGCATCAACATTCTTAATCGTTACGGGAAAGAGATCGAAGAGATGAAAAAAGCTGACCTGATCGATATCTCAATCTCTGAATGTTCGTATGAAACATGCATCAAACTGACACGCAAAGGGCTCAGACTTTCTAACGAGGTCTTCAAAACATTCATATGAGGTCGCAATAGTTTATTTTGATGGGTTAAAATAAAGAGTTGTGCATTCAAACTGTTAAAAGGACGGTAACATGATAGATAAATTTGAGCCTAAATGGATAGCATGGGAAATCACCCGCCGCTGTAACCTGAACTGTGTTCACTGCAGATCATCTTCAGAGATGGAAATCAAAGGACATCCTGATTTCACGACTGAAGAAGGGTTCAGGATAATCGACGATATATCTGAGTATGCAAAACCGGTTATAGTGCTCTCCGGAGGAGAGCCACTGCTCAGAAACGATGTCTTCGATCTTGCAGGACACGGCACTGCCAAAGGGCTCAGGATGTGCATAGCAACCAACGGCACCCTTGTGACCGGGGAAACATGCGAAAAGATGAAGGCATCGGGAATCAAGATGGTCTCTCTTAGCCTCGACGGATCGACGGATAAGGTGCATGACGACTTCAGATCCCAGAAGGGTGCATTCGCCGGAACAATCAATGCCGCGAAGCTTTTCAGGAAACATGAAATCCCTTTCCTGATCAACTCTTCATTTACGAAGCGCAACCAGGAGGAGATACCGAAGGTTTATAAACTCGCCAAGGATCTCGGCGCAACGGCATGGTACATGTTTATGATCGTCCCTACGGGCAGGGGAGAGGATATCATGAATGAACTGATCTCAAAAGAAGACTATGAGGAGATACTCGAGTGGCATTATGAGATGGAAAAAAATGAAAATGATCTTCTCGTAAGGCCGACATGTGCCCCTCACTACTACAGGATAATTCTACAGAAGCAGAAGGAGGAGGGAGAAAAGTTTGAACGCAGGAGCCTTAAGTTTTCAACAGGCGGCGCAAAGGGTTGCATTGCGGGACAGGTAATCTGTCTGATTGACGTGGATGGCAATGTTCTGCCTTGCAGCTACTTTCCGAAGTTCGCCGGAAATGTCCGGCAGCAGAGCTTCAGGGAAATATGGGAAAACTCAGAACTGTTCCATGAACTTCGTGATTTTAAAAAGTACAAGGACAAATGCGGTTCATGCGAATTTATCAATGTATGCGGAGGCTGCAGGGCGAGGGCCTATGCAGTATCCGGAGACTATCTCGATGAAGAACCATTTTGCGGATACGTTCCGTACAGAATACGAAAAAAGAGTTAAGTGGTAGGTGGTAAGAGGTAAGTAATCGGAACCAAATCTATAAAATATTTTACATTCACTTGATATAATTGGAGGCATAATGAATGATACGTTCTTAAAAGCGTGCCGGGGAGAAGACGTCCCCTTTACCCCTATATGGATCATGCGTCAGGCGGGCAGATATCTGCCGGAATACCGTGCGGTGAGGGGTAAAGCAGACTTTCTGAAGATGTGTAAGACGCCTGAAATTGCAACAGAGGTAACGCTTCAGCCGGTCGATATTCTGGGAGTTGATGCCGCGATACTGTTTTCGGATATCCTTATCCCCTGCGAAGCCATGGGCCAGGGCCTCGAGTTTCACGAAGGCAAAGGGCCCATCCTCTCTCCAGCTGTAAGGGATGAGGCAACCATCGGTTCGCTTGTTGTCCCTGATCCTGAAGACAAGACAGGCTTCGTTATGGATGCAGTCCGTCTTATCCGGAAGGAACTTAATGGCCGGGTCCCCCTTATAGGGTTTGCCGGGGCGCCGTTTACGACCGCAACATATATGATCGAGGGCGGGACATCAAAAAATTTTCTTAATACAAAACAGATGATCTTTCAGGCGCCTGCTCTCTATGCGAAACTCATGGAAAAGATCACCGCAACGATAACGGCTTATCTGACCGGGCAGATCGCGGCCGGAGCCCAGGCGGTTCAGATATTCGATACATGGGGCGGGATATTCTCTCCTGATGATTTTCGTGAATATGCCCTGAGATATGTTAAAGAGATCATCACCGGGCTCAGGACATGGATGAAAGACAATAACCACGATGTAGTACCAATAATCTACTTCGTGGGAGAGACAGCGGGTCTGCTTGAAGTAATCGCGGAGGCAGGGGCCGACGTTTACGGAATAGACTGGAGAATAAACATCGATGATGCGATCAAGCGGCTCGGCGACGGAACTGTCGTCCAGGGCAACCTTGATCCCCTCTCTCTGTTTCTTCCTCCGGAGAAAATCGAGCCGCGCGTCAACGATATACTTTCAAAAGCATCAGCAGCAAAGGGACATATCTTTAATTTAGGTCATGGAGTAGTACCTCAGACCGATCCGGCCACCGTAAGGGAACTGGTAAACATGGTTCATGAACTAAGCAGAAGATAGTATTTAGCATTATTATCTCATGCCCTAACCATGCCACAATGGCATAGACAGGGCACATTATTTCTATAGCTCTACTCTTAACTGCTTGATTAATAAAAACTTCTACTCTGGCAACTGGCTTGCTAATATACCCTACATAATAGTAGCAGACAATTGGAATGGAAGACGCCACAAGCAATTAGCCAAACTTATTTAATTATAAATAATATTTCTTGAATCTCTTAAAAAAATAGATTATATAAAAACTTAGCAGAATCAAAAAATATGAACTTCGCGCTGGAAAAAATAATAAACAGTATCGGGGCAGGCGTACTTGTCGTCGATGCCGGATATCAGGTCACTTACGTCAATTCTCCATTGATCGATCTCCTGGGCCTTAAGTCAATCGGTGATACAACAGGGAAAACCTGCAAGTCTCTCATGTCACGATTTGCGGCAGGTTGTGAAAAGCAGGGAGAATGCCCGCTCCACCTTGTCTTCGGCTCCGGGGAAAAAATATCCATGACTCGTTCGTTCAGAAAAACAGACGGTTCGGAAGTTGTATTCGAGATTACCGCCATACCTGTTACTAATGGGAACTCTGAGGTCTCCATGATGGCCGAAATATTCAGGGATGTTACGGAAAAGAAGAAGGCTTTCCTGTCTCTTATAGAAAGTGAAGAGAAGTTCCGGGCCATCAGTGAAACAGCGGCTGATGCCATAGTGGTTCTGGACAACAAGGGATTAATCGTCCATTGGAACAGGGCAGCTGAAATTATGTTCGGGTACAGAAAAGAAGAAATAACGGGCAGGGAACTGCACCGGCTGCTGGCGCCAAAGCAGTACCATGACGATTACAGAAGGGGGTTCTCAAGTTTTCGCGAGACCGGGAAAGGCCCTGCTGTTGGCAACAGACGTCAATTTATCGCCCTGAGAAAAGATGGCTCCGAATTTCCCACCGAGGTGGCCACCTCAGCAATGAAGATCCGGGACAGGTGGTACGCAGCCGGGATCATAAGGGACATAACCGAACGTAAAAAGACAGAGGAAGAGATAACCAGGGGCCGGGAGTTTCTCGCTTCAGTGCTCGATGGCATCGGAGATGGCGTCATCGTGGTCGACAGGGATTTCAGGATAGTATCGGCCAACAAGGGATACATCAAACAGGTTCTGCGATCGATGTCCGAAATAAGAGGAAAGAAATGCCACGAAGTATCACATAAATCAGAAATCCCGTGTTTCCTTGCCGGCGAGGATTGCGCAGTCAAGAAGACCTTCGAGACCGGCAGGCCCGCAATGGCCATTCATGATCACTCGATAAACGGCGATAACCCCCTATTTGTAGAGACAAGGTCCTACCCGATTAAAGATAAATCGGGGAATGTCAGTTCTGCGATCGAGGTCATCAGCGACGTAACCGAAAAACACCGGCTTCAGGAAGAACTCAAGCAGCGTGTCAAAGAACTGGAAGATTTCTACGACATGGCCGTAGGCCGTGAGCTCCGGATGATCAAGCTGAAGAAAGAGATTGCCGAGCTCAAAAATAGGCTCAACGGCGGAGGCAACTGTGAAGTCTAAGCTCGCACTAAATATACTCCTGTTCGGCTGGGTACTCTTTCTTACCTACCTGATCTACGAAACCCGCGAGTATGGGATCAGGGTCATCACCGACCATTTTTTCAGTCCGGACAGACCGGCCGACACCATCTTCCATGTCATGATTTTCAGTGTTCCCATCGGCTCGACCATTACTGCATATCTTGTCAATGAGCGGAAGAAAATGCTTGAACAGGTCAGCACGTCTGAGCAGCGACTGTATCATATGCTCAGTGAATGGCGTGTAACTCTCGACTCCATGCCATACGGCATTATGCTTACAGACAGGAATATGGGCATAATAAGGGCCAATAAATATATAGCTGATATGGCCGGAATGGATATCAAGGACCTGCTGGGACGAAAATGTTACGAAGTTATTCACCGCCGAAGTACCTGCATCAACGAGTGTCCTGCACACGCAGGGTCCATGCCCGATGAACCGACAAGCTTCGAATTTTTTGATCAATCACGGAACAAATTCTTCCTGAGCGGTATTACTCCTATCAGGGATGATTCAGGCAGGATCACCTCCTTTTCACATCCACTAATTGACATAACCGCGCTTAAGGAAAAGGAAAAAAAACTAAAAGATGCCAAAGATGCTTTTTTCAATATGCTCAAAGACCTGGATGCAGCCAACAGGGAGATGAAAGAGATTCACAAGGGCCTTCTTGCAACATTCTCAAACATCATAGACGCCAAAAGTCACTGGACAAAGGGACATTCGGTAAACACTACAGCCTATGCGATCAGGATCGCCAAAAGAATGGGCCTTTCCACATCAGAGATTGACTTATTGAGAACAGCCGCTCTGCTTCACGATATAGGCAAGATAAGCACTTACGATCATATACTGGACAAACCCGGCAGCCTGAGCGAGCGTGAAAAAGAGCTCATCAGGCAACACCCTGCAAAGGGGGAGGAAATCCTGAAGCCGATAAGAGGGCTTGCAGACGTCCTCCCGGTCATCAGGGCGCACCACGAAAAGGTGGATGGGACAGGCTATCCTGACGGCCTCAAAAGAGACGAGATTCCTCTCCTTTCCCGCATCTTGTGTGTCGCCGACTCCTTTGATGCCATGATGTCGGACAGGCCCTATCGAACCGCCAGAAGCAAGGAGTACACCATAAGGGAGATGAAGAGGTGTGCGGGCTCTCACTTTGATCCCAGAGTTGTGGACAGCTTTCTTTCTGTCATCCATGAAGAAAGCCTGATCCATGCCTGATAAAGACAAAATGCTTACCTGAATAGACCCTCAGCAGGCCCGCAGGTTATAATAGGCGACATTCTTCTACTGTTTACTTGACGAGTCTGGCCACTTAAAATTATGTCTAAAGCAAATAGGAATACCTTGATTACCGGGATACTCATGCTGAATCTGGGGGGACCGGATTCTCTTGATGCTGTCAGACCATTTCTTTTCAATCTCTTCTCGGACAGAGAGATCATCCGTCTCGGCCCCGCCTTTCTTCAGAAGCCGATAGCGTGGCTGATCTCTGTGCTGCGAGCCGGCAAGACAAAAAGAATGTATGAGCTGATAGGCGGCAAATCCCCTATTCTCGACATCACCAGATCGCAGGCAGAAAAGCTGGAACAAGAGCTCAATATGCCTCAACATCTTCCCACTCAATCCCGCATGCAGGCCCCTGCCCGCAGATACATGGTTTATACAGCCATGAGATACTGGCATCCCTTTATAAATGAAGCCTTGCAGAAGATGAAAGAAGACGGGATAGACAACATAATCGTCCTGAGCATGTATCCGCATTATTCAAAGGCCACAACAGGCTCATCGCTTTCTGACTTCAGACAGGCACTCGACAATTTCAAAGCAATCAATACTGATTTCCGTCCTCAAATCACATATATCAAGCAGTGGTATGACTTCCCTCCATATATAGAAGCACTTGCTTCTTCTATTGCAAAAGGTTTAACAGATAGCGGACTGACCGACTTCGACATGATTTACAGCGCTCACAGTCTCCCCGAATCGTTTATCCTCGAAGGAGATCCATATCTCGAACATATCAAGAGGACCATCTCCCTGACCAACGAGAAGTTAGCCATGCCGCCTTACAATGTTAAGAACCTTCGTTGGCATCTTTCATTTCAAAGCAAAACCGGCCCCGTAACGTGGCTCAAACCCTCAACCGATGAGACCATAGCCCGTCTTTCAGGAAAGGGCTGCAGAAATATAGTAGTCGTGCCGATCAGCTTTGTGTCCGATCATATCGAGACTCTGTATGAAATAGATATCATGTATGGAGAAATTGCACGGGAACATGGTATAAATTTATATAGATGCCCTTCTCTCAATGTATCACCGGAATTCATCGGTGCATTGAAGAGACTCGTTATTGAGAAATCAAAACTACCCTTAAAGACGTGATTGCTATGCGGACGGTAGTCTGTTCATTCGGAAGATGGGAGGTCATATGAAAAAAATCGTCATTGTAGGCGGCGGTATTTCCGGCCTGGCCCTGGCTCATGTCCTTCTCGAAAAAGATGAAAGCCTCAGTATTACAGTCCTCGAATCTGAAGACAGGGCCGGCGGCAAAATATGGTCCGACAAAGCCGACGGATTTCTCTGCGAGAAAGGGCCTAACGGCTTCCTTGACAACAAGCCCAATACACTCAGGCTTTGCGGCAGTCTCGGAATCGAGCCGTTGAGAAGCAATGACAACTCCCGCAGGAGGTTCATATACTCAGATGGGAAACTAAATGCACTTCCGGAATCTCCAGCGGCATTCCTCAGATCGGATATACTCTCATGGGCCGCAAAGTTCAGACTGCTTTTTGAGTTAAATGCCCCCAAGGGCCCGCCTGACGAAACGGTAGCGGATTTCATCTTGAGAAGGCTTGGCCGGGAGCCTCTTGAAAAGCTCATAGATCCCATGTGCTCAGGAATATACGCGGGCGATCCATACAGGATGAGCATAAGGCACTGTTTCCCAAGAATCAAGGAACTTGAGCAGGAATACGGAAGTCTTATAAGAGCTCTCATCAAGATAAGGAAGCAGAAAAAAATTACCGGCAACGGAAACGGGGAAAAGGTGTCAACTGCACCAGGAGGCACTTTGACCTCCTTCCGAAGTGGCATTCAGGTGATTACTGATACTCTGGCCGGACGGCTCGGCGAACGTCTGAAGACCGGGGCGGCAGTCAATGGAATATCGAGAGAAAAGGATACGTACAAGGTCGACTCCGCAGCTGGAGCCTTCGAAGCCGATGCTGTAGTGATCGCGGTTCCCGCCTACGCCGCATCAGAGATTCTAAAAAACCTCGACAGGGAAATATCAGAAGCGCTTTCCGGTATTCCCTATCCTCACGTGGCTGTTCTCTGTTTTGGTTACAGAAAGGATAAGGTCGGTCACGCTCTCGATGGATTCGGCTTCCTCGTCCCAGGGACAGAGAAGAGAAAGATTCTGGGCACTCTATGGGATTCAAGCATCTTTCCGGACAGGGCCCCCGAAGGGCATTCACTGTTGAGAACCATGGTCGGAGGCGCCCGTTATCCGGAGATGTCGGATATGGAAGACAGTCAACTCATTGATCTCGTATCGCAGGAACTGCGGCAGATCATCGGCGTGAAATCCGATCCTGAATTCATAAGAATATACAGATGGCAGAAGGCCATTCCTCAATATACTCTCGGCCACGGCCGGATACTGGACAGACTGAACAGCGCTGTGGCTAACCATCCAGGCCTCTATGTTACCGGAAATGCCTACAGGGGCATCGGGATAAACGATTGTGTCGAAAATGCTTACAGGCTTGCCGAGAAGATCATACAATCCTCAGGGGACTGATTACATATCATAAATTCGAAGAAGGGGTACCCCATGTCTTCTTCAATGATATGACCCGTGAATAATCAGGATAATTATTCCGGACAGGGTGCCGTTCCCTTTTCATCTTCGTGCGATGGTTCTTCAAATGTGTATATCTCCAGCAGGGACAGGCAGAGTGCCGTAATCACCGGGCCGAGGATGAAGCCGAGGAA
>CAZZGC010000034.1:0-19320 GCA_964653915.1 uncultured Thermodesulfovibrio sp.
GCTCAACAGGCACCTTGTAAACCTGCTCCACGCCGAAAGGCATCTTGAAATTCAGGCCCGGATTCACCGTGCGTACATACTTCCCGAGCCTTACTACCACCCCTACTTCCTCGGGTTCCACAGTAAACCAGAACGAAGACCCGAAGATCACGATGAGTATAAGAGCAACGGCCCACACAATCGGTTTAAGCTTTAACTGTGGCAGCCTGAAATCCTTTAAATCAAATGGCGGTTTTTCATCCATGATGTATCCTTCCTTTCAAGTGATATACCCCATAGTAATGCATGACGGGCATAATTACAACTATTATTTTCAGGCCCTGCCCATAGCTCCCTTTCTTGACTTAATCCCGTAATTTGCATTAACTTGGATGATTCAGACGTCCTGTCAGATAACAGGAGAAAAGATTGGCGAAAAAAAGAAACTATCTGTACGGCAAGAACTCTGTATATGAACGGCTCCGGTGCAATCCCGGAAGCATCCGCCGCCTCTTCATCCAGGATAACTTCAAGGATGATGGCATAATGAAGCTGCTTAATGACCTGACGATTCCGGTCAAAAAGCTTCCTGAACGCGACCTGCAGAAGATAAAAAAGGCCGACAGGCTGCAGGGGATTATCGCAGAGGTTGAACAGTTTGTATATATGGATTTCGATTTTCTAATAAAGGAAGGCCTGAAACGTAATCTCAGCATTCTCATGCTCGACGGGCTGAACGATCCCCACAACCTCGGCGCGATAATGCGGACAGCCGCCTGCCTCGGGGGATTTGCCATAGTCATTCCGGAACATGGCTCATGTGAAGTCAATGATACCGTCATACATGTCTCCTCAGGAGGAGAAAACTATCTGCCCGTTTCACGTGTAACCAATCTGTCCGGTGCGATAATAAAGGCCAAGAAGCAGGGTTACTGGATCGCGGGCTCCCTCGTAGAGGGGGGGGAGGATATGAGGACCGTATCCCTTCCCTTCCCGCTCTGCCTCGTGCTCGGTTCCGAGGGGAAGGGGCTGCGGTACGGGGTAAGGAAACATCTCGATCTGAGACTGACACTGCCTATGAAGGGAGCTCCATTGTCACTAAATGTCGCTATGGCCTGCGCCATCTTCTGCCATGAGATAGCCGGACAAAAGGGGAACGACAGAGACAAAGGCTAAGTTATCGATATTATAACTAACTAATGGCTCCCCACAGCCTTTTCAGCATCCTTGACCATGAGCTTCGTCACTGCCGCAGCAAAAGCAGCAGGATCTTTGGGCCTGGACCCCTCAAGCAGGAGCGCCTGATTGTAGAGCATGTCTATATATTCTTTCAAAGCTACGCTCTTCTGTTCCTTCTCAAAGAGCTTCTGCATGGAGTCTATTAAAGGATGCTCAGGATTGATCTCGAGTATCCTCTTGTTCTCGGGGATGTTCTGCCCCATCGCCTTGAACAGCTTTTCCATCTGGGGATCAAGGGAGTCATCATCCCCCACCAGGCAACAGGCTGTATCCTTCAGCCTGCCCGATAGGCGGACCTCTTTTATACTCTCCTTGAGCTGGTCTTTGATCATATCGATAAGGGCGCTGTACTTTTTCTTTGCCTCTTTCCTCAGCTTTGCATCCTTTTCGTCAAGCGACACCTCGCCCTTTATGGCGGATTTAAACTTTTTGCCTTTATACTCCAGGCCGGAAACGATAAAATCATCGACCTCATCGAGCATTATCAGAACCTCGTAACCCTTCTCGCGGAACGCCTCCAGATAGGGCGAATTCTTCGCTTCCCCATATGATGTGCCAGTTATATAGTAGATCTCTTCCTGCCCGTCTCTCATGTTCCGGACATAATCGTCAAGCGACCTGTAGCTGCCTTCGGGCAGCTCGGTCGACTGAAACAGAAGCAGATCGCATATCGCCTCTCTTCTGGAGAAATCGAAATGTACGCCTTCCTTCAGAACCCTGCCGAATTCCTTGTAGAAAGAGAGATATTTGTCAAAATATTTCTCCTTCATCTCTTTCAGGGTATCGAGAACTTTCTTTGTAATGTTCTTGTTGATGATATCTACCTGACGGTTGGACTGAAGCATCTCGCGCGATACATTCAGCGGCAGATCCGACGAGTCGACCACGCCCTTGACGAATCTCAGGTACCTTGGAACGAGTTCTTCACAGTGGTCCATGATCTGTACCCTCTTGACATAAAGCATCGGGCCTACCTTGTAATCCTTATAGAATATGTCGAAGGGCATCCTGGATGGTATGAAAAGCAGAGCGGTGAACTCCGACGTCCCTTCAGCCTTGAAGTGTATCACCTTTGCAGGGTCGGAGAAGTCATGCGATACATGCCTGTAAAACTCGTTGTACTCTTCATCCTTGATCGTGGATTTGTCTCTGAGCCAGATCGCCTTCCTTGAGTTCAGCGTCTCCTCTTCCTTAATCTTCACCTTTTCACCCTTCTTCAGGGTGCTTTCCTGCTCCTTTTCCACGTCCATAACGATCGGATGTTCTATATAGTCAGAGTATTTCCTGACGATGCTCCGGATCTCCCATTCCTCAAGATATTTCCGCGCATCTTCTTTGAGATGAAGTATCACATCCGTACCCTTCTTTTCCCTCTTCACATCCTCGACCATAAAATATCCATCAGCTGCAGATTCCCATTTTGTACCTGAACCCTGATGGCCGGCCTTTCTCGTGACCACCGTAACCCTGTCGGCCACCATGAAGGACGAATAAAATCCTACTCCAAACTGACCTATCAGTTCGGGATTTTCCCTGATATCCTTCTCCTGAAGGGCAGAGAGAAACTCCTTTGTCCCCGAATGTGCAATAGTGCCCAGTGCATCAATTATCTCATCGCGGGTCATACCGATGCCGTTGTCGCTTACCGTCAGGGTGCCCGCATCCTTGTCCGGGATAATCTTTATCTTCCAGTCCGGATCATCCTCCATTATTCCGGCATCAGTCAGGGACTGGTACCTTGCCCTGTCTATTGCGTCGGATGCATTGGATATCAACTCCCTGAGAAATATCTCTTTATGGGAATAAAGTGAATGAATCATAAGGTCAAGTATCTGTTTGACCTCAGCCCTGAACTCCAGATTTGTTTTTGTCATGTTTTTCACATACCTCTCAGTTGAATTTCTATGTCATTACAGAACACTGATATAAAAAAAATCCCCTCCAAATGTCAATCAGCCTGTTTCTCCTCCATATGGCATCATGTGGGGAAAAAATCTACACCGGGTTGAATATTTTACACACATGTGAATTAACGATACATGGCAATACTCTCATCACAGTAAACCGCAAATATGACATCTGAACTTTTTCCTTACGGATTATACGCCACTGATTCTCTCAAAGTTTCTCAGCACATATGTACAACTTATGGAATTTACATGATTTTGCGTTACGTCACTTTTTGCGTATCAATTACTCCACCGACAAAATCTGTCATTCGGGACACAATCTTTAACCATCCGGAGACTGTGCAGGCCATAAATCGAGCATTTCATAAGCAGGTTACCGTATGGCACAAATATTGCATATATATTACATAAGGAGAAAGAAAATGGAGCCGTTAAAGAGCTGCGAAATACTTGATGAGCTGAACAAACTCGGCATCACCTCTACTGCAGAAGCTGTGGAATACCTGAATGAGTATTCCACGTATTACTCCTCCGCGGGGAAAGAATCCGAACCCGCCGAAAAAGAGTAATACTTTCCTGCGGTTTACGGCACCGGAAGTTCGATCCTGCCTGTGGTGCTGCAGCATACCCTTACAGTAATACGTTACGAACCCGCCTTTCCCAGCATTTTGACGGCTTCCCTGCCGATTATTGAGTCCGGATCAATATCCCGTGCTCTTACGAGAGCCGTCCGGGCGTCATCTTTGTTACCTGTCGAAAGCATGACAAATCCCAGGCTGAGCCATATCCTCTGGTATTCAGGATCTATCCCGGTTCCTTTTTTCAGGATCTCGATCGACTCCTGAGGCTTGCCCGTATAAAACAGCGCCAACCCCAGATCATTGTGTGTATCCACATCGGAGGGATCGAGTTCAATGACTTTTTTGTAAATCACGATCGCCTGTTCGTATTGCCTGCTTTCAAAATACTTGTCGCCCTCCAGCGCCAGATCCTGAGGATTACCGGAATCAAGACCTAACTCCTCGAAAGATAGTATCTTCATTTGACCGGTATCGACTATCGGCCCTCGGGTTGCCCTTTGTTGAGTATTTTGGCTTTGTACGGCTGTCTTCTGATGGGGTGTTCTTGCGGCAAACAGCACGATTATGAATACAGCCACTGCAACGGCAATTATGACCAGCGCCCATCTCTTGTATCTATCAGATGCCATAATTCCTCCTTTCCACAAAAAATAATCACTTCATATGATGCACACATAATAATAACTCCCGGCCTCTGCAACATTCAGGCTAACTCTTAACCTTACAGTTTCCCCCCGGGGCAGAGGAGACAGGCCGGAAAAGGTTTTCAGCGATACCTTCGTGTGACTTCAAAGGGCTCTTTTCTCCTCTTTCTGAACCGCACTGAACGTACATTCTTCCCGCATGACTCATAATCCGATAATCCATCGCTTTTGAAGATTTTACGGACGGTCTCCTCTGCCTTTTATGCAACATTCAGGTTAACTCCTGACTCAATCACTTCCATATCACGTCTGCCACCGAAGAATCCGGTCTCTTCCGCGTAATCATCCGAACCTTGTCCGGCAATATGACGAGCATGGAGACATCAGTATAAGACCTGAGCATGTCAGGTACCGCAATGCGCATGGTGTGAGCCATCCCGGCCATAACTACCACAGCATATCCACCTCCATTCAGTATCCCGGCAATGTTGTATGCCATTATGGAATCCCTGAGCCTCTGGCCGTCACACAGATGCTCCATTGGTCTGCCGTGATAGGTGCGTCCTCTGTTAAATCCATACGCCCGGGCATATTCTGGGTCTTCTGCACACCGCGTAAATATCATATCTTCCGGCAGCACCAGATTCACGCCATCCACTCCCTTCATTGAGACTGCAGCGATTATATCCCTGTTCCCGTTTATTCCTACCACGCTGATCCCGCGTTCACGGGCATAATCCAGTATCCGGCCGTAATAATCATAAGGCAGGTTGACTATCTTCTGATACCGCGCTATGAATGATCGCCTGTTGATAGATCCATCAATCCATGCATCGAGAAGGGGCTGTTCAGATGCCGGAAACAGCTCGAAGGCAACAACCACATCCCTTCCGCTTTCGTCAAGATGACGGATCAGCTCGTACTGAAGAGCGTGACTCTTTTCATCAGCATGAAGTTCACCGGCAAAAATCACATCTGCAGCATCGGCCATCTCAAGTATCCTGTCGAAATCTTCTCTGACGCCGGAATGGAGGTCGATATACTGGGCCGGGAGCGAACTGCAACCACACAGTATTATCAGTATTACCAGAACTACCGTCCGCCTGAACACACTCATCTATCTTCCCCCGAGATCATCTCTAACAGATCCTCATAGCCGACCACCTTCACTCCGAGTGTCTTCGCCTTGTCGAGTTTTGAACCGGGAGAGTCCCCGGCAACCACATAATCCGTCTTCGATGATACCGAGCCCGAGCAACGGCCCCCTGCCTTTTCTATCATATCCTCAATCTCTTTTCTTGACAGGGGAAGCGTACCCGTAATGACGAATACAAGTCCATCAAGCGGCAGTGCCGCCCCCGTCCTTTCTCCGGAGTAGTCGGGATTCGTCAGGACCAGGCCCAGCTTTCTCAGGTCTTCCATAGTCCTGATATTTTCTTCATCGCTGAAAAATTTAGAGACGGACCCGGCGGTCTTTTGTCCCATCTGCTTTATGCCGGTTATCTCCTCCGGTGATATATGATAAAGGGCGGAGAGTTCCTTAAAGTGGCGGGCTATCAGTTTTGCGGCATATTCACCAACATGCAAAATGCCAAGTGCATATATGAATCTCGCCAACGTTGTGTGTTTGCTCTGCTCAATGGCATCCAGCAGATTATCCGCTGACTTCTCTGCAAACCTCGGAAGTTCCAGAAGATCTTCTTTTTTCAGCCGATAGATATCCGTAAAGTGCCTTACGAGTCCACGCTCATAAAGGAGTTCTACATTTTTTTCCCCAAGGCCCTCGATATCCATTGCGGCACGAGAGGCATAATGACGAATACGCTCCCGCACCTGGGCAGGGCAGTTGAGCCCGATACATCTGATGGCAACACCACCATTCTCCCGTTCAACGGATGAACCACATTCCGGACAGGTGGATGGGGGCAGAACTCTTTCTTCTTTACCCTTCCGCCTGTCCTTTAGCACAGCTATTACATGGGGAATGACATCACCCGCCCTCTCGACAATTACTGAATCACCCTCCCTGATATCCTTCCTCTCAATCTCCTCCCAGTTATGAAGGGTTGACCTGGAGACGGTTACGCCCCCGATGCTGACGGGCTTCAGAAGCGCAACAGGCGTGATCGTTCCGGTACGACCAACGCTGGAGACAATCTTTCTCAGTTCCGTTATGCCCCGATGAGCGGGAAACTTGTACGCGATGGCCCAGCGAGGCTCTCTCGTTTTTATTCCGAGCTCGCTCTGGAGAGTCATATCGTTGACCTTCAGCACCGCGCCATCCGCTTCAAAAGGGAATGTCTCCCTGCTCTGCTCTATTTTCTTAACCACATCTATGGCCTCAGCAATGTCTTCCGCGAGTTCCAGACCGAGAGGGACAGGGAATCGCGCATCCTTCAGCCACTGCATAAATTCCCACTGACTCGAAAATCTGACGCCCTCCAGAGCGCCTGCTCCATAACAGGCAAGATGAAGCCTCCTCGATGCCGTAATGGAAGAATCTAACTGACGAACCGAACCTGCCGCTGCATTGCGGGGATTGGCAAAGGCGGGCTCGCCGTTTTTCTCCCGCTCCTCATTCAGTTTATTAAAGTCTTCTATGTCCATGTAGACCTCACCCCTTATATCAATGCGGCGTGGAGGATTCGGCAATTCAATGCGCAGTGGGACAGCCTTTATTGTCTTGATATTATGAGTCACATCCTCACCAATGTATCCATCTCCCCGCGTTGAGGCGGTCTGAAGAACACCGTCAACATAGGACAGCTCTATCGCGAGACCGTCATACTTAGGTTCTACGGTATAGGCAATCTCCTTATTCCTGCCAAGAAACCTCTTCAGCCTCCTGTCAAATTCAATGAGTTCCTCATGCGAAAAGGCATTGTCGAGTGAAAGCATAGGCTCTGCATGCTTTACCCTGCTGAACTTTTCAAGTGGCGGCGCTCCCACCCTCTGTGTGGGAGAATCGGGCAGGACATACCCGGACTCTTCCTCAAGCTCCTTGAGACGCCTGTATAGGCGGTCATATTCCACATCCGGGATGACCGGGGCATCAAGTACATGGTACCGGTAGCAGTGATGATTGAGCTCACTGACAAGCTTTTCGATCTCGGATTTTATTTTTGCATCATCAGCTATCATGATTAACCCTTACGACTGATCAGACCGGTGATCAACTTCAGAGCGCCGAGTGCAGCCTCTTCGCGATTCTGCTCGCGAGTGCCCTTCAGATGCAGTTCCCCTGAAGCGCTCTCGTCGCTGCTGCAGGCAGCCATGTAAACGAGACCTGCCTCCCCGCCTTCGAGCGCGCCGGGACCGAGATTGCCGGTAGTGGAGATCGAATAATCGGAACCGCAGAGGATTCTGACCTGCTCAGCCATCCTGAGCGCTGTCTCAGGACTCACAACTCCCTTGTCTCTGATAAGCCCGGACTCAACACCAAGGAGGCCGCGTTTAAGCTCTGCAGAGTATGCAACTATCCCGCCTCTGAAGACCCCGCTTGCACCCGGTATAAGCGTGATGCAATAGCTCAGGAATCCCCCTGTACAGGACTCGGCCGTTGAAACGGTGGCCCCGTACCTGCGGAGCAGATCGTAAAGAATTCTGGCCTGTTTCATTATCTCTTCATTCATGACCGAACTGCCGGATTTCATGTTATATTCTATTTTATTATCTTCAAAAGAGAAAGAGGGCGCTGATCGCCGTCGTTCATTATCAGTCTCACACATTTACAGAGCTCCATTCAGATGATAAACTATCTTCTGATTGTTTATGAATGACGCGCATGACATCGATCCCCGCTCTCAGCCCCTTCCGGGTATTGTGGAAAATGATGCCCTGTCTCTCGACCTCATAACAGGGGCACTTCACGGTCCTTCTGTTGATAACGGATACATTCAATCGCTGCTGGACGGCTTTGAACTTCCATGTCACATAATTGATATGGATCACCGGGTGATATGCACTAACAGGAGCATGCGGGAAATCACCGGATATCCTGTACCGGGGGAGAAAGACCTCAGGTGCTTTGAGAGCGCCCGAAAGAGGAGCAGGCCCTGTCACGGATCAAGAACCCCATGCCCCATGAAACGGGCGTTGATCGAAAATACCACGGTTCGCGTCCGGCACCTCGTCTATGAAGACCTGTTTTATCAGAAAGAGATTGAAGTTACTGCGTCTCCATTGCCGGATAAGACCGGCAGGATAAGGCACATACTGGAGATATTCAGAGACAAAACGGATTATAGCGCAGTAGACAGTAAGCTGCGGCAGAGCGAGGCCCTGTTCCGTTCCATATTCGAACAGTCAGGCGATGCGATCTTTATTCTTCAGGGGGAAGGGCCTGGTATTGGCAGGATAATCGCCGCAAACAAGGCCGCATGCCATATGCTTGGCTATGGGAAGGAAGAACTTCTGAGATTATATATTACGGACCTCCAGACCCCGGAACATGCCGCAAAAACACCCAGCAGGATTAGCAACATCCTTGAAGGAGAAGCACTGATGCTCGAAACGACCTACAGAAAGAAAGACAGCACGGTCGTGCCCGTGGAGGTAAGCGCCTCACGCATGAATATCGGAGAGCGGAAATATGTGATCGCTTCTTACAGAGACATAGGACGCAGGAAGGAGGCCGAGCAGCAACGCGACGAACTCATAAGAGAACTCAGACGTATATCCCGCACTGACAGCCTTACCGGCCTGATGAACAGGAGATACGTGGATATGAGGCTCGAGGAAGAGATGGAAAGGGCCAGAAGGTACGGCAACCCATTGACATTGCTCATGTTCGATATAGACTGCTTCAAGGAGATCAACGATACATATGGGCATATATTCGGAGATGCAGTGCTTCAGAAAGCTGCTTCGGTCATAAACGAAGAGATAAGGAGTACGGACATCGCGGGCAGGTTTGGCGGAGATGAGTTCGTTATTGTACTTGTTCAGAGTGATATGGAAACCGGGACTCAGGTAGCAGCCAGATTACGGCAAAAAACGGGGAGCGTCACCATAGAATCCTGCGGACAGCGTCTCGATGGTTTTTCCATCAGCACAGGAGTCTCCAGCTTCAGACCGGAAATGGAATCGCCACAGGCATTTATCGAGGATGCAGACAAAATGCTCTACAAATCCAAGAAACAACGGCCACTCTGAAGACAGAGCATACACTTAGTCCTGAATAGATATAAATACCTCTTCGAATCTATCTGAAACCTTCGTGAAGACATTCAGTACGGCGGGGTCAAAGTGCTCAGGCATGGTACGCCCGTCACCATTCAGAAGAATATTGACCACTTCCTCATGACCAACTGCCGGCTTATAGGGTCTTTCGCTTCTTAAAGCATCATACTGATCAACGAGCATCACTATCCTTCCCTCCAGGGGAATATCTTCTTTCTCGATGCCGTTTGGGTATCCCCTGCCATCCCACCTTTCATGGTGATTCAGCGCGATGGACTCAGCCATCTTCAGAACGGGATGGGTCGACCCTGCAAGGATTCTCTGGCCCTGGGTCGTATGAGTCCTGATAACACGGAACTCTTCTTCGCTCAGAGGGCCGAGCTTGAACAATATATAGTCTGTTATTCCAAGCTTGCCCAGATCATGCAGCGGACTGGCCTGCCTGATAGTCTTGGAAAATTCTCCCGGCATTCCGAGCTCCTCGGCGATCATCTCCGAAAAAATCCCTATTCTTGCGACATGAGCACCGGCCTCCGTATCGCGAAATTCTGCAACCGTGGTCAACCTTTCGACAAGGTCCCTGCTCAGTTTTTCCGCCTCCGAGCGTGCATGATCCAGCTCGATAGTCCGCTGCTTGACCATGTCCTCAAGGTACGCCTTATAATTTTCCCGGAGTTTGTTGAACTGGCTGAATTCCCGCGCCTTGTTGATGGCATGAATGAGGTAGTCCGGATGGTACGGCTTAATGATAAAATCATAGGCTCCCTTCTTGATCGCATCCACCGCAACCTCAAGATCGGCAAAGGCCGTCATCAGGATAACCGGAATTTCGGGATTTCTCTGGCGTACATAGGCCAACAAGTCAAGTCCACTCATATCCGGCATCTTAATATCAGTAAGAACAACATCCACTCTGGTTGATTCGATTCTGTCGATTGCCTCGCGTGCATTCCTGCAGGCAATTACCGAAAACAACTCCGCATCAAGCATCTGTGCCACAGCATCCAGAACTACCGCATCATCATCCACAACGACAATATTCGTTCCCATAGTCAGTAGAATCTCCGTTAGTAAAATATCCCGGTGAGCTGTCTAAGAATTCTTCTGGGATGAGTCAAACAGGAACCCGCGCGGGGATCTTGCCGATCTCTAATAAAAAGGTTTGCCCTATAATGGAATCAATATCAACCCACCGTAAATATTTTACCATTTTTCGATTTATAAATCTTATTACCCTGAGTAGTTCTGAATGCTGAGGCGATTTGCTTTTTGCACGATCATTGCATTACTCTAAAAAGAAAGAAAACGGATCGCAGGTAAAGTGGCGGCCCGGCACTAAGGAGGATTTTTTAATGGTTAACATCACGGATGCGGCCCTGGATAAGGCAAAAGAGATTCTAAAAGCAGAAGGCAAGGCTGACTGGGCGTTCAGGTTCTATACGGCGGGCAGCAGTTGCTGTGGTCCATCTTATGGGATTGACATAGTTGAGAATCCGGAGCAGGAGGATCAGATAATAGAAAAAAACGGTGTAAGGTTTTTTGTTGACAAGGCCACTTCAGAGAGCCTCAACGGAATGGAAATCCATTACATCGTAGATGGCGACAGGGAAGGGTTTGTTATCAACAACCCCAACCCTTCAGCATCCTGCGGTCCCGGATGTTCTTCCTGTGGATAGTAAAGAGCATTTTTAAAGGGCCACGCAGTTGTGTGGCCCTTTTTTATGTCTGTCCCGATCCTGTCAGGGATGCCTCGGTCTCCACTATCCTGAGAAAGATTTCCACTACATCCGGATCGAACTGTATTCCCGCATTTTCCCTTATATATCCGATAGCCTTTTCTTTTGGCCATGCCGGACGGTAGGGCCTGTCGGAAGACAGGGCATCCCAGACATCCACAACCGCGAATATCCTTGCAGCAAGAGGTATCTCCTTGCCGCGGAGTCCGCGCGGGTATCCGGTGCCGTCCCACTTTTCATGATGGCAGTAGGGAATATCGATAGCCGGTTTGAGATAATCTATCTCATACAGCATCTCGTACGCATATACCGGGTGTTTTTCCATGATGCTTCTCTCCTCCGGGCTCAGCCTTCCCGGCTTGAGCAATATGCTGTCGGGGATTCCCATCTTTCCGATATCATGCAGCAATGCGCCCCGTCTTATATGAACAAGCGATTCATCGTCTACCCCCATTTCCTGTGCGATCTGTACGGTCATAATCGTCACCCTCTGTGAGTGCCCCTCTGTCTCTTTGTCTCTCATATCAAGTGCAAGAGACCAGCCGACTATTGTGCTGTCATAGGCCAGAATAAGTTCATTCCGTGACCTCTGCAGATCATTAAAAAGTATGGCATTATCAACGGCGATCGCAGCCTGATCGGCGATTGTCTCCAGGAACTGGAGCAGATCGCTATCTGCAGGAATGAAACTCCTGTGAAAGATCTCCATGACACCCTTGACCTCTCCCTTGGCAATGAGCGGCACCGCAAAATAGGAGATAAACTCCTCCATCTGAAACTCCTTTGAGCGAATGAATCCGCCGGGATTATTTCTCAGGTCCGGAATCGAGATTATTCTATGCTCCAGTGCAGCTCTCCCAGCGTTGCTTTCCCCAAGATTCAGCGATGTATATACGAGCGCTCTGGACCTGAAACCGTTGCTTACGACATATTCAAGTGTCTGCGTTTGCTTCTTCAGAAGAAGCACGGATACGGCGTCCATCTCAAGCTGGGTCATGACCTGTTCCGCAAGCAGATTAAGTGTAGAGCGGATATCGAGATTCTCGTTGACAGCCCTGTCTATAGAATAAAGGGCATTCAGCTTCCTGAGCTGCTCCCTCACTAGAGCCTCGGAACTCTTTCTCGATGTTATATCCCTGACTATATGTATAACATGGCTTACGCCGCCATCGCGTTTCATCACCGGCGATGTAAGCACTGAATACCATCGATCTTCATTTTCGTCATACTGTTCTGTCTCTACGGGTTTTTCCGAATAGATGCACCGGAAGACCGGGCAACCCTCTGACGAATCACGCTTATGAGAAAAGAGATCGCAGCAGCGTTTGCCAACAATTGTATTGACCGGCATGCTCAACATATTCGCCGCCGCCTGGTTCGCCTTGATGGTTTTCCCGTTGTCATCATGTATCGTCACAGCGTCGGACATTGAGTTGAAAGTCACCTGCCACCACTCATGGCTCGACCTGAGATTACGTGACATCTCGTTGAATGCCTTCGTGACTTCCGAAATTTCATCATGTTCATTGTCATCTAGCTGATAACCCAGATTTCCTGCTGAAATCTCTGATGTTCCGCGCAGAAGACGCCCCACTCTCTTAGACACCCAGCTTGATGTCGTCAGGCCCACGAGAGTCATGGCAAGAACACAGAAACCCATGAAGAGAAGCACTATGTAAATCAGCTTATTGCGCGAAGATAGTGCCCTTGAGGCATCGACATGAACGCTGTAGAAAACCCTTTCACCGTCATCGAAAGTCATCGCCCCATATATTATCTTGTGTCCGCGATCTTCGTGATCGGGGAGATCAATAAATACCGGCCCCTCAGTTGCTTCAAGTTGCCTTAGCATAGAGGCACTCAGGTTATGAGGAAGTTCGGCAAAATCGTTCCATAGCGCAGGGTGTCCGTTATTAAAATAGATCACGATTTCATTATTGCGAAGATAGGTATCCATCCGTTCCGGCCTTGGAAGCTTCAGGGGTCTGCCGCCGATTACCACCCATGGCTCATTCCAGATGCCGACAGGAACGATGCCTATACCGTAGAGTTTCTGCCTTATAACCCTGACGCTTACGAGACTCCTGCCATGCCGCACATCCTTCATGATCTCATCACCGGGCAGCCAGGAGAAATCAGATATGCCGTCACTGAAGGATGATTTTAGCCGGCCATCCTTATTCATGATAAAGATAAAGTCGAGATCAGCATCCGCCCTGACTCTCGAAAGCAGATCGCGAATTGCAGATTCATCATCTTTCAGCAGAGCACCGAGAACAAGCGGATTGTCAAATGCGAGACGCAGATGTGTCAGGAGCATTGATATATCCTGAGCTACGGATTTCCTGGTGATATCCGAAACATGATTAAGCTGCACCGTAAATGATCTGTCAAGTATTGAAGAGTCGATATAGTAGAGCACAGGGATCATGACTGAAAAGATCAGCACCGTCACCCCGATAAGCGGCAGAGTCAGTTTGAAAATCAGATTGCGTTTTACCCGTTTCACGTAATCCCGACCAGGACGTAATACTCTTATTAAAACTCATTAGGGTACACCCTTAGTCTTTATCGGCTTTTTTATGTGATTACATAAGGAGATGGCATATAGTGAGCCCGCCGTAAAAAGTCTATGCCACCTTTATGAGTAGGACCCTTTCAACCCTCAACTCTCAACCCTCGCCTCCTGTATATATAATACAGGACAGGCACTAATGTCCGTGACAGCAGGGTTGATGCAACCTCTCCGGCCATGAGGGATATGGCCATGCCCTGGAAAATCGGATCGAACAGTATCACTGATGAGCCAACGACAACGGCAGCGGCGGTAAGCAGCATGGGCCTGAACCGAATTATCCCCGCCTGAACAACGGCTTCTTCTATTGGCAGCCCTTCGCCGAGTTTCTGCTCTATGAAATCCACGAGTATTATCGAATTCCTTATCACTATACCGGCACCGGCAATGAATCCGATCATGGATGTTGCAGTAAAAAAAGCCCCCATCATTGCATGCGCCGGCAGTATGCCCACCAGAGACAGGGGGATCGGCGCCATTATGACCAGCGGGGTTCCAAACGAACGGAACCAGCCTACCACCATTACATAGATGATTACCATAACAGCAGCAAATGCAAGTCCAAGGTCCCGAAACACTTCATATGTTATATGCCATTCACCGTCCCATTTCATCGCATAGAGGTCTTCCCTCTCGGGCTGAACAGTGTTGTACTGCCTGATCTTAAATCCCCCCGGCAGCTCAATCTTCTCAACCGCCTTTTTCATCTTCATGATTGCATATACAGGGCTCTCCTCCCTGCCGGCAACATCGCCTGTCACATAAACAACCCTGCGGAGGTTCTTCCTGTATATACTTATGTCCTCTACTCCTCTCCGGACATTCACAAGTTCGGCAAGCGGTACAACACTGCCGTCCGCCGCCTCAAGCGGTATCCTGTTGAGCCTGGCGATGCCAGCCCTGGCCTCAAGAGGAGCCCGGAGGATTATCTCAACCGGTTCATTACTGCCGGAATCATGGACAAGGCCGGCATTCACTCCTCCAAGTGACATCCTCAGCGCCCGCGCCACATCCGTAACCGAAATACCATGGAGAGCCGCCTTCCTCCGGTCAACCACATAGGTTACCTTGGTCTGATCGTCCTCCACATACCAGTCCACGTCAACGACACCTTCGGTGGATTCAAAAATCTCCTTTATCTTGCGTGCAACCTCGATCTGTCCCCTGAAGTCAGGGCCGTACACTTCGGCAACAAGAGTACTCAGCACAGGCGGGCCGGGCGGTATCTCCACTATCTTAATATCAGCGTTATATCTCTTGCCAATCTTCTGCACAGCAGGTCTGATTCTCTTTGCAATATCATGACTCTGCGCAGTTCTCTGTCCCTTAGGGACAAAGTTAACCTGGATATCGGCAACGTTGCCGCCTGCCCGCAGGAAATAGTGCCTCACAAGCCCGTTGAAGTTGAACGGCGCCGCGGTTCCCGCATATACCTGATAGTTCATGACCTCAGGCACGGTGCTGATATATTCGCCTATTTCACGGGCCACGGATGCCGTATGCTCCAGTGTCGAGCCCTCCGGCATGTCTATAATCACCTGCAGTTCGCTCTTGTTGTCAAAAGGCAGCATCTTGACAGTGACCAGTTTAAAGACCACGAGCATGACTGAGCCGCCCAGCAGCAGCAGTACTATAAGAAAAGCCACGAGTCTCTTGGGGCCGCTCTGAAGTAAGGATCTGAGATTTTTCTCATAAAGATGGTTGAAAAATTCCAGAATTCTGCCTTCCTGCTCTTCTGAGCCGGCCCCTCCCCTGGTGCGCCTTAGCACTATGTAGCTCAGCCACGGGCTTATTATGAATGCTATCAGCAGCGACAGTATCATAGCGGCCGACGCACCGACCGGAATCGGTCTCATATAGGGGCCCATGAGTCCGGATACAAACGCCATCGGCATGAGGGCCGCTATAACCGTAAATGTAGCAAGTACAGTGGGATTACCCACCTCATCGACCGCCCTCACAGCGGTCTCCGGCGAGACACCCTTCATCCGGAAGTGACGGTGTATATTCTCAACAACTACTATCGCATCATCCACAAGTATTCCTATCGAAAATATGAGAGCAAACAACGTCACACGGTTAAGAGTATAGCCATACATGTAATTGACCAGAATCGTTAATGCAAGCGTAACCGGAACAGCCACACCAACAACAATCGATTCCCTTATACCGAGAGCAAGTGCAATAAGCACTGTAACCGATATAGCGGCTATCAGCATATGCTCAAGAAGCTCGTCCGACTTTTCCTTGGCCGTCTCTCCATAGTTTCTCGTTACGGTGACATGGACATCTCCCGGAATCAGATATCCCCTGAGATGCTCCACTTTCTCAAGAACACGCTCAGCAATCAGAGTCGCGTTGGTGCCTTTCTTCTTCGCAAGCGAGATGGTGACCGCATCATGAAGCCCAGGTGCCTTTTCAGGAGAGGCCGGCCCGAAACCCATGAGAACATAATCTGCGGGCTCTTCGGGTCCATCGCTTATATCCGCCACTGAACCGAGCATTACAGGCCTGCCGTCCCGCGCAGCAACAACGAGATTTGCCGCATCATCGGCGCCCCTGATAAAATTCCCTGTCTTAACCCTTATCTCCTGCCCTGCCCCGGGGAAAGAGCCGGCCGGCAATGAAAAATTTTCCTGCTGCAACATACTGTATATTCTTAAAGGGCTAATACCGTATCCCCGCAGTCGCTCAGCATTGATCGTGATCGTCAACTGCCTGCGAAGTCCGCCTGTTACCTTCACCTCAGAGACTTCGCCGTCTTTCTTGATCTCCTCCGCCACCTCAAGGGCCGTCTTTCTCAGTTCAAATCCCCCGTATCTGTCACTCCAGAGAGTGAGTGTGAGAATCGGCACATCATCTATCGATCTCAGTTTTACGAGCGGACGTGACACACCATGAGGAATCCTGTCAAAGTTGGACATCAGCTTGTTATATAGTTTGACCAGGCTGTCCTCCATATTTTCTCCGACATAGAATCTCACAGTAGTTATGCTCATGCCCGGTTTTGACATCGAATATATGTACTCCACGCCGTCGATCTCCCGCAGTATCTTTTCCATGGGTTTGGTTACATGGTCTTCGACCTCACTGGCGGATGCACCGGGATGACTGACAAAGACATCCATCATCGGCACAATGATCTGGGGTTCCTCTTCACGCGGAGTGACTATGATGGCGTACAGACCCAGTACGAGAGCCGTTGCAACTATAAGCGGTGTCAGCTTGGAGCGCAGGAAGGTCTTCGCTATTCTTCCGGCAAATCCCGTGGTATCTTTCACCCTGCGATCCCCCCATCAACAGCCTTATCAGTCCCCGAGATGATTACCCGCTCACCGGGCCTCAATCCGGACAGGATCTCTGTCATACCGTCCCGTGACTCACCGATCCTCACAAACCTCATCGATATTATGCCCCTGTCGTCAACTGCGTAAACCACGACCAGGTCTCCCCTCCTCACAATCGCCGAATCCCTGACAAAAATCGCCCTGCGCTTCTCCGTCGGAAAGCTCATACGAGCATACATACCTCCCCTGAGGCCGCCTGGAGGCTCTGTGATGTTCAACTTGACCGTGAATGTCCTTGTCCTGGGGTCGATTCTGTGTACAACCTCGCTGACCCGGCAGGCCAGCCTGCTGCCGAGCGCTGCTACTTCGGCACGGGCGCTCATTCCCGTCTTAATAAAAGGAAGGATCTTCTCGTCAACATATGACTCAATTCTGTAAGGCATCTCCTCAATCGTCAGCAGAGGCTGACCCGGCATAACTGTACTGCCCACATCTACATCTGTTTCCGCCACAATACCGTTTACCGGGGATCGAACCACGCCATATGCAAGCTGTGCCTCGACCGCCCTGAGGGATGCACGTGCCCCGGCAAGGGCCTTCCGAGATCTTTCATAACCTGTTCTCGCAAGATCCCTGCTTGTCAATACTTCGTCATACTCCTGTTCCGTTATTACACTCTCTGAAAACAGTGTCCTGTATCTCGTGAACGTCTTCTCCGCAAGCTGCATCCTGCTCCTGGCCATATCCAGGGCACGTTCAGCCTCTCCAACCGCTTCTTCGGCTACCTGTCGACGTGCCAGAAGTTCCGGACTGTCAATCCTGATCACTACCTGTCCTCTGGTGACGTTACTTCCCGATTTCACAAGGATATCCCTTACCTCCCCCATTATCCTTGATGAAATAACCGATCTCTCCACCGCCCTTACCGTCCCTGGAGCAATGTAATAATCCTGAATTTCTTTTTCGATCACTGGCCCGACAGAAATACCTCTGACCGTCTCCCTTTCGCTTTCATATACAGTGCTCTCTTTACTGCACGATGCAATCAGCATCAATGAAACTGCTATCGCAAAAAAAATGTACCGCCTCATGACATACTCCTCTCTCCATCTATCTCAAACTCTCTAAAAGAATTCCACTTCTGAAATAGAGTTCAGCCACCGAAATCATAAATTCGTTCTCCGCCCTTATAAGATCAGACCTTGCCCTGTCGTGCATCGCCTGAGTATCAAGCAGATCCACAAGCGGGGCAAGTGAGTTTTCATATCTCTGTTTCACTATCCGCACAGATTCCGCTGCCTGGGCTGCCATCGCCCGGGCAAGTTCAAGATGCTTTTTGCTCTCGCCGGCCCTTGCAAAAGCCTCTCTTATTCTGAACCGTATCGCATCTCTCAGGGCATTCCGTCTTTCTTCAGCAGCATGCTTCATCGCCTTTGCCTGAGATACCCTGTGATACGAAGGCATGTCAAGAATGTTCCATCTAAGGTAAATCCCTGCCATATAGCTTTGTCCCTCATCACCAAAGATTGACCTGTGATCGTTAAGGTCATAACTTGCTGCAAAGGAAAGCTCGGGCAGAAGCGACGAGCGAGCCAGTGAAACCGAATCTGCCGCCTTCTCAATTCCGGCCTCGATAGCCCCGAGGTCATTACGTCCCCCCGATTTCGAAATGAAATAGTCAAGCGTTCTCATCCGAAGATCAGGTCTGTCATCTCCTGTCTCACCGATTTCATCCACCCCCATCACGAGGGCAAGTGAGCGGCGTGCAATCTCATAGTCACTCTCAGCGCTTATCAGGACGGCCTCGGCATTCTTCACGGCTACCTGCGCCCGCAGAACATCAGAGCGCAGCGCCGTACCGGCCCTGAACCGGCTCTCCGCTGTCCGCAAATGCTCACGCGCCTCAGCAAGCGCCTTCCCCGCGGTTTCTATGTATCTAGCGGTCGTCTGGACATGCACGTAACCTTTATATACCTTAAGAGCAATTTCTTCTTTCAGATGTTCCAGAGACTTCTTCGCCTCCATGAGTTCCTTTTCAGCAATTCGTTTTCCCAGATAGATACCGGGCACAAACAGAGGCTGTTCAAGACGAACTGATGTGTGATAGTCGGTTATATCATCCGGATCATTCAGCCGGCTGATGATGAAATCGCTCTGGCTGAACCTCTCCTGATTCAGTTTTGCCATG
>CAZZGC010000035.1:0-2070 GCA_964653915.1 uncultured Thermodesulfovibrio sp.
GGCCAGGTCATAAAAAAACCTGACACATGGTTGTGATAATTGCTAACGAACCCGCAATCAAATTTATTGGCCCATTTACACAAACTGACACCTTCACTTCCTCTTCCCGAACACTCTCCTGAATATGTAATCAACGTTCTTTGTGTAAAAGCTTATATCGAAAAGCTGATCGAGATCAGCAGGTGTGATGTATTTCAGAATGCGGGAGTCGGCTTCCAGAAAGTCACGAAACGGCTTCCGCTGCTTCCAGCTCTTCATCGCGTTTTCCTGAACCAAACTGTATGCCTTCTCCCTGGTCAGCCCCTTTTCGGTCAGCTTCAGAAGCACGCGCTGTGAGCAGTAAAGACCGAAGCTTCTGTCCATATTCTCCTTCATCCTGCCGGGATATACCTGCAATCCGTCGAGGATGCCTGTAAGCCTGTGCAGCATATAATCGACAAGAATTGTGCTGTCCGGGATGATGATCCTCTCTACCGATGAATGGCTGATGTCGCGTTCGTGCCAGAGGGCTATGTTTTCCATGGCCGCCAGAGCGTTCGAGCGCACCACGCGTGCAAGGCCGCTTAGATTCTCACTGCCAACAGGGTTACGCTTGTGCGGCATGGCAGAGGATCCCTTCTGTCCCTTTTCAAAGGGCTCTTCAGCCTCAAGCACCTCTGTACGCTGGAGGTGGCGTATCTCTACGGCTATCTTTTCAACAGTTGCTGCAACAAGTGCCAGGGTGTTCATATACTCTGCATGGCGATCCCGCTGAATTACCTGCGTGGCCACAGGCGCGGGTTTCAGCCCGAGCTTTCTGCAGACATATTTTTCTATAGAAGTTGGAAGACTTGAGAATGTACCGACCGGTCCCGAAAGCTGACCATAACTGATCGTCTCTTTTGCTGTCTGCATGCGCTTCAGGTTCCGCTCCATCTCGGCATACCAGAGCGCGAACGTAAGCCCGAATGTCGTGGGCTCGGCATGTATGCCGTGACTTCTGCCCATCCGGAGGGTCATTTTGTATTTCATGGCATTTTTCCTGAGCACCCTCATAAGCACCTTTATATCCCTGATGATTAAATCTGAGGCATCCTTCATAAGGAGCGCCTGGGCAGTGTCGACAATATCTGAAGATGTAAGTCCCTTGTGTATGAACCGCGAGTCAGGGCCGACACTTTCCGCCACGGATGTAAGAAAAGCGATTACATCGTGCTTGACCTTACGCTCTATCGTATCTATACGCCTGACACTGAACTTAGCGCGTTTCTTTATGACATCAAGGCTCTTTTTCGGAATCTCCCCCAGCTTTGCCCAGGCCTCGCATGCCGCTATCTCGACATCGAGCCACTTCCGGAACTTGTTTTCGGGCTCCCAGAGGGCTCCCATCTCAGGTCTTGTGTAACGTGGTATCAAATTAACCTCTCTCCTTATCTTCCGGCTGACAGTCGTTCAATCAAAAAATCCGGCAGACCAGCCTTTTTCATTTTTTTCTGAGTTAATAATATATCATAAGGAACCCTTTTAATCCTCATGACACCTTCCCTGACCATTACATATGCCGCATCAGGATCACCGTCCCGTGGCTGTCCTACGCTTCCGGCATTTACGATATAGCGGCATCCACTGCGAATTTCCGCTTCACTTTCCAAAAACAGAAGTTGCCCTTCATGGTCACGCTCTATTATGAAAGGTATGTGTGAATGGCCGACAAAGCAGATCTGTTCATCAAAGTAATGAAAGTTGATACGGGCATCGCTGATTCCTGACAGATAGTGCCACTGTTCAGGATCGCGCGGTGTGGCGTGCACAAAAAAGATGCTGTCGTCCGGCAGGACCTGGGTGAGAGGCAGCTTCCGGAGAAAAGCGATCTGCCGCTGAGACATTACTTCGGAAGTCCAGATGATCGCCGTCCTCGCCCCGGGATTAAAAAAAGCAATGTTGGCCAGGCCGGCTGCCGCGTGGTCGTGGTTGCCGGCGAGCATGAAGTCGCAGTGTTCCTTCAGCAGCTCAACACATGCGTCAGGGTCCGGGCCGTAGCCGACACTGTCGCCAATGAAAAAAATGCGTTCCGGTTTCTCTCTCTCCAGC
>CAZZGC010000035.1:2170-15943 GCA_964653915.1 uncultured Thermodesulfovibrio sp.
GTAGCCGACACTGTCGCCAATGAAAAAAATGCGTTCCGGTTTCTCTCTCTCCAGCTCGCACAGAACAGACTGAAGGGCCTCAAGATTGGAATGGACATCGGATATGACGGCATAGGATTTCATCGTGCAACCGGTTCACATCAGTCGTCCTTCTGAGTTGATGTTGTTATGGAATGAGCTATCCGGTCGAGGATGCCGTTTATAAAGGGGGCGGAATCTTCCGTAGAATATTTCTTTGCTATCTCAAGCGCCTCATTGATGGCTACAGAGGGAGGGATATCGGACCTGAAGACTATCTCATACGTTGCAGCCCGAAGAATATTTCTGTCTATAACGGCCATCCGTTCTATTGACCAGTGCTCAGCAGCATCCTTTATCAGGGAATCGATCTTCTCAAGATTCTCTCTTGTATTCTTTACTATTGCGTAAGTAAATTCCCTGACTTCCTCGGGTTCATCGTTGCCCTCCCAGAACTCCCGGAAGACATCATCCATGTCACGTTCCCCTGTAAGGTCGAGCTGAAAGAGGATCTGAAGGGCGTATTCTCTCGATCGTCGTCGTTTCATATGTCAGAGCCCAGAACACATACCCCCTATTTTTCGTTCTGCATTCTGCATTTTGTACTCTGTACTCTGCGTTTTGTGTTCATATTTTCTTCAGAAGCTGCGCCATTTCGATGGCCACCATTGCCGCATCCCATCCCTTGTTACCGCTCTTTGATCCGGCTCTCTCGACAGCCTGCTCAATCGTATCAGATGTAATAATGCCGAATGCAACCGGCTTGCCGGTCTCGAAAGAGGCGATGGCGATTCCCTTTGATGCCTCGGCAGCCACATATTCAAAATGAGGTGTAGCCCCCCGTATTATCGTACCCAGACATATGACGGCATCGCATGTCTTCCTCGATGCCGCCTTTCTGGCTACGAGAGGTATCTCGAAGGCTCCAGGCACTCTGATGACCTCTATGTCCTTTTCAGAGGCCCCATGTCTCACGAGGGCATCAACGGCACCGTCAAGAAGCTTGTTTGTGATGAAATCATTGAACCTGCTTACTATTATTGTAAATCTGAGCCCCTCAGCATGAAGTTCTCCCTCGAATATCTTCATATGTTCCTCCTCCCGTTAGCCGCATACACCGGATATTTATACATGATCAAGCATATGTCCGAGCTTTCGCTTCTTGGCGGCAAGATATCTGATGTTCTTGTCATGGGGCCTTATCTCTATCGGCACCCGCTCGACGATTTTTAGCCCGTACCCCTCAAGCCCTATCAGCTTCTTGGGATTGTTGGTCATCAGCTTCATCTTTCTTACCCCTAAATCGACAAGTATCTGAGCGCCAATGCCGTAATCCCTGAGGTCTGCCTTGAAGCCGAGTCGTTCATTAGCCTCTACAGTATCAAGTCCTTCATCCTGCAGCGCATAGGCCCTTAGCTTGTTGACGAGGCCTATGCCGCGGCCCTCCTGCCTCATGTAAAGTATAACACCCTTGCCCTCTTTCTTTATCATCGCCATCGCCTTATGAAGCTGGTCACCACAGTCGCATCTCTTGGAACCAAAGACATCCCCGGTGAGGCATTCGGAATGAACCCTCACGAGCACCGGCTCTTCTGGTGATATGTCTCCCTTCACGAGAGCCACATTCTTTGTATCATCCACCATGTTGCCGAAAACTATCGCCGTAAAATCCCCTCCATGTCCGGTTGGAATAACGGTCTCGGCAAGCCGGGTGACAAGACATTCATTCTGCATCCTGTAACGTATCAGGTCCTTGATAGTTACCATCTTCAGTCCGTGTTTCCTGGCGAACTTTGCAAGCTGCGGAACCCTTGCCATCGTCCCGTCGTCATTCATTATTTCGCATATTACTCCCGCCGGATAGAGGCCCGCAAGCCTTGCAAGATCGACAGAACCCTCTGTTTGTCCGGCACGCTGCAGCACGCCGCCGGGCTGTGCCCGTAAAGGGAATATATGGCCCGGTCTTGCTATGTCGTCAGGGCCGCTCTTCGGATCAATAGCTGTCTTTATTGTCCTGGCCCTGTCAGCAGCCGAGATCCCTGTTGTCACTCCTTTACGCGCTTCAATCGATACAGTAAATGCGGTGCCGAAGCGAGACGTGTTCATATCAGCCATCATCGGCAGTTTAAGCTCCTCAACCCGCTCAGGGGTCAGTGAAAGACATATCAGTCCTCGGCCGTACTTCGCCATGAAATTGATCGCTTCAGGCGTGACTTTTTCGGCAGCTATGGTTAGATCGCCTTCATTTTCCCGGTCCTCATCATCGATGAGTATAACCATCCTGCCTTCCCGTATATCTTCAATAGCCTCTTCGATAGTATTGAACTTCCACTTCTTCGTTCGAGTGCTCTTTTTCTGCTTTTCAGTCATCTGCGAATCCCTTTTCCTTCAGCAAATTCATGAACTTCCCATCATCGTCATCCCTCTGGATGAACTTCTCGACATATTTGCCTATTATATCCGTCTCGATATTGACCCGTGCCCCTTCCCTCTTTCCACCTATATTTGTAGCGCTCAGTGTATGAGGAATAATCGCCACGCTGAACGATTCACGGTCAACGTCGGTTACTGTCAGGCTTATGCCGTCAACAGCAACAGAGCCTTTCCGGACAATGTATTTTAATAAGTCCCTCCCGGTCTCGAAAGTAAAGAATGTATATTCCCCGGTCTCCCTGCGCCGCCGGATGGTTCCGACCCCATCAACATGACCGGAAACCAGATGGCCGCCGAGCCTGTCGCTCAGACGCATCGCCCTTTCGAGATTAACGACATCGCCCGGCGAGAGCTCCCCCAGATTTGTGCTCCTGAGGGTCTCCGGAGAAACATCAAAAGGCAATGTTTCTCCCGGTTCAGTAACAGTAAGACAGACACCATTGACCGCAACGCTGTCTCCTCTCACCACCTCGAATTCCCGTGCCGGCCTGACCGAAATCTTCATACCCTTTCCGGCATTTTTCACCGATGCCACTGTGCCTGTTGTCTCGACGAGTCCGGTAAACATGTCTTCACTTTCTGCTTCAATGAAGCAGCTTGCCGATCCTGTTCCAGCGCACCTTGTCTATCAATCCGCCGTCTCTGTTCCATGACCAGTAGAGAATGAATGCCCTGCCCTTGATCTCGCGCATATCAACCACTCCCCAGAACCGGCTGTCATAGCTCTGATCCCTGTTGTCTCCCATAACGAAGAAGCTGTTGCGGGGAACTGTGAATGGGCCGAAATCGTCACGCCCCGGTTCATCCTCGATCCCCTTATCGCGATGTATGACGTAAGGTTCGGACAGTGGAACCCCGTTGACAAACACGGTCTTGTGTTTTATCTCGATAGTATCGCCTCCCACGCCGATGACCCGCTTTATAAAGTCCCGGCAATCGTCCCGGAAAAGATAGGCCGGGTTGCCCTGGCTGAGGGCATGACTCAGCCTTGCAGATATATTTTTGAATGCACTCTGGCACTCTTCCTTCTTCTTGTTGCCGGGGAATGAAAAGACTATGATATCGCCCCTTCGCGGTGGCCTGAATATGAGAACCCTGCTGTCCGAAAACGGTATCTTGGTGCCGTATATGAACTTGTTGACAAGAATATGGTCGCCCACCAGCAGCGTTGGAATCATCGAGCCTGAAGGGATCTTAAAGGCCTGAACCACATATGCCCTTATGATCAGAGCAAGGACTACCGCTATTATTATAGCTTCCGTATATTCTCTAAACTTGGACTTCCCTGAATTCTTTCTGTCTGCCAAAACCTACCTCACTTTACTTTCAGCACGGCAAGAAACGCCTCCTGCGGAATCTCTACCCTGCCGACCTGTTTCATCCTTCGCTTCCCTTCCTTCTGCTTTTCAAGGAGCTTTCTCTTCCGGGTAACGTCGCCTCCGTAACACTTTGCAAGTACATTCTTCCTCAGCGCCTTTACGGTCTCTCGCGCGATGATCTTGCTCCCTATGGCAGCCTGTATAACGACCTCGAAGAGCTGTCTGGGGATTTCCGCTCGGAGTTTTTCGGCGACCTGTCTCCCTTTATAATATGCCCTGTCCTTATGGACGATGAGAGAAAGGGCGTCAACTGGTTCCCCGTTGATCAGGATATCCAGTTTGATGAGACTGGACTCCCTGTAGCCAATAAACTCATAGTCCATAGAGGCATAGCCGCTCGACGACGACTTTAGTTTATCATAAAAGTCCCACAAAATTTCATTCAATGGGAATTCATAAGTGACCAGTATGCGGTCCTTTCCCACATAATTGAAGTCTTTTTGCACACCTCGCCGTTCCTGACAAAGCTCCAGAATGTTGCCTATATATTTGGACGGTACGAATATCGTGGTCTTGACGAACGGCTCGTCTATTCGCTCGTACCGCTCCGGCAGTTTGGCCGGACTGTCTATCATCATAGTACTGCCGTCGGTTCCTGTTACCCTGTAGACAACTGTAGGCGCCGTGTTTACAAGGGAAAGCCCGAACTCCCTCTCGAGCCGCTCCTTGATGATCTCCATGTGCAGCAGGCCCAGAAACCCGCATCTGAATCCGAATCCCAGAGCAGTGGAGGATTCCTGCTCAAAGCTGAATGAAGAGTCATTAAGACTGAGTTTTTCAAGAGCGTCCTTCAGCGCCTCATAACCAGCTGTCTCAGTAGGATAGAGGCCGCAGAAGACCATCGGCTTGATATCCTTGTACCCGGGACACGGCTCTTTTGCGGGATTATCTTCATCGGTAATCGTATCTCCGACCTTGGTGTCAGCCACGTTACGTATCCCGGCGATGATATAGCCCACTTCTCCGGCAGAAAGACCCTTCATAACGGCCCTTCGCGGAGTGAAAACACCCACTTCCTGCACCTCGTAACACTTTTCGGTAGCCATGAACCTGATCCTCGTCCCCTTGCGTACTGTACCGTCAAAAACCCTGACAAGCACAATTACGCCCTGATAGCTGTCAAACCAGGAGTCGAAAATCAGGGCCTTCAAAGGTGCTGACGGATCTCCGGCAGGCGGCGGAATTTTTTGCACAATCGCCTCTAAAATAGCTTCAATACCCGTTCCCTCTTTTGCAGAGGCGAGGATTACATCACTGCAGTCTATGCCAACCGATTCCTCTATATCATCTTTCACCCGTTCCGGCTCTGCGCTCGGAAGATCTATCTTGTTAATGACCGGTATTATCTCAAGATCATGCTCCACAGCCAGGTAAGTGTTTGCAAGGGTCTGGGCCTCCACTCCCTGTGAAGCATCGACTACAAGAAGCGCTCCCTCACAGGATGCCAGACTTCGTGATACTTCATATGAGAAATCCACATGGCCGGGCGTATCAAGAAGGTTGAGAATATAGTCCCTGCCGTCGGATGCCCTGTAGTTCAGCCTCACCGCATGGGCCTTGATGGTTATTCCACGTTCCTGTTCCAGATCCATCGAATCAAGCACCTGTTTGGTCGTCATTTCCCGTTGAGTCAGTGCACCTGTGACCTCCAGCAGTCTGTCGGCTATGGTTGACTTGCCATGATCGATATGAGCGATGATGGAAAAGTTTCTTATTCTGGATAGGGACATTTGAGAGAGAGACGGCTAAGCGGATACTCCGGATATTTTATTAAAAAGAAAGCCTGCGGCGCCTATGGCACCGGCCTCTTTTGTAAGCGTACTCCTGAGAATTCTGAGGTTTTCCACAAGGGGCTTAAATGCGGCCTTTTTGGCCTCCGTCGTCAATTCTTCGATGAACATGTCCCAGGCGCCTACAAGCCCGCCACCGATGATGACAGCATCTATATTGAGAATGTTGACGAGATTGGCGATTCCGATACCCAAATAGCGCCCGACCTCCCTCAGAACCTCTCTCGCAAGGCTGTCTCCGTCAAGGGCGCTCTGATAAACAAACTCAGGCGTCATCTTGTAGAAATTGCCATCACAGCAGGCAGAGAGGCTGCTGTTGATGCCACCCTCTAGAGCTGTAACGACACGGTCCACAATAGCCCTGCCTGAAGCGTAAGATTCAAGGCATCCGTAACTGCCGCATGTACAGAAACGGCCCTTGGGTTCTATTATCATGTGTCCCACCTCCATCGGTCCCTCATAAAGGACACCGCCGTAGATCAGCCCACCGCCCAGACCGGTCCCGAGTGTAAGAACGATGAAGTTGTCCATATCCGTCCCGGCACCGACCCATTTCTCACCGAAGGCGTAAACATTTGCATCGTTTTCCATGACAACCGGCATCGAAAACGCCTTTTCGAATATTTCCTTAAGCGGCAGTCCATTCGCAGCCGCGATGTTTGGAGACTGCAGCACAGCGCCGCTTCGTCTGTCCACAAGCCCTGCGATTCCTATACCTATACCAGCGATCTCGGTGGAGCCACCGTTATCAGCCAGAGCCTCCCTGGTCTTCTCGTCATCAAGAAACTCCTGAAGATTCCGGATGAAAAGTGCATCGATGTCCGAAGTATCTCTCTTCTCAACCTGGGGAGTAGGTGACTTTCCGCTGTGTATTACGCGTCCATCTTCACCCGCCAGAACGAACTTGGTATTCGTTCCTCCGATATCCATGCCGATGGCAACTTTCATAAAATTTCTCCTGACTCCTGTGTGCGGGGACCGATTCGATTTTAAGTAAGCAACATCAATATTATCATAATTTGAAAGAAGGTGTAAAGAATTGTAACCACGCAACTCATATCGTTCATAAACCGGTTTATCAGCAGAAGTCATGTCGGAAGTCGAGAGTTAAGAGTTAATGGGTATGTTGAAAGTGATATGAATAAAAGGGGATATGTTACGTGGCTTGGTATGGGGGTATGTGTTTCATTGATAATCCGGTCGGGGCTAACATGGTTATGTTATGATAATCCTGAGCAGTGGAAGGAGGGGTTATGCGCTACGTGAAACGCTTATCGGCAGCTCCGGTTATCTTCATTGTCCTTTTGTTTCTTCTGCTTACTCCGTCGGGATGTAAAAAGAGTGGTGAATCAGATGGCGCAAAGACGGTTATTCATTTCGTTACATGGAAACCGAACATCCCGGAGGCCTGGGAAGAGATCTTCACCCTTTTCAAAAAGGAGCACCCCGGTATCAAAGTCATTCGGGAAACTGGCCCCCATTCATCGACGGCGTTCCATGACCTGTTGACCCAGAAGCTCCGTAACAGGAGTGAAGACGTGGATGTTTTCCTTATGGATGTGATCTGGCCTCCCGAGTTCGCCTCAGCAGGATGGGCGTTGCCTCTTGACGAGCTTTTCCCCGAAATCGAACGGAAAAAGTTCCTTGACGGGACTATCCTGGCAAACACATATAACGGCAGGATATACGGAGTGCCTCTTTTCGTTGACAGCGGGATACTTTACTATCGTAAAGACCTGCTTGAGAAATACAGTCTGCCGGTACCAGGCACATGGGAGGAGCTTGTCACTACTGCCGCCCGGATAGTCTCGGAAGAAAAGAAGCAGGGCAACAAGCTCCATGGTTTTTCAGGACAGTTCAAACAATACGAAGGTCTTGTCTGCGACATGATGGAATATATCCTTGGAAACGGCGGCACGATCATCGACAGTGAGACCGGGAAACCCGGCCTTTCCAGTGATGCATCTGTCGAAGCGGTACGTTTCGTACGGGACAAAATTATAGGGGCTGCCGCTCCTGTAGGGGTGCTTTCATATCAGGAGCCGGAATCCCTCGATCTGTTCATTCAGGGCAAGTCTGTCTTCATGAGAAACTGGCCCTACGCCTGGGAGGTGGCGAACAGTCCTGTAAGGTCCAGAATCGCGGGGAAAGTAGGGATCGCGAGGCTGCCCCATTTCAAGGGGGGCAGGAGCTTCTCCACCTTGGGCGGCTGGCAGGTGGGTATAAGCACCTTCACCAGAAACAGGAAGGCGGCATGGGAATTCGCCAGGTTTCTTACAAGCGAAAAGGTACAGAAGTTACTCGCCCTGAAGGCGGGACGTGCTCCGACGAGAAAAGCGTTGTATGACGACCCCTCGGTTCTGAAGGCCTATCCACATTTCAGTAGTATGAAAGATGTCTTTCTGACCGCTTATCCACGGCCAAGAACCCCTCTCTATCCAGCTGTCTCGAACGTGCTGCAGCGCTATTTCAGCCGTGTGATATCGGACAAAAAGCTCGACATCCAGAAAGAGGCCGCCATGACCGACAGCGAGATTGCAAAGATTCTGGCGATCGAAACGGACGGGAGGCGGTAGCTCCGGATGAGGGCCCTGCCTCTGCTGAGAAGGGAAGGGGTATTCGCCGGAGTTCTCCTTTCACCATGCTTTTTCTTTGTAATTCTCTTTGCCTTCTATCCGATCATCTACTCATTCATCCTCAGCCTCCACAGGATCATAATCAGTCTCCCTTCCATGGGTAGACCCTTTGTAGGACTTGAAAACTACGTCTCACTTTTTCATGACAGAGTCGCAAGACATGCCTTCGTCAACACGATCGCTTTTGTCTTTGTATCGACTACTATCGAAATAATATGCGGCCTGGTGATCGCGCTGGTCATCCACAGAAACTTCAGGGGCCGCGGAATGGTAAGGGCTGCTGTGCTGGTGCCCTGGGCTATTCCTACAGTAGTCGCCTCGCAGATGTGGAGGTTCATATTCAATGACAACTACGGTCTTCTCAACTACCTGTTATACGGCAGAGATTCGTCCTCATATACCGCATGGCTTGCCAGCCCGGCAAGCGCCTTTGCCGCCATTATCGCTGCCGACGTATGGAAGACATCCTCCTTTGCAGCTCTGCTTATCCTTGCAGGACTGCAGGTTATTCCTGATGATCTGTACGAAGCCGCCAGGATCGACGGGGCATCCGCCTGGCAGCGTTTCAGGCGGATAACACTGCCGCTTCTGAGGCCTGCTATTCTGGTTGCCATCCTGTTCAGGACGATGGACGCCTTCAGGGTCTTTGATCTCGTATTTGTCATGACACAGGGTGGGCCTGCCGATTCAACAAACGTGCTTCAGTTTTACGGATACAAAAAGATATTCGCAGAGGGTCTCATGGGCTACGGCTCTACCATATCTGTTCTGGTCTTCATGATATCTTTTGTAATAGCTTTGGGTTACATCAGAGTAATAGGTGGCAGAATGTTCAGGGAGCAAGCATGAAAAAAAGCGCTTTCTTTGCAATCACCGTCTCTTTAGTAATATTCAGCCTTCTTCCGTTTCTCTGGTTTGTCGATACATCACTGAAAATGCCGGTTGAGATCACCTCTATCCCCCCGGTGCTGTTGCCGTCGGGAACACTGCATTCATACATATCCGCTGTCAGGGACTACAATCTGCTGCATTACCTGAAAAACAGCGTGATTATTGCCGGCTCGACAACGGTTCTGACTCTGACAATCTCTATCTTCGCGGGTTATGCGCTTTCGAGACTGAAAATAAGACACAGGGGGCTTATCATGGGAAGTCTTCTGATGGTATCGATGTTTCCTCAGATATCTATCGCCGGGCCGGTCTGGAGGATGCTCAAGTCTGCAGGATGGCTCAACAGCTATCAGGGCCTGATAATTCCGTACATTACTCTTACGCTGCCCCTTGGCGTATGGATTCTCGCAAGCTTCTTCAGGGAGCTGCCGGAAGAGCTCGAAGAGGCGGCCCGCATAGACGGTTGCTCACGGCTTCAGGCCCTCTTCAGAATCATAGTGCCTCTGTCCACTCCCGGTGTGTTCACTGCAGCGATTCTGGTCTTCATATATGCATGGAACGAATTTTTCTTTGCGCTGCTGATCATGACGCAAAAAAACTACCAGACACTACCGGTAGGCATAGCGCTTTTCCAGGGTCAATACACGCTGCCCTGGGGCGAGATAGCCGCCGCCTCTACAGTAGCCACCGTTCCGCTCGTGGCCCTCGTCTTTTTGTTTCAGAGACGCATAATAAGCGGTCTATCAGCCGGTGCTGTGAAGTAGGTGGTGAATAAAGCGGGTTAATGAGCGTCGAGGGTCTCTTTTATTCTCTGAAGCAGCAGGTCCGGCAGGACCGGCTTTGAGATAAACGACACCTCTCTCGTGGCTATCTTTTTCCTCTGCAGTATATCCGAAGTGTATCCGCTCATGAAAACAACCTTGATGTCCGGCACATGCCGCCTCATCTCGTCCACCGCCTCCTTGCCGCTTAAGCCGGGCATAACTAAATCTATAAGAACAAGAGCAATCCTGTCTCTGCTTGCAATAAACTTCTCAACCGCTTCCCTGCCATTGGCCGCTATAATCACCTCGTATCCGAACTCCTCGAGTATCCGCTTTATCGAATCCCGTACAGGCACTTCATCTTCAGCAACGAGTATCGTCTCGCCACGGCCGTTAAGATCGCTAGCAGTTGCGATTTTCTCCGCCTCCGGATGGGGCGCCTGCAGGGGGAGATATATCCTGAAAGTCGTTCCCTTGCCTGGTTCACTGTACACATTGATATAGCCGTCATGCTGCTTGACGATCCCATAAGTTGTGGCAAGACCAAGGCCGGTTCCCTTACCTACTTCCTTGGTCGTAAAAAAAGGCTCGAATATCTTTTTCCGCGTCTCTTCGTCCATGCCTGTGCCGGTGTCCGTTACGGAAAGAAGTGCGAACATGCCTGCCCTGCCGAACCCATGAACTCGGATAAAGTCCCCGTTGATATTGACCATCTCGGTCTGAAGGGTCAGAGTGCCGCCATCCGGCATGGCGTCTCTGGCGTTGGTTGCAAGGTTCATAATCGCCTGTTCGATCTGCGCTCTGTCGGCTATTATGAAGACTTTCTGTGCACAGATGGTTACGTTCAGTCTTATGTCCTCGCCAATGAATTTCGAAAGTATATTCTCCATGTTCAAGACGACTTCATTAAGATTAAATGGCTTGAGCTCGAAAAACTGCTTTCTACTGAAGGCAAGAAGGCCCCTGGTAATATGGGCGGCACGATCAGCCAATGTTACTATGTGTTCTATCCCGTTGTGAACCTCGACGTTGTCCCCCGCCTTTCTGTTTACAATATATGCATAGTTGACTATTGCCGACAATATATTGTTGAAGTCATGGGCGATACCTGCTGCGAGCTGTCCCACCGCCTCCATCTTCTGCGCATGAAGGAGCTGAGACTGGAGCTTCTTCCTCTCGGTTATATCTTCCTTTATTGCTATGTAATGGGTTATATTGCCTGCCGAATCCGTAACCGACGATATCGTCGCCTCTTCCCAGAATATTTCGCCGGACTTCTTTTTGTTCTGAAACTCTCCCTTCCAAATCTCACCGGATGATATAGTCTCCCACATCTCCCGGTAGAACGCCTCCGAATGTTTCCCCGATTTTAGTATGCGGGGATTCTCCCCTATCACCTCGTCGCAACTGTAGCCTGTAAGCCTGCAGAAACTGGGATTAACGTACTCTATATTTCCGTTGCTGTCCGTAATCACAACGGTAACAGGGCTTTGTTCCACGGCCCTGGTAAGCTTGTTTACCTCCAAATCGAGTGCTTTCTGTTTCGTGATATCTCTTGTGATGCTCAAAATGGCCGTTATTTCGTCCCCTTCTTCCCGCAGAGGGACTGCATAGGACTCAAGCCATTTCTTCGTCCCCTTCAGTCCCGTGACCTGAAACTCCAGATGCCCGGAGCCCCCGGCAAGGACCCGTTGAGTCAGATCACGGAATGCCTCCCTCTGCTCAGGGGCGACCATCGTCAGGATATCATGCCCGACAACCTGATCAAGAGAGTCGGCCTCTATCATGGCAAGACCCGCCGGGTTCATATCTCTGACTGTGCCGTCAGAGTTGAGAATCTTCACGCACTCTGGCTCGCTCTCAATAATGGTCCGCATACGCTGTTCGCTCTTCTGAAGAGCCTTCTCTGCATTCTTACGTGCGGTGATATCCAGAAGAGTGCCGATCACAGCAGCTCTGTTTTTATAAATCATGCGTGTGCCGAATACCTCAACATAGATGATTGCACCGTCACTCTTTACTCCCCTGAATTCGTAGTGCAGTGATTTGATGTTACCGTCAAGCCGTTTCTGCAGATTTTCCACTACTACGTCCCTGTCCTCGGGCAAAACTAAATCCATTGGGCCCTTCCTGTAGATAATCTCTTCATCTGAATAACCAAATATCTCGGCCAGTCTCGGATTGACATACTTGAATATTCCATCCTGAATAAGATAGACCCCGACAAGTGACTCCTCTACAAGGCTCCGGAATTTATTCTCCGATTCCCTCAGATCTGAAACCAGGGTATCACGCCTCGTAATCTCACCTTCCAGTGCGCGGGTCCTTGCCCGCACCTGACGCCTCAACATAATCGCACCTGCAACAAGAAAGACGATGATGGAAAGACTGCCCGCAAAGGCCCACCTGACCCATTGTGGAATGACCTTCCGGGTATGATTGCCAAGCCACCTTTCCACAGATCTGAAATATATCGAGTCCGGATCCTCCTTCATCTCCCTGAGATATCTGTCGAGAACAGGAATAATTTCGGCAGCAACAGGCGATGTCTTCGGCATCGCTATTCTCAGTTCCACTGGGCAGCAGATAATAGGGCTCTTCTTTACCCTGTAATCCCTCTCATGCAAATTGCCATGCAGACGGCTCATTAGTCCGGCGTCGGCCTCACCGTCCTGCACCATTTTCATAATCTCATCGTATTCATTCACTTCTACATATTCGGGATGAATATCAAACATGTGTACGATCTCACGGAACTTCTCGTTGTAGATATCGCCCCGGAGCAGGGCAACCGTTCTGCCTTCGAGATCGAGAATAGACTCAATTAACGAGCCGGGGCTTGTATACACCTGGCCCCAGTTTGAAAAGACCGGCTCGTTTGTAAAAGCGAATCTCTCCGCCCTCTCACCGGAATAGGCCATGCCTGTCATCAGATCTATCTCCCCGGCATCGAGCATTGATATCATTCTGGTCCACGGTCCATCGACATATTCGATCTCCCACCCTTCGTTACCGGCGATATGATTTATAATATCTGCATATATCCCTGCGACTTCTCCGGCAGCGGCTCTGAATATCAGTGGTTCGTTTTGATAAATCCCGACTTTCAGATGAACAGCTGCTTCAGAATCATGAACATTGCAGGGGAACAGAGTGAGTGCAAGGATGGCAATCAATATCCTGAAAAAAGATTTCATAAAAAGGGCCCGGCCTTTCTGTCTTGTCATTATATCACAAGCCGTTTCGGTTCGCAGGTGAAACGGCTTGTGATATAGAATCAGGCCGGAATGTCCGTGGCTTCGGCACGCTCCTTACGGCTAAAGATCAAGGCATCGTCCCGGACATCTATAAATATGACGTCACCGCTGCTGAAAGTCCCGTCCAGCAGACGCCTGGCCAGTGGATTTAAAATCTCCTTCTGTATGGCACGCTTGAGGGGTCTTGCTCCATAGACTACATCGAAGCCTCTCTCCGCAAGTAACTCCTTTGCCTGCTCGGAAAGTTCTATCTCGACATTTCGCTCCTTCAGATACTTTTTCATACGGTCTATCTGTATCTCCACAATCTTCTTCAGCATATTTCTGTTCAGTGCGTGAAAGATAATAATCTCATCGAGACGGTTAAGGAATTCAGGTTTGAAGAACTGTCGCAGATCCTCCATAACACTCTTTTTGATCTGGGAGTCGTCTGTCCACTCTGTCATCATCTCCTGAATCTGGCGGCTCCCTATATTGGAGGTCATGATTACTACGGTGTTTCTGAAATCCACGGTCCTTCCGTGGCCGTCGGTCAGCCTGCCGTCATCAAGCAGCTGCAGCAGGACATTGAAGACCTCAGGATGAGCCTTTTCAACCTCGTCAAA
>CAZZGC010000035.1:16043-19224 GCA_964653915.1 uncultured Thermodesulfovibrio sp.
AGAAGTTTATCGATCTCGCCTTCGAGCATCTTGTTTACGGGAATGCCGGTCCATTTTGAGACGATCCCCGCGATGTCTTCATCGTCCACCTCTTCCTTAAGCATTCTGCCTTCGCCCTGCTGTCCCGCAACGCGGGCGTGCTCCTCATCCAACTCCTTCTGAAGTTGCATCAGCCTTCCATACTTCAACTCGGCCGCCCTGTTAAGATCGCCTTCTCTTTCGGCCTTCTCCGCCTCAATGCGAGTGCGTTCGAGTTCCTCCTTTATGGAGCTTACACGCTCGATCGCCTCCTTTTCCCTTATCCAGATGGCCTTCAGTTCATCCCGCTTCACGGTCAGCTCGGAGATGTCACTGTTTATCTTTTCAAGGCGCCTCTGAGATGCCTCATCCTTCTCCTTCATGACTGCCTGCTTCTCTATCTCCAGTTGGGTTAGCCTCCGCTCCAGTTCATCGAGCTCGGTCGGCATACTGTCGATCTCCATCTTCAGACGGGATGCCGCTTCGTCTATAAGATCGATCGCCTTGTCAGGCAGAAACCGGTCGGTTATGTATCTATGGCTCAGTACCGCAGCAGCAACGATCGCGGAGTCCTTTATGCGGACTCCATGATGTACCTCGTAACGTTCCTTTAGTCCACGCAGAATCGATATCGTATCCTCCACGTTCGGTTCCTGAACCAGAACAGGTTGAAAACGCCTTTCGAGTGCCGGATCCTTTTCTATGTACTTTCTATACTCATTCAAGGTTGTAGCGCCTACACACCTGAGTTCGCCGCGGGCGAGGGCGGGTTTGAGCATGTTTGAAGCATCAATCGAGCCCTCTGCAGCACCTGCCCCTACAACTGTATGCAGTTCGTCGATGAAAAGAATCACATTGCCCTGCGCCTCTTCAATTTCCTTGAGTACGGCCTTGAGTCTGTCTTCGAACTCACCCCGGTACTTTGCACCGGCAAGGAGAGAGCCCATATCAAGTGCAACAACGCGCTTGTCGCGCAGGCTCTGTGGTACGTCGCCCGACGTTATCCGCTGGGCAAGCCCCTCGGCTATAGCGGTCTTGCCAACGCCAGGCTCTCCTATCAGTACCGGGTTATTTTTCGTTCTGCGTGAAAGAACCTGGATGACCCTGCGGATCTCTTCATCACGGCCAATTACCGGGTCAAGCTTGCCGCGCCGGGCCAGTTCGGTCAGATCCTTTGCATAGCGCTTGAGGGCCTGATACTTGTCCTCCGGGGCAGGATCTGTGACACGCTGTGATCCGCGAATATCTCTCATCGCCTCCATTATCCGGTCCTCTGTGACGCCGGCGTTCTTCAGTATCTTCTCTGACCTATTCTTCGTCTTGATTATGCCGAGCAGAAGATGCTCCACGCTCACGTAATCGTCCTTCAGCCGTTCCGCTTCCTTGAAGGCGGCCTCAAAGACATTCTTGAGTTCCTGTGAAATGTAAAGTTGTCCTGCCGGAGACGGCCCCAGCACCTTGGGGAATTTATCGATCTCGGCGTCTATCTCTTTCTTCAGAGAATCGATATTGATGCCGAGCAGCTTCATGATTTCAAGTGCTATCCCCTCTTCAAGCAATATTTTCATCAGGTGCTCCACATCCACCTGCTGGTTGCCTCTGCTCTCGGCAAGGGCCTGGGCGTTCTGAATCGCCTCCTGACTCTTTATAGTAAATTTATCCGCTCTCATTTCTAATCCTCCTCTTCAAACACCTCTCTTATCCTTTTTTTGAAGATCTTTCTCATATCCTTTTCAAGATAGTCCATCATCTCATCCATCTCTCTTTGCAGGGCTTCCATCTTACGTCTCATCCTGAGAATGATATCCACTCCGGCGCGGTTCACCCCCAGATCACGGGTCAGGTTCAGAATCATCCGGATGCGTTCAAGATCTGCATGCGAATACAGCCTCGCGCCGCCGACGCGTTGTGGTCGCAGAAGTCCTTCACGTTCATACATCCTCAGAGTCTGCGGATGTATGTTGAACATCTCGCATACGACACCAATCATAAACATAGGTCTCTTTCTATCATTGAATTTTACATTCATACTTACCTCGTACCTCTAATCATACGCCTTTCCTATCTCCTCCAATGCCTTCCTGGTCTTTTCCGATACATTCTTCGGCACAATGATCTTTATTACGGCGAACTCATCACCGCGCACACCACTTTTTCTGTCAGGTATGCCTTTGCCTTTCAGCCTGAACCTCTTGCCGCTGTCAGTACCGGCCGGCAGAGTCATGGTCACCGTCCCGTCAAGCGTTGGAACCTTTATCCTGCCGCCGAGAACCGCCTCGTTTACTGTCACGGGGACATCCACATAGAGGTCGCTTCCCTCACGTCTGAACCGCGGATGGGGCATCACTCTGAGATCTATAAGCAAATCACCCGGAGGGCCTCCGTGAGCCCCTGCGCCTCCCATGCCACGAAGCCTGACCCGGCTCCCTGTATCGGCGCCGGGGGGGATCTTTACTCTGATTGTCTCCTCCGCAAGGGTCACTCCGCGACCACCGCATATACCGCACACTTTGGACACTATCCTTCCTGTCCCTTTGCAGGAAGTGCATGGCTGACTAAGCCTGAAGACTCCCCTGCTCTGTTTCACCGTGCCAGTGCCCTTGCAACGTGAGCACAACTGTGAAGCAGCAGCACCCGTTCCATTACAACTGCGGCATACTACCTCTCTCTTCAGCCTCAGAGACTTGGTAGCTCCCCTGTATGCCTCTTCAAGGGTGATGTCCAGAGATGTAGAGAGATCAGCCCCTTTCAGCGGCATGTCCTCGTGCCGGAAGTTTCGGAACAGGTCGGAGAAGATATCTTCCGCTCCAAAGCCGAAATCGTGAGTCCTGAAGCCTTCAAATCCGCCTGTCCCCTCAAATGTAGCCTTGCCGAACTGGTCGTACTCCTGCCGCTTCTTCGGATCACTGAGGACCTCGTAAGCCTCATTTATCTCTTTGAATTTCTTTTCTGCTGTCTTGTCACCCGGGTTTAGGTCGGGGTGGTATTTTCTCGCAAGTTTCCTGTACGCCTTTTTTATGTCGTCAGTGGAGGCGCCTTTACTGACACCAAGAATCTCGTAATAATCCGTTGTTGCAGATGACATATTTCTCCATTACCTCCATATTGCTATATTTCATAGCATATCACTTGATATGAATCGTGTCAAGCCCATAAAGCATGG
>CAZZGC010000036.1:0-18629 GCA_964653915.1 uncultured Thermodesulfovibrio sp.
GAGTTAAGAGTTAAGAGTTAAGAGTTAAGAGTTAAGAGTTAAGAGTTAAGAGTTAGGAGTTAGGAGTTAGGAGTTAGGAGTTAGGAGTTAGGATCTGAAATCACAAATTTGTGATTTCAGATTATATATTAACAGTAATGCTGCTGAACATAATTAAGAACTCATTCAAAAACCAGAAAAAGCCCATGATTCTCATGATATCTTCTGTGGCTGTGGGAACGGCTCTGGCTGCATCTCTTATCACGCTTTCCTTTGAAATAACCGGCAAGGTTTCGAAAGAGCTCAGAGCATTCGGCGCAAATATCATTGTGGAGCCAAAGATTGAAGGGCTTGCCGATCTTTCGGGACAGAAAAGATACCTACGGGAAGAAGACATACTAAAAGTAAAGACCATCTTCTGGAGACACAATATCCTTGGGATATCACCCTTTCTCGATACAAAGGCTTCCATATCCAATGGTTCCATCGAAAAAGAGACCTTACTTATGGGTGCGTGGTACAGGAAAGAACTTCCCATGCCGGGTGAAAAAGAGACTTTCTCAGCCGGCATCGCAACGGTTTCGCCGTGGTGGAAGATGCAAGGCCGATGGCCTGAAAAAGATGATGAAATAATACTCGGAACCAGCCTTGCTGCCGAACTTGATATCGCTCCCGGACGTCAGGTAACAGTTGGAGATTCTACTTATACTGTAACAGGCCTGATAGAAACCGGCGGACCTGAGGACGGACAGGCATTCATGCAACTTGAATCCCTGCAAAAGATTCGTAATCTTGACGGACTGATTTCACGAGCCTATGTGAGCGCCATGACCAAACCGATGGACGATTTCGCATACAAAGATCCTGAGAAGATGACACAGAGCGAATATGAGAAGTGGTACTGTACAGGCTACGTAACCTCAATTGCAAAACAGGTGGAAGAGGTATTCAGGGGGTCAAGCGCTAAACCCATCTGGCGAATTGCAGAAAGTGAAGGCAAACTGCTGGGCAAGCTTGAGGTACTGACTTATCTTATCTGCATAATAACCCTGTTGGCCTCTGCACTGGGGGTTTCCACCACAATGATCATGAGTCTCCTCAGGCGGACTGAAGAAATAGGTCTTATGAAGGCGCTTGGCGCGACACGTAACAGTATAGCAGGAATATTTCTTGCCGAGGGAGCTGTTATCGGGTTGATGGGTGGCATCATCGGGTATTTCATGTCCCTCGGGATATCAGCCTATATCGGTGTGCATGTATTCAATACGGCGTTGCATCAGAGAGACTTCCTTCTGCTCATAGCGGTTGCGAGCGCTGTTTTTATCTCATTGACCGGCACTATTCTGCCAGTCAGAAATGCTGCCCGTATCAAGCCGGCGGTTGTTCTTAAAGAGGCGAAATGATGAACAAAAATTTCCTGTTTTTTTTCGGAAGGTCCATAGCCCAGAGAAGAGGACGTATCGCGATAGCTGCTTTGTCGGTTACTCTGGCGGTGTCGATCGTAACAGGATTAGCCGGTATAACCTATGGAATCCGGGGGAAACTCGGTGGTGCCCTTCGATCTTACGGCGCTAACCTTATAGTGACACCGGAGACAGGAGATTTCATCTCCTTCGATACTCTATCTGTGATATCGGGTATTGATGGAGTTATTTCTGCTTCAGGTCATATTTTCGGCAGAATTACTATAAATGATTCCACGCTGGAGCTGATCGGGCTCGACACGAAAAAACTCAAAGAAATGGGGTGGAAACTACAGGGACACGTACCGGCTGAATCCGGGGAAATACTTGCCGGCACAAATCTCAAAAAAGCCCTGGATCTCGATATCGGCCTGCCCGTTACTCTCTCGAGTGAAGCCATATCAACTTCTGCGTCCTTGGTTATTAACGCAGCTACAAGGGCAAAAGGCCAGACTGACGGTATGGCTGAATCACGGAGAATCATGCAGTTTACAATCAGCGGTTTCATTGAAAAAGGCGGCCCTGAAGATTCGGCTTTCATCCTGCCTCTGCCGCAGGCATGGGAGCTGCTCGGCAGGCCGCAGCTATTGAGCGCCATTCTTGTCAGGGGCCGGACAGCAAAACTCGATGCTATAAGCGAAAGAATCAGAAGTACTGTGCGCGGGATACAAATCAAAACGCTCCGACAGGTAGCTGTTGCAGAACAGTCTCTCCTTGAAAAGATTCAGATTCTTCTTCTGCTGGTTACTGCTGTAGTGCTTTTTGCTGCCATAGTCAGCATTATGAGTTCGATGGGGGCAAATGTCATCGAGAGAAGGGAAGAGATCGGACTTATGAAAGCTCTCGGCGCAACGCGGAATAACATAAGAGCATTCTACTTTGCCGAGGCGCTGCTGACAGGTGTAGCCGGGGGCATTGCCGGCTACGTCATCGGTTATATCTTTACGCAGGCGGTCTCATGGGGTGCGTTCGGTTCTTTTATACATATCCCCATCTACTTTATGTTGATCTCTGTTGTATCCGGCCTCCTGTTGTCTGTAGCCGCCAGCCACTTTCCGGTCTGGGATGCGCTGACATATAATCCCGCCGTCATCCTGAGGGAGGAATGATGCCGCTAATCGAGGTCAGAAACATTACAAAGGAATATGAAACAGCATTCGCTATACGGGGCGTCAGTATGAGTGTCGCAAAGGGGGAGTGGGTAAACATCATGGGACCTTCCGGCTCTGGCAAAAGTACCCTTCTTAACATCATAGGAGGACTGGACACAGCAACATCCGGCAACGTGTTGATCGAATCCACAGACATAGAATCCCTTTCTGAAGATGAACTTGCTGTATTCAGAAGGGAAAGGATGGGATTTATATTCCAGCAGTCGCATCTCATTCCATATCTTACCGCGGTTGAAAATGTGATGCTTGCCCAGTACTTCCATAGTATGGTGGATCAGAATGAGGCCGCAGAGGCGCTGACACGCGTAGGGCTTGAAAACAGAATGACTCACCGCCCGTCACAGCTTTCCGGTGGCGAACAGCAGAGGATATGTATAGCGAGGGCTCTGATAAACAGCCCATCCATACTCCTTGCCGATGAACCAACCGGTAATCTCGACAGAGAGAACACAAAAATGATTCTTGAACTCCTCAAAAGACTGCATGAGGAAGACCATTTCACAATCATACTGGTCACACATGATCCCTTTGTCTCGATGTGGGGTGAGAGAATACTGAAGATGGAAGACGGCCGCATCGTAGGCGATGACACCGTTCAGGACATCCGGAAATAATGAATCTTCTTGCTGATCTTCCCTTTGAGGCAAAACTGATCGGATTCAAGGAGGGCCTGAAGGTTGCGGTAGTATGGTTCATAATCTATTCATACCTGCTCCGCACCGGACGGAAACGTCTCATTAGCGCCTTTTATGCAGGAATTGCCATTTCATATATAACTTCCCTTGCATACTTCTTTACTGTACGGCTATTGCCGCCACCCGAGATCGCCGGCAACTTTATCTCCATGTCTTTCGCCATTTTGCTGATTCTCAGTGGCGCCCTGCTATATCACTCCTCTGGAGTAAACATCTTTTTTGGCAAAAAGCAAATAAACGACCGGTTGGCGTCGGCCATAATCTTCTTATGCAGCATAATATTTTTTCTGCCGGATACAGCGGGCATCCTGATCTTCCTCGACCAGTTAGTCTTCATGAGGGGTGCGACATACACCACTTATATAAACGCCTTTGCAGGATTCGTTGTTGCAGTCATTATCATAGTTGTTGCCGTCAGACTTTACAGGCCTTACGGCATCGGTTCTTTTTTCGACCTGCCTCAGATATTTCTATTTCTCGCCATGATCAAGCTCTTCGGCAGCGGGATAAAAGGGATCGCTGAACTTTCGCTCATCCCATCCGTCCAGAAAGGATTCATCAAATTCATCCATGACGTGGTGCATCAGACATTCATAATGCTCCTGGTGCCGGATCATCCCCTGCTCAAGCAGACGACATGGAACTTTATCGGGTTCTTCTTCAGCCCCTTTTTTGCCTCAACAGCATCACTCATAATTCTTCTTGCCCTTCCGATGAAATTCATCTATCACAGCCTGGTTCTGCCACCGCAGAGCCCTCCCGCAGCAAGCGGTGTCATGAAGCGCAAACTCCTTTCGATCATTCTTTCTGAAAGACGAAAGAAATCAATACCTGTAATCTTCTTCATACTGATTATAATTTCGGGATGGATATCCAGCAGCGGTGAACAGATTTCGAGGATGTACGTGCCCGACGCAAAGCCTGTAGTGGCTGATGAGGGAGCTGTACATATTCCGATAAAAGATGCAACGATGGATCTGATGGATGGAAACCTGCACAAATTCTCACTTTCTCGTAATGGCGAAAAGATCAGGTTCCTGGTAATAAAAAAATCCGATGATTCTCTTGCAGTTGCACTCGATGCATGCGAAATATGTCCCCCTGAAGGATACGGACTCAGGCAAGGTCATGTGATATGCATCTACTGCGGGACTCCCATACCTGTGGACTCCCTCGGCAATCCCGGTGGATGCAATCCTGTACCCCTTGCCTTCGATATCGATGGCAAGTTCCTGAAAGTATCGTTGAAGGAAATACTGAAAAAATGGGATTTTGTACGACTGAAAGATGAGAATAGCTAAACGCATATATCAACTGCTTTCCTCACCATCGCTTCTCATATGGTTGGCAGGCGGATGGCTGATGTATTACATATACTCCGCTATCTGGTCTGAAGAGGCCTTTGCCGGCTTTATAGCATTAACCCGGAAAAATCTCATTATAAATATCCCCTTTGTGCTGCTGCTTATAAGCGGGTATCTAAATATTGTTCGGGGATTCACGGTCAGGTTTCAAAAAAGCAAAACAGGATTTCTTGCATGGCTAATGCTCTCAGCCGGCATAATGTTTTATCTCACTGGATTCTTTCTCAGTCTTCATTTGAGACAGTATGAAAATCTCCTCATCGGAGAGGGGGACATACTGCAGACACCGTGGATGTCAGAAGCATTCCATGTAGTCTCGGTCGAGCCGGGAATAAAAGAACAGATCATTTTCACCGGTGAAGACACTCACGTATTCGAAAGAGAACCCAGAATTACGATGGCCGATTCACGGTCACACCGGTTCTTTGTCGGTGCATATCCTCCTTCACGCAGAGGGATGACATATCTTCACATCCTCAACACCGGTATCGCTCCCGGAGTGGAACTGTATGAGAATGGCCGGCTGATTGATAAAGGTTATATGGCCCTAAGGCTCCTTCCTCCGGGCCAGAGCGATTTCTTCGATATTGCCCCCTATCCCTACAGATTTCTTTCGGCGCTCTCTCCGTCGGACGCAACGGGAAACGTCTTCAACATATCAGAGGCAATCTACAATACGAGGGTGTTCAGAAAAGAAAAACTCATAGCTGAGCAGAAGGCATCTTCGTTTGTAAAATTCGATCAGTTTGAGCTGCGCTATTTCAAACCTAAATACTGGGCACAGATCGAAGTAGCCCGTGATCCAGGCATCCCTGTAATAAAGTTCGGCATATTTCTCGCTGTCTTCAGCTTCCCGGTTTACCTGATCAGGCTGATCACCAAACTCTAAACCCCCACATTCCTTTCCTTCGCATACTGTTTGAATGCCCTTCCCTGCGGATACTGAACCATCCAGGAGGTGATATGACTCATGGGAAAACCCTTCCATGAAATCTGCGTCATCCTCTGTACGATCTTGGGAATACTGAATAGATCGGATCTCAGTTTTATAATCGCTTCCTCTCTGTCCAAGGGACTCATCGTGGGATGTTCGAACACAGCCCTGTTGCCGTCGTAACAGTCCCAGTCCAGCCCATCAATCAGGTAGGGCTTATAGAGTTCATACAGTTCCGTTCCGGGGAATGGGGTGGTCATTACAGGATGAGCCGACACCTTGAGCTCATCGCAAAGCTGGAGAATTCCCTCGAAGTCTTCACGAGAATCCTGTCTGCCGCCCACCATTATAAAGAGCATTACCTCGATGCCGTAATCCCTTATCTTTTTTATGGCATCTCTCCGCTCCCTGCCCTGCTTGGTCACCGCCTTGTACTCCTCGAGGCTCGACATGTTGTTGGATTCCCAGCCCACGAGAACGGCGGTAAGCCCGGCCTTTCTCGCGTATGTCAACAGCTCATGCGAACGCGGATGCTGAACCGATTTTATGTCGCCCGAACCGAACCACCACTTCATCCTCACGTTCTGAGCCATCTCTTTATACAGCTCTATGGAACGCGGGACATTGACACCCCATATATTGTCGTCGATGCCCCAGAAGAGTTTCCAACTGCTCGATGCGACCTCTTCTACAACTTCCTTTATGGGACGCATCCTGACCTTCCCACCGAAAAATTTATGGACAGAGCAGAAGGAACACCGGAATGGGCACCCCCTCGATGTCTGGAAATATCCATAAACGTAGTGTTTCCTGCGAAGTATGTTCGTAACAGGCCTCGGTAGTCCATCAAGCTCAGGGAACTCGCCCTCATAAACGGGCTTCAGAGCACCCCTTTCAGCATCATCCAAAAGATTTTTCCAGATCAGCTCAGCCTCACCAAGTACGATCGCATCAGCATGATTCGAAGCCTCCTCAGGCAGGGCGGTCACATGTATTCCGCCCAATATGACTTTTTTCCCCATGGACCTTAACCTGTCCGACATCTGGTAGGCCCAGGGAGACTGGGGGGTAAGGACCGTGAAGCCAACGACATCAGCATCGACTCCTTCAGGGCTGAAATATTCCTTGTTTGCATCGATGAGACTCACTTCAATGTCAGGCCTCACCTGATGCGTAAGTCCTGCCAGGTATTCAAGTACGGGAGGTGCAATGGGCAGACCCTTCGACATCTGCCCTTTTTCGCCGAATGGTGGGGAGATGAGAAGCAGCTTCATCGCATGAGGCCCTGTGCCCTCTTGTCTCCTGAAACTCCATAACGCTCTTCACATATCGTCTTCAGCCGGCTAAGTATAACATCGGTCTCCATGATGTTGATCGTACCGGAAACCATCTTAAAGAGAAAGCTCATTACTTTGCCGGGTGAGGTGAGGCCGACCTCTATGGACAGAACTGAATGGCCTTCATCACCACGGATGTGCAGAGTCTTCCTTATGGGCATCAGGCTGTGCATCTGCAGTGAGAGCTTTGATTCTTTCTCGTAATCCACTACCTTCCCGGTTCCCCGGAGACTTATCCCCCTTATTTTGTAAGTCCAGTTAAATGATGTCCCGGAAGAAACATGTTTGTCCGATACCCCGCTTATCTCCTGTAGGCCGCTGATGAATGACGGCCAGTTTGATGGTGACGATATGTAATCGAATACTTCTTTAAGGGGAGCGTTGATCACTATTGACCTTGACACCTTTGGCATATATCTATCCTCAGTCCTGGTGACAGCCCCCTCTCCTTCTATCCTGCTTATCAGGGTGCTGACTTTGGGCGGAATAGAGCCGAGCGATCCGAGTTTCTCCACAATGAATGAACTGCTCATCATGAGCTTCATCGAACGCATGAGATATTGCTTTTTGAATTCGTCCTTCATCATCAGAATCTCATTCATCTTCCCCATGTAAAACCTCTGGTAGCAATCTATTATCGCCCTGTCAATATCTTGCAAATCCATATTTTCAGGCTTTATCACAGGATCGATCAGGTTGTACTTCCTGAAATCACGCTCCACAATATATGGTTCAAGGTCGGCATACATGTCAGCATATGGCCACGGCGCCAGAGCCAGAAAATGAGCAAAGTCCGGATTATAAATCCTGGCCAGTTCAAGCGTCTTCTTTATAGATTTTCCTGTTTCATGCGGGAACCCGAGTATAAAGCTCGTCTCGGTTATCATGCCGTGCTCATGGATGAGCCGGATCGCCTCCATGCCTGTTTTGACAGAGACATCCTTTTTGATCAGGTCAAGTGTCTCCTGTTCCGTGGCCTCAACTCCTATATATATATGAATGATGCCGGCCTGTCTGTATTTATGAAGGATGTCTCTGTCCCTCAAGATATCTTCGGCCCTCGTCTCCATAAGCAGATAAATACCCAAGTCCCTGTCTACAAGGAGATCAAGCAGGCGCTCCCACCTCTCCCTGTCACTTGTTGGATATTCATCGGGAAGCAATATGACATTGACACCATATTTATTTTTCAGGTGAGCCATCTCATCGACAACATTCTCAGGCGCCCTGCCCCGCCACGACTGGTGCCAGAATTTCTGCTGGGAGCAGAATGTACAGTTATGACTGCATCCTCTCGATGTGCTCACAGCTCCCAGTCTGCTTCCGGGAATTACGAAGTATCTGTAGTCGTTCCAGTCAACAAGATCCCACGCCGTGCTCAAAGCATCAAGGTCTGTTACGAATGCACGGGCGGCTGTAGTCCTGATCCTGTGGCCTTCCCTGAACGCTATCCCCTTTATGCTGCCTGGATCACCGCCGTTGGCCAGACACACAAGCAGTTCTCTGACAGTTTCTTCCCCCTCACCCCTTATTACATAGTCGCAGTAACCGTTGACGAGGGCATCAGCATTCATGAAAGATGGATGAACGCCGCCAATCAGGGTGATTATATCCGGATTTATCGACTTGGCTATCTTCATCACTTCGTAAGCATCCGGCGCCGTGGATGTTATTGCAGATGTGGCGACATACCTGGGCTGCTCGGCTCTTATTCTTTCTTCAATTTCATCAAAGCCGTGCCGTTTCGTCATCGCGTCATAAATCACCGGCTCAAATCCAGCTTCTCTCGCAGCGCCTGCAAGATAAACGAATGTGAGCGGAACCCATCTTCCAGCTACTTCCACAACTCCACAATGATATGGGGGGGTAATAAAGAGTATCTTCTTCTCATTCATAACTATTCCTCCGGTATTGCCATGCACTCATCAAGAATGACTAACGGCAGGATATAAAAAAGGATAAAGCTTACTATTTATTATATTAGCAGGAGTCTTGAATAATCAATGAGAGCCCAGTCAGCCCGCACCTTTTTTAGCCGAAGCGGATTATTAGTTGCCGGGTTAATGCGCCGCGACTTTTTCGCTGACGATCCGTATATGTTAATATATATAGTTTGGGTCCCTGCGTGCCCTCTATCAATCGTCCATGAGGTGACATTATGAGCGAAGCCGCCGGCGTTGCATTGATGATGAACAACTACTTCCATGACGTGGCTACCGCCCTGCTTCTTGCAAGCGGGATAGTCATGTGGATGGTCTACAACAAGCTCAGCCGTCAGCCTGCCCCTGAAGAGCGTCAATATTTCCTCCGGCTCTACGACGGGATCACAAAACTCGCCCGGTTTTCTCTCGCATGGATCATCCTTGGAGGCATCCCGAGGACCTATTTCTACACCGAGTTTGAGTGGTCGCATTATGCGGGAAAGAGTCAGATACCAGCGCTCATAGTAAAGCATGTCCTCGCGTTCGTATTTGTGGGCAGCGGCGCCTATCTCTGGTTGAAGGTCAGAAAAAAAGTGGCAGAGTTCAGGGGTAGCAGCTTCCGATGATCAACATCCTGACGATCCTGCTGTTTATTACACTTTACGGCCTCGCCATGACCGGCGGAACCAATGGTAGAAAACTCTTCAGCTCGGCCGTCCTGATCCATGCCGGATATGTGCTTTTCAGGGCATGGCATCTTGGCTGGCTGCCTGTTACCGAAAAACACGACATTCTCATTATGATGGCGCTTTATGTTGCCGCAGGTTACTATTACTTTATCCGGAAGACTGAACCGGATATGATCCTCTCCATCCTGCCGGTCTTTGTTGTGATTCTCTCCTTCTTCGGCCTGTTCCAGGTCAGGATGGACTCTGTTGATCCGAATATGAACTCCATCTGGTTTTTTGTTCATATAATATTCTTTGTGCTTGGCTACGCCTATTTTACGCTTGGTACGGCAGCAGGAATTTTCTATATCATGAAAAAGGATCCTTTATATGAAGTTCTTCAGTACAGGCTTACTCTTTTCGGCTGGCTTCTGTTTTCCATATCGCTGATTGGTGGCAGCATGTGGTTCTTTCTCTCTTACGGAGTTTACTGGCTCTGGACGGCCAAAGAGCTCTGGATAACGATCGTCTGGTTTTATTTCGGCTTCTATCTACATTGCAGAATGCGGCCGTTCTGGCAGGGCAAACCCGTTGCATGGGTCGGCATAGCCGGCTTTCCCATAATAATATTCTCATATCTGGGGGTTATGCCGATCATAGGCAGCCCCTGGTCACAGTTTTAGAATGCTAAGATTCTTTCTTTCGATAAAGACCTATCTCTGGGTTACCGGATTAAGCATCGCGGTGTTCCTGACAGGATCACTCATGATACCTCATGATCTTGCATTCTTCTCAGAGATAAACGACATGCCCCTATTTAGCTGGATCTCGCGGAACTTTTCATCCACCGGCAGAATATTCTGGATTTACATACTGATACTCCTGATGTTTATTCTCTGGGCCACGACTCTGATATGCTCGATAGACGCCATAATAAAGAGAACCAGGCGCAATGCACTTATCAGAGTGCTCTCCCCCCAGATTCTGCACATCGCCATCCTGTTTGTACTTCTCGGACATGCCGTGAGTGCCTCTACAGGGTACAAGGAAGACATATCCATTAAAATCGGCAATTCACATGAACTCAGAGGATTTTCGATCAGGCTGGAAAATCTTGAGTTCATCAACATCCCGGGAGAAAATTCAACAAGGTGGCGCGCACACCTTCTTATCGACGGCAGAAAGTTCATCGCCGAACCTGCAAGACCTGCGTTTTACAGGGGCACAGGTTTTTTTATAAAATCTGCACAGCAGAGAAAGCAGAAGGCCATAATAGGGCTTGTCAATGATCCGGGAACAACCTGGGAAGTGGCAGGCGCAATAATATTTATTATAGGGGTTGCCGGAATATTCTGGACAAGACTGAATGAGTCACAGGCTTCCGGCAGCCGGCAAGGAGAAACTAATGGGTAAAAAGATCATCATCGGGACCGTTCTCGGACTTGTGGGCGGAATACTATTTTCGATCCTCTGGTTCGGGGAGATGCAGCTTTCCACTCCGATGGCCTACATTCATGAAGTCTCAGGAGCGCTCCTGGGCTTTCTGGTCGGCTGGATCGTTGCACTGCAAAAAGAAAAGAAAAGGTAAAAGCATGAGATATATTCCCGGAAGCATTGCACTTGCATGCCTCATACTGACAGTGACTTTGCTTGCCTCCTGCTCACACGGGCCACCGGTGCCGTTCAAGGCATTTGACTTCAACGTCGAAGACCTTTTCACTGGTGAAGAGATACATCTTGAAGACTATAGTGGAAGGCCGGTGCTTATATACTTCTTTGCGAGCTGGTGAAAGCGGTGCGATGTCGAGATACCTCTCGTGAAGAGGGCTGAAGATGAATACCGCAAAGAGGGCCTCAAGGTTATCTGGATGGGCTTTCAGGATGGCAAAGACAAAATTATAAATTTCATGATCAAGCATGACATCGACTCATCGGTAGGTTACGATTTTCATAACCTTATCTCCACAAAATACGGCATCGCCTATGGTGCCGGCCTTATAGCCATAGATCGTGAGGGAATTGTAAGAAAGAAGATACCCAAGGGATTTTCGGGCCGAGAACTGATAGAGTCTCTGAAGGAAGTTATTCGGCCGGCTGCTCCATCATCTCCAGCGCGGGATAAGACTGATAAAGAATGAATGCGTTCCTCATTACCCTCAGAGAAACTCTTCAGTTCTCGGCTGTTCTGTTTCTTATTGCCGGTGTCTACGGACAGCATGTAAAAACGATCGCTTTCTCCGCGGTGGTCGCCGTATCAGTGGGCTGGATCATCACGGCCATAAACTTCCCCGTAACGGGCGCCCTGGAACAATCATTCTCGACGCTCATGTTTGGCTCCTTTCTGATTATTCTGATCCTGTCTTTTATAGACACGAAGCATGCTGTCATCCCGGTTGCAGCAACAACTCTGGCGATTCTCTTCCCATCTGCGCAGCTTGCTTCGGTCATACTCGGTGAATCATTGCTTAAGGGTAGGAACATATACATTTTCTCTGCAGCCGGGGCTGTCCCTGCCCTGGCCTTATTGACAATTGCATATAAAAAATCCCGTCTTGATCTTCAAAAATATTTCAACAACAGAACCACCATGGTATTTCTCGCATCCTTCTGCTTCATAACAGGTGGATCGAATGAATTCTCAGATTCATCCATCATCTTTTTTCTGCAGAAAGGGAGTTACGCCATTTTAACCTCCATGTTTTCCGCCTTGAAGGATACCGCTTTCTCTCAGGGCGGCACTATGCCTGCAATGGTCATTAACGCTGTAATTACGTTTCTTTCATCCGAACGATTCGCCATGGCGATTACGGCGGTTATACTTTTCGTTCCCCCCGTGTATGTCTTTGTAAGACTGCTCCTTCAGCCTGAGCCGTCCACGGAAAAAGTGGAAATCAAGGCTGAAAAAAGGAAAATTCTCGCTATACATACCGACGAGCTGATCAGAAAAGGGACACCGATTCTCCTGGCATTGCTGATAAATATTGTACTGCTTCACTCTGCCAACCTTGCCATGACGCCATCTCACGATCCCGAGCCCGCCCCACTGGTAATTGAGGGAGATACCGTAAGGATTCCGGTCAAAAGCGCACTGAATGATCTTTCAGATGGTAAACTGAGAAAATATTCTGTTCGGCTGGATGGCTCGACTTACAGATTCATTGTAATGAAGAGGCCTGACGGCACAATCATTACTGCTCTTGATGCCTGTGAGATATGCCCGCCGTGGGGATATCTACAGAGAGGCAAGCACCTCATCTGTAAATACTGCGGAACGCCCATCCCCGTGGATTCACTCGGCATAACAGGAGGATGTAATCCAATCCCTGTCGAATCGACGGTGAAAAACGGTAATGTCCTAATCAAAACAAGCGATATATCCGCTACTTACAAAAAATGGATTGACAAAAAATAGCTATGGACTATCCTGTCGAATCGTGATATCTTATGTATGGCCGTTTAAAAATTAATCCGAACGGGAGGTAGGAATATGGCACAGATCAAAAAATCCATAACTATTAACTCTCCGTTGTCAAAGGTCTTTGACTTTGTGACCAATCCCGACAACTGGACTACCTATGTAACAAGTCTAATCGATGTCAGGAACATTTCGGACAATCCACCCGTCTCTGGAACAACATTCGAATGGACCTACCGGATGCTCGGAATAAACAACGACGGCAAAGGCAGGATAGCTGAAATGGAGAAAAACAGCCGTTGTGTCATGGAAATGGAAGGATCTTTTCCGATCAAAGAAACCTACACGTTCGAGGGCGATGATTCGTCTACCGAACTGACCTTCGAGATACAGTATGACGTGCCGGGCAAGGTACTTGGGGTTCTTGCCGACAAGCTCGTGATAGAAAGACTGAATGTGAAAGAAGCCGAGACGGTGCTGAACAAGATTAAGGATATATGTGAGGCCGCCTGAAGTCGATTGAAATATGTCAACTATTCCGTAACGGGTTCCCAGATGACGGCATGACGCCAGCCTGGGACATAATGATCTGACCAGCCTACGATCCTGCCGTCGTCATTTATCGCGAAGGCCCTGCTTTCCCTGTACCCGAACAGCGTGCCAAGGTCACTCATGCTGCCGTTCACGTAAACAAATGCGTGAACCTCCGTGCTACCATCTGTTTCGGAATAGCCGGCAATTCCACCGTAATTGTTGATAGAGCGGGCACAGCTTTCTGAGCCACCGAGGGTGCCGAGATCCTTCATCACCCCACCTGAATACAGAAAAGCATGGATATAGCCGGATTCGGTTTCAGAGCATCCGACCACCTGACCATAGTTATTTATTCCAAATGCCTCGCTGTATGAACCACCGAGTGTACCGAGGTCGGTCATCTTTCCGTCATGATAGAGAAACGCATGATATTCCCCATCCCCGGTCTCCGAGACACCCGTAACCATGCCTGTGTTGCTGATATCATGAGCTTCGCTCATCGCCCCCCCGAGTGTCCCCAGATCGTCCATCTTTCCGTTACTGTAAAGAAATGCATGTCTCTTCCCGTCAACTGTTTCAGAATAACCAACAGCCTGATCCATATCATTAATGCCCATCGCACGGCTCCGGTCGCCGCCCAATGTCCCCAGATCGGTAATGCTGCCGTTCACCTTTAAAACAGCATGTTCATTGGCGTCCACAAACATCCAGCCCGCCATATTACCAGAGTTGTTGATCGCAAGCATCTGGCTGTTAACGGCATTTAGTCCGGAGAGCTCCCGCATATCTTTACCCTTAAACAGAAACGCCTGGTAGGAAGTGTCGTCCCTGTAGGACCAGCCCACTATCCTTCCGGCATCGTTTATGTCATAGGCAATTCCACAGTTACCGCCAAGCGTACCCATATCAACTGCAGCATAGTCCACCATACCCAAGACCGGAGAATACATGGCTGACAACAGTAAGATAAAGCTTAAAATCGCCGCTTTCATCCGAACCCCCTTGAATCCTTTTTAAATAAATATTGCAACAAAAATCCCCGTCCGTCAACCCGGAGACAGGACACTGAATCTCTTTTTATACTTGATAAAACAGCGTACTGAGAAAACTCTTCAGGTCTTCCCACGATTTTTCCGCCGCTTCTTCATTGTATTTAATGTGCATACCCTTGAATTTCTTGGCCAGTTGATCACTTTCCTTATTATCAAAGCCATGCTCTGCATCCTTGTAAGTAATAAAGTCATATTTGATGCCGGCATCTTTCATCCCAATTCTGAATGCTGTCAGCATCTGGGGAGTAACATACCAGTCTTTTTCACCATGCATAATCAGAATACGTGCCCTGACGTCTTTTGAACTTTCAGGAACTTTCACAAGAAATCCCCCGTAAATACTGACCACACCGTCTATATCCAATCCATCGAGTGCTGATTGCAGGACCACATTGCCTCCAAAGCTGTATCCAACTGCCGCTATCTTTTTGGGATCCACACCATCCTGTGAGCGAAGAAAATCTATTGCCGCTTTAAGCCTCTTCAGCCGAAGATCTCCTGCTCCGCTGATTGACTGTGCCAGTTCAGAAGCCTCTTCTGAATTTTCAGCCTGTTTCCCATCTCCAAAAAGATCAACAGCAAGAGCAGCATATCCAAGTTCCGCAAGCCTGTCAGCGGTCTCCCTTACATGTTTGTTAATGCCCCACCATTCATGTACCACAAGTACCCCCGGCTGCGTTCCCTGCCGTTCAACCGTACGGGCAAGGTATCCCCTCATTACCGCCCCATCCGCCCTGTACTCTACGGATTCTCCACGAATCTTCTGCTTTTTCTCCTGCTTCGTGCAGGAAAAACCCGCAATCCCCAACACCAGAATCAGCAGAAACAACAAGGTAACTGAAGTAGTACGTTTCATTCCTTTCTCCTTGACCATTTATTATGAGTATTTCGAATCCTGTTTAATATTAACATATCGGCGGTGCTGCTTTTGCCTGCTCACCGTATACTGCTTACCATCTGCTTCTTGCCATATTTCCCGCTCTTCCAGCCCTTTGCCACATTGACAAGAGAATCGTGCCAATATGGCAGCCGGAACGGCCAGACATTCCTATAACCATCTATTTTTAAAGTATTTAATCGTTGGCACAGGTCTTGCAATGTATAAACACAGATGCGATACAGAGTGGCGTTTTGCACTGGAGATAGCGCATCGCAATAGTACCCAGATGACAGCAGAGGCTGTCAAATTACTAATTTTCTAAGGAGGTGAAGGGAATGAAGAAATTACTCATTCTCGCACTGGCTGTTCTAATGACAGCCGGACTGGCCAGCATCGCACTGGCCAATGGAGACGGCTCCGGTATAGTGGGCTCTCCGCATGACTTCACAGATGACGTAGCTGCCGGTATTGGCGCGCCCGGCGCGGAGTCATGGAATGCACGTCAGGAAATCTGCCGTGTATGCCACGTTCCTCATGATCATGGTCTCGGCACGCAGTACTACCTCAACGGACTTCTGTGGAACCACGGTGTAAGCACATCAACTTACACTATGTACGACACCAGTTGGAGCAGCACGCTGAACGGCACCGTTTCCTCACAGCCTGACGGCATCTCAAAGCTCTGCCTTGGTTGCCACGACGGTACAGTCGGTCTGGATACCTTTGATAAGTATGCAGGCGGCACAATTTTCGTCAGCGACTATGACTCCGGCTTCCAGGTACCTGGCTTTACCGATGGAAGCGGCAACCTCGACATGAGGGGCACTCACCCGATCTCGATCGTCTACAACAACGGTTCAGGCGCTGGCCAGGATCCCAACCTGAAAGATCCTACAACCACAGCCATGGGGCTCAGCGGAACGATCAGCGACGTACTGGACGCTGGAAAAGTTCAGTGCTCATCCTGTCATGACGTTCACAATCAGGAATCAGTACCTAACACTCATCTGCTCAGGGTTGCCCAGACAGTGGCCCAGGGTGGTAGCGCTTCCGGTCTCTGCCTTACCTGCCACATTAAGTAAGGTCTGAGCTGAAAGAGCACGAAATTAAAAAGGGTGGGGCCCTCCCCACCCTTTTTTTCTGATTACGCAGGCTAAAGACTTTCTACAGATTAAGCAACTTATGAATAAACAGTATTGTTGATCACATTATAATCTGTTTATAGTATTTCATAAAATGATTGTATTATAATCTTCAGTATCATGAAGGACTTCGCAAGAGCGATCTTAGTCATATTTGTACTGTGTGTCTCCTTCTTTGGCCTGCATACGAACGTGGTCTCTGCTGAAAAAACGACAGCCGTTGACCATGCAGGAGAGAAAAACAATAAAAATGCTCTCTCGTCTCAATTGCCGGTCAACATCGATGAAGGCGCATCATGTATATCGACAGAATGTCACAGCAATTTAGGAAAAAAGAAATTTGTACATGCAGTTGGTGTAAACGGTTTCTTCTGCATACGATGTCATGAATTCAAAAGCAGGGGTAAGCATATCTTCAAAAAGATGCCTGAAATTACAAGACCCATATGCGCCCGGTGTCACAGCGAGGAATTCGGTACGCCGGAAGAGGTAAGAGGCACTCCGACAAAGGTTATCAGAAAGGGGCAAGAGCAGAAGAAACATAAACCATTTGCAGAAGGCAGATGCACCGCATGCCATGATGCTCACCAGAGCGACTATTACAGACATTTAAAATACGGGTATCCTTCCGGCATATATGCCTCTTTCAGGCTCGAAACATACGGACTCTGCCTTCACTGTCACAAGGTGTTTGAAAGGGTACTGACCGAACCGAGAACCCTTGAATTAACAAATTTCAGAAACGGTAATCTGAATCTCCATTTCAGGCACGTAAACAAAAGCAAGGGCAGAGTATGCACCATATGCCACAATCCGCATGAATCCGCTAATGACAGACTGATCAAGGACAATTTCATGTTCGGCAACAGGCTGTTGACAATAAATTTTGAGATGACTGAAACAGGCGGCAAATGTTCTCCCACATGTCACAGACTGGCTCAATATGACAGATACAAGCCGGTATTCAACATGATCAAGACTTCTCCACGCCCGGGGAAGGATGCCACGCTGGGAGAACTGCGAAAAAGCATGGAAAGAGATTTAAAGAAAAAGAAAAGCTCTGCAGAAAAAATAAAAAACCCGACTAATATTCAGGAGGAACATGATGATAAAGCCCGATAATCGGCCGCCCGCCAGTTCAGGCGGGCCGGACCACAGCTCTCTGACTGTCAGAGCAGCAACTTATACGATCGCATTTATTGCAATCATTATCATCTTTGCCGGATGTGCCGCTCAACAAAAAGAAAAGATAGAGACCGTATTCTATCCCATGCCGCCTCAATATCCCAAGCTTCAGTTCCTGACAGCCATTACAGGAGAAGACGATATAGGGAAAAAGCCTGACAAGTTCACGGAGTTCCTGCTGGGTCAGAAGCAGTTGATGCGACAGGTTGCAAGACCTTATGACATGGGGTCGGTAGAAGGCAAGATTTATGTCTCTGACAGGACATACAAAAAAATTCTGATTCTAGATCTGGAAAACAAAAAATTCGATTATATACGAGATGAAAAAGAGGGAGCGATATTTGAGCCTGCGGGATTATGGGTTACGGATGATGGCTACATTTATCTTGCAGACTTCGGTCGAAAGCAGGTTCTCGTCTTTGACAACAGGGAGCAGTTTGTCAGGGCCTATGGTGAAGAGGGACAGTTTGAGAAACCTACCGATGTGGCGGTTTATGACAATGATATCTATGTCTGCGATTTCGGGAAACATCAAATTGTAGTAATCGCAAAAGATACCGGAAAGACTATAAAAACGATAGGCAAACCTGGCAAAGATGAAGGAGATCTCTTCAAGCCGACTCACGTAATTGTAGACCGTGACGGATACATTTACGTAAATGATGCCTTCAACTTCAGAATACAGAAGTTCGCCCCGGACGGTACTTTCGTAAAATCATTCGGATATCAGGGAGATACCCTCGGTGGGCTTGCAAGACCAAAGGGGATAGCGATCGACAGAGAGGGCCATCTGTATGTGGTGGACACTGCCTTTGAAAATGTCCAGATATTCGATGACGAAAGCACTCTGCTGTTGCTCTTTTTCGGCGGTTACGGCCCGCAGCCGG